>CANSKS010000017.1 GCA_947647615.1 uncultured Neglectibacter sp.
TTATGGAAACCCTGGGCCTAACCATGGAGCAGGCTATGGCGGCGCTGAAAATCCCGGAGAACGAACGGCAAAAGTATATAGAGCTGCTGAAGCAGCAGTGATCGAATTTCCTTGAGAATTGATTTCCTTGCTTCAAATATGTTATACGTTCATACGCTGGAGCGACAATCTCAAATATATTTAAGGTAAGGCTGGGAACCTTTTGGTAAGATTTTCGTCTGCGCTATTAGGTATTCAAATTTAATATCGAAAAATATACAGAGGCACGGCTCATATGGCTTTGGCAGGCCACATTGCACGGCGGAGACGCTTGACAGCGTGAAGCCAAATATTCTCTTTGAAGGGGGTAGCTTTTTTGGGGCCTTATGAATATGTGGTGGAAAGTATAGAAGGCGATTACGCCTACCTGCGCCGAACAGATATTTACGATAGCGGCGAGCCCTTTATGATCGCCATGGCGCTGCTGCCGGAAGGGGTGGGCGTAGGCGACCGGCTGCGTTGGGAGAATTTGGTATATTCCATTTTACCATAGGGGAAGGCCTGGGAAAGGCATCTTTTACGCTGCAGGGCTGTCTTTTGTTTTTGGGAGCGTTTTTAATGTAGTTGTACCGCGCGGAAAGGCTTGCGGCGCATCCGAATTTTTTTAGCTAGGAGTGAGGTAACAGCAATGGCGGAAGGCTTCAATTTGGAAAGCTGTAAAGCACATTTCGACAGGCTGCCCTTCCCCTTTTTTGTGGCGGAAATGCCCCGGGACAGCCAAGGCCTTGTGGTTCGTTATGCCAATAAGGCCTTGGCAGAGTTGGCGGGCGCCTCTGGGGAAGGCTTGCTGGAAAAGGAGCTTTGTAGCTGCTGCCTCTCGAGGGGGCGCGGAATAAGTTGCCTGGAGCAATGCCGAGAGGCGGCTTACCAGAGACAGGTTCGGGAATTTTATGTGTTCTGCTCAAAGCTGCAAAAGCATTTGCGGGTGGTCTCGTTCCCTTGGGAAGGGGAGGGATGCTGTGCCTGCCTGCTGATAGACGAAGAGAAGTGGGAGAAAAGCCAGGCCCATTTGGATTATTTGGCCGCCCGCCAGGAAGCGGAGAAAGACAAGGCCCGGGAGCAGAAGAAGCCAAGCCTCCCCAGAGAGGGGATTGTCTGGAAAGAAAGCTATTGCTTGGGAGTAAGCAACATTGACGTGCAGCACAGGGAGCTGTTCCGCATGACCAATAAGCTTTTCCAAGCCCTGGAAGAGGAGACCGGTCCAAAAGCTTACCAGCAGCTCTTCCGGTTTTTCCAAGATTACGCCAAGATTCATTTTCAAGAGGAAGAAAGCTACCAGGCTTCTATTTGCTATGAGGGCCTGGAGGCCCACCGGGCGGAACATGGCCAATTTACGGAGGTCCTGGAAGGTTACCGGCGCCGGCTGGAGGCAGAGGGGTTTCCCTCGGTTGTCATGAGAGAGCTGGCAGAAAAGGTCTCGGCCCGGCTGGTGTTCCATGTGGCCAATACCGACCAAAAGATCACCCCCGGCCCCCAGGCGAAGAACCGGGAAAAAGAGCGGGAGCTGGCGGGCATTTTTTTGGAAAGTGCTTTGAATGTACTGGAAAAGCTGTTGGGCGTGTCCAGGAATCCCGGGGGCCTTTTGGGGGAAAAAGCGCCGCGGATCCGGGGCGGCGTTTTCGCCAGGACAAAGCTTTCCGGCGATATTACAGGGATGGTCACCTACCACTTTTCCAAAGAATTGACGTTGGCACTGTACGACAAAATGCTGCATAAAGAGCAGGCTGTGATCGATGAAGCCGCTCGGGCCGCTGTGTGGGAGCTTGCAGGTATTTTTGCCGACATGGGCGTTGTGAAGCTGGATGAACAAAACACTCACTGCAAACACGAGGCTCTGCCCCATTCCGCCAGCCTTTTACAAAATGAGGTGGGGGAAAGCGCTGTGGTAGATACGGGGACCGGTCTTTTAAAGGTGACCATTGCTCTGGAAGCTGCCGGTTGAGGCAGGCGCTTTTCTGCTGCCCCAAGATTCCCCATTACCGGTATAGCTTGCCATAAAAAAATTGCTCCTGGAAAGAAATGTCACCCAGAATTTTTTCGTCCGAAAGATCCTCTCCGGTTAAAGATACAATCCATTTATCCTCAATATCGTCAAACCGGTGCCACACAGCGATTACTTTCCCCTGGAAGGTCTCCAGGGGCTCTTCTGCCCCAAACAGGTAAACGTCTTGCTCCGCACCGTCTTTGGCGAACACGTCGTTTACATAACCATAATTGATGGGGTAGACCATTTTTGGGTGCCGTGGATGAGAGGCGCCCAAAGGTCTGTCAACAATACCTTGTACCGTTTTTCCAAGGATATGGCCGTAATCCGGTTTACCGGCCTCCATGACGCAGAAAAAGTAATCCAGCGATTGCACCAGCTTTTCTTCTTCATAAAGCCTTCGAATTTCGGGTGCTGCCATCCACTGGGAAGCCGCAACCTCATCGGTAGTGGCAGCTTCCAGGTTTACGGCTCCGTTATATTCGAAAAGCCATACATCCAGAATATCCTGGAAGGCCTTGCCATCATAGCAGTTGCGTATTTTTGTAAAAAGGAGCTTTCCGGCTTCCGGTTTTAGGCTCAGCCCAACTTCCTCTTTTACTTCCCGGAGCGCCCCCTCTAAGCTGGTTTCCCCTTTTAACACAGAACCGCCCACACATTCCCATAAAAGGGGGAAGGTTGGCCTGTTGGCGGAGCGTTGGGAAATGAGATATTCCCCTTTGCTGTTGCGGATCCAAACATGCACCACTAAATGATAAAGGCCTTTTGGAAGCTTTTCCCCCCGGAGGTGCTCTTTTCCGGTTTTTTCCCGGTATTTTGTATAGAGGTCCCACTTTTCCATAGAATTTACTGCCTCCTGGCTTTCTTAGCTTTTGTTTTCGCCTTGTGGCGGGCAATGACGGACAATGGTTTCAAAAACGCGGTTCGCGATCAGCTGATGCCCCAAGTCATTGGGATGGCAATGGTCCGGGCAAACCAGCCAGTCCACTCCCTGCTGCGCGGAATAGACATCCGCGTACCAAAGGCCGTTTTGTTCTGCCAATTGCCGAAGGATCAGGTTGTATTCCTCGGTGATCAGGAAATCGCTGTAGTTCCAATGCTCGCAGCTTGTGTAGAACTCCGGATGCATATAATACAGGTTAAGGCAAACCATAGCCGGCTGAATCTCTTTTCGAATTTCGTCGATCATTCTTTGGTAATCCCGCCGGAAGACCTGGGGAGAGGTGCCTCCCCGGGAATCGTTGAGGCCATATGCCAGCAATAGAAGATCTGGCTTTTCCGCTATGACGTCTTCGCGCAGGCGTTCCAACCCGCATGGGTTCGCGGCAAATTAAAAAGCTCTTCACAGTGTTTTCTGCCAAATGGCTGTGGTAAAAAATTCCGTTCTTCGCAGGTTAGCAGCCATGTGGAAAGCCCGTCCGGCGGCCTTTGCGGCAGCCGGGCGGGCTTTTGTGTCGGCTTGTTGTTACTTACTGGCAGTTCTTCTTCAAGGTCTCCAATTGGTTGCGGAGCTCCTGGGGCAGACGATCGCCGAACTGCTTGTAGAATTCCTCAATGCCTTCGGCTTCCTTGGCCCAGGCAGCCTTATCTACCGTGAGGATGCCCTTCAGGTCGTCGGCAGTAAAGCCCTCGAGGCCTTCCAGGTTGATGTCCTCGGCCTTGGGTACATAGCCAATGGCGGTTTCCTCGGCCTCCACTTTGCCTTCGCAGCGCTTGATGATCCATTCCACTACACGGAAGTTGTCGCCGAAGCCGGGCCAAATGAAGTGGCCATCCGCGTCGGTGCGGAACCAGTTTACGTTGAAGATTTTGGGAGCCTTGTCGCCCAGCTTCTCGCCCATCTCGAACCAGTGCTGGAAGTAGTCGCCCATGTGATAGCCGCAGAAGGGCAGCATGGCCATGGGATCACGGCGTACCACACCTACGGCGCCAGCAGCGGCGGCAGTGGTTTCGGAACCGGTGATGGAACCTACGAATACACCGGCATTCCAGCTCTTGGACTGGTACACCAGCGGCACGGTGTCGGGACGGCGGCCGCCAAAGATGATAGCGGAAATCGGCACGCCCTCGCCTTTATCGAACTCGGGGCTGATGCAGGGGCAATTCTTGGCAGGAGCAGTGAAACGGCTGTTGGGATGGGCCAACTTACCGCCCCCGGCAATAAACTCGGGGCCGTTTACGTCGGCGCCTTTCCATTCCTGGGCGTTTACAGGCGGGTTTTTATCTAAGCTCTCCCACCACACGGTGTTGTCGTCCAAATTGCGGCCCACGTTGGTGAAAATGGTGCCCTTCTGGGTAGAAATAAGGGCATTGGGGTTAGATTTCATATTGGTGCCGGGAGCTACGCCAAAGAAGCCGTTCTCCGGGTTAATGGCATACAGACGGCCGTCGGGACCTTGGCGCATCCAGCTGATGTCGTCGCCCACAGTCCAAACCTTGTAGCCCTTTTCGCGGTAGCCTTCGGGCGGAATCATCATGGCCAGATTGGTCTTGCCGCAGGCAGAGGGGAACGCCGCGCAGACATACTTCACTTCGCCCTTGGGATTCTCAATACCCAAAATGAGCATATGCTCGGCCATCCAGCCTTCGTTCTTGGCCTGGTAAGAGGCGATGCGCAGGGCAAAGCATTTTTTACCCAGCAGTACGTTCCCGCCGTAGCCGGAATTTACGCTGATGATATAATTATCTTCGGGGAAGTGGCAAATATAGCGCTTCTCCTCGTCAATGTCTACTTTGCAGTGCAGGCCCTTTACCCAATCGGTGCTGTCGCCCAGCACATCCAGAACCTTTTGGCCGGTACGGGTCATGATGGACATGTTTAATACAACATAAATAGAATCGGTCACTTCTATGCCGATCTTGGCCAGAGGGGAACCTATGGGACCCATGGAATAAGGAATCACATACATGGTACGGCCCTTATAGCTGCCGCGAGCAATGTCGAACAGCATTTTATAGGCTTTTTGCGGCTCCATCCAGTGGTTGGTAGGACCAGCGTCCTCTTCCTTCCTGGAGCAAATAAAGGTACGGCCTTCCACACGAGCCACGTCGTTGACAGCGGTACGGTGGTAATAGCAGCCGGGCAGCTTTTCCTGGTTGAGCTTGATCATTTCGCCGGTCTCACAGGCCTGCTTGCGGAGCTCTTCCACCTGCTCCTCGGAGCCGTCGATCCACACCACTTGATCGGGGGTGACCAGGCTCTTCATTTCTTCAAGCCAGCTGAGAACACTTTTGTTCTGGGTCATTATAATTTCTCCTTTCGCCCAATGGCAAAAAAATGTAAGACTTGTTACCCAGCATTATTCTAGCATAGAGGGAAGAAATAATCAATGGCGAAATTGTTAATTTGTGGACGGGCTTTTAGGGCAGAAGGGCCCCTGGTCCCCCCATTCCTGCCAAAGGAAGAGCAGCACGGAAGCTGCCAAAAAGCTGTGGAAGACAAGGAAAATCCAGCCGGCTCTGCGCTCCGCAGCCCAGCTGAAACCAATGAAAGGCAGGCCGAGGCCTTGGCTTATAGGGAATAGCCTTGGAATAGAGCATCAGGAAAAGAAAATTCCCCTATACGGCAAAATGATATGCACCCCAAAAATCTCTAACTTTTGGGGTGCATATCAGATCTCGCGACGGCCTTTGCTTATTTACAGCTCTATCCCTTTTCGGGCAGGGACGCCTGCCCGGAAGTAATGGCAGTGTTCTACCATTTCTGTAACCAGATCGGCCTTTTGCTGTACGGCTTCCGGTGCTCCGCGGCCTGTAAACACCAATTCGGTATGCCGGGGCTTTTCCGCCATAAGTGCCAGCAGCTGTTCTTCTGTCAGGTAGTGAAGGCGGGCGGCCACGTTAATCTCATCCAGCACCACCAGGTCGTAACGGCCGCTGAGCAGCGCTTCCCGGGCCTGCAGGTAACCTTTTTGGGCCGCGGCGCCGTCTGTTTCCGGGTTTGGACGGCGAAGCTCATGGCCGTCGCCGAACTGGACGAAGGTGACGGCCTCCCCAAGAAAGTTTTCCATGGCAAACTTTTCACTGGTTTCCTCTTGTTTCATAAATTGCCCGAAATACACCTTCATACCGGCGCCTGCCGCCCGAAGGGTAAGGCCCATGGCGGCGGTGGTTTTCCCCTTGCCGTTTCCGGTGTATACCTGGACATAGCCCTGTTCTAAGACAGGGGATTTTTCCCGAATTTTCACGGGAAGCACCCGGTAACTGTCCACTTCTAAAGGCGGGGCGAATTCCACGGCCACAGCCTTTTGAAAAATGGGGCCTTCGGTGACAAAGCTGTGGTATTCTCCATTTTCCCCGCAGACATCCACGCCCTGCTCCTTCAGCTGGGCGATGAGTTCTTCTGTAATGGGCCTGCCTAAAAATTCGGCGCTCATTTTTTCGGTATTCACCACGGTGATTCTGGGCACAAAACCGGCTTCTACGCACTCCCGTACCAAGTCCTCCCGGTTTTCCTGCCACAGAGGGAAACAGGCGGAAAGTCCGGCGGCTTCGCACCTGGCTTTCCCCCATTCCAAATGGCCTGGGATATCGATATCGCCAAATACACAAACCTGGGCCCCCAGTTCTTTTTGCTGCCGGAGCACGTCTTCGAAGCTTTGGTTGTAGGCCTCTCCGGTAGTTTTAATCAGGATCACCGGAGCGCCAACAGAGGCTTCCACCTGTCGGAGCACCTCCTCCGGAATGCCGTGGAACCAGGAACGGCCCAGGTCCGTGTTATAGGTGATGATCAGGGCTTGAAGCTCCATACCCTGGCGAACAGCCCTGTGAATGGCCAGCACGCTGTCTTTTCCGCCGCTGTAAGAGGCTATGAATTTTGTACCCTTGGGAAATCCTGTCATGGGGAAACACCTCCTTCTAAAATAGCCTTTATGGCCGGGAAGTCCAAACAGTCTTCCAACAGATCGGCCAGCCTGTCGAATTCCTGCTCCTGAAAGGCTTCGAAGCTTATGCCGGGCGGAATCAGCTTTTCCAGGCTCTGCCTGGTTTGCGTATTTTCCCCCGGCAGGTCATCTTCGTCTTCCAGGTGCAGATCTATGTGGGGCACAACGCCCAATACCGGTACCTGGGTAAGCCGCGCGATGATGTGGCAGCCCTCCTGGAAGGAATTGGGATCGCCGTAAAAATCGTTGACAATAATGCCCTTCACCAGCTTGCGTTCCTCTGACTCAAACAGAGAAATGGTCCCGTAGACCGAGGCGAACACGCCGCCCCGGCGGATATCGGCCACCAGGATTACCGGGCAGCCGGCCTTCACGGCGAAACTCATATTCACCATATCGTTTTGCTTTAAATTGAGCTCCACAGGGCTTCCTGCCCCTTCGGCTACCACCACTTCATAGGAGGCCTGCAAACGGCGGAAGGCTTCCAAAGCCCGGCTCCTTTTGGCTTCCAGGCTCAGCTCCGGGGAGAGTATACCGTCTACGAAGGTGCCGCCGTTTTTGCAGAACTTTACCAGAACGGGATTCATATCGGTACTGGGTTCTACGCCGCAAGCAGCCGCGGCAATGGCCTGAGAACGTGCCATTTCTCTGCCATCCGGCAAAATGTGGCCACGATTGGAAAGGTTTTGGGCCTTAAAAGGAGCCACCCGCAGGCCCTGCCGGGCAAAAAGGCGGCACAGGCCAATGCAGAGGGTGCTTTTCCCTACACCGGAAGCCGTGCCTTGAAGCATGATCGTTTTTCCATTCATCGGTAATTCCTGCTTTCATAAGAAATTTCGTCCACCCCTTCCAGCTCATTGAGCTTTAGGGCCAAATAAAAGAAATAGCCGGAGAGCAAATTGCTAAGATCCAGAAGCATGGGGGAGACTTCATGGCCCTGCTGGCAGTAACGGTAAATCAACCGGGTAAGCCCTTTTCCCTGCACCCGCAGCAGGTGGGCGGTACAGGCGGCCTCGCAACCCTGGGTAAGTACGAACAGCTTGCACCGGGAACCGCATTCCTGTTTTAGCCGGTTGGCGGCTTCGAAAAGCCGTTGCTTTTCTTCCTCGGTCACCGTAAGACTGGTGCGCAGGGTGGGGTTGATGTGGTAAATGAGCTCGCAGACCCACAAAAGCTCAGCCTTTAAGGCCGGATCTTTTACCTGGGCCCGCAGAAGTCCGGTACGGCTGGCCATTTCGTCGGTAAAAAGCTCGAAATCACAGCGAAGATCTTCTTTGTCGTCACAAAGGAAGGGATAAGCCTCGTAGGGGCTTCGGTAAAGTTCCATAGGGGTGCTCCTCCATAAAATTATAGTTTTGCCTGGGGGGATGACGCGTGCTCCCAGCGTTGGAAGGAACTGCGCATGTACTGTTCCACGTCCACATGGTAAATTTGACTGATAAGGGAAAGGTCGAACTCTTCGGCCTTTCCAAAGGCCACGGCTCTTCCTTCGTCCAAAAGCAAAATTTGGTTTGCAAAGGCCAGGGCCAGGTTGATATCGTGCAGCACACCCACCACGCAGCGTTCCCCCTGCCGGGCCCAGTCTTTCAAATCTTCCACCAGCTGCAGCTGATATTTCAGGTCCAGGTGATTGGTGGGCTCATCCAACAGGATGATCTGTGGGTCCTGGGCAAAGGTCCTGGCCAGGAACACCCGCTGCAGCTGGCCGCCGGAAAGCTCGGTGATGAGCTTGTCTTTCAGCTCCAGGGTACCGGTGCGCCTAAGGCTTTCCAGCACCAGTTTGCGGTCTTCTTCCCGTTCCCCTGCCAGAAGCCCCTGCCGCATGTGGGCATAGCGGCCCAGCATGACGGTTTCATAGACCGTGTAAGAAAAGTAAACGGAAGACATCTGGCTCATAAGGGCAATTTTCTGGGCAGACTTTTTCCGGGAAAGCTTCGAAAGGGCTTCCCCACAGACCGTGACTTTTCCCTGGGCGGGAAGCAGGCCGGAAACGGCTCGAAGTAAGGTGGTTTTTCCGCATCCGTTAGGCCCCAGCACACAGAGCCTGTCCCCGGGCGCTACGGAAAAGGAAAGGTCCTTGATCACCGGTTCGCCGCCATAGCCGCAGCGCAGATGCTCTACCTGTAACACGTTACCTCCTCCTTCTTCCCGCGAAATAAAGGTAAAGAAAAAACGGCGCGCCCAAAAGGGCGGTGATGGCCCCAATGGGGATCTCCTTTGGGGGGACAAGTGTTCTGGCGGCCAAATCGCAAAGCACCATAAAAGTACCGCCGAATAAAGCACTGGCAGGCAAGATCCGCCGGTGGGAGGAGCCAAAAAACTTCCGCACCACATGGGGGGCAATCAGATCCACAAAACCAATAATGCCCACAAAAGCCACAGCGGAACCGGTAAGCACAGCCACCGTCCCGGTAAGCACCCATTTTAGGACCTTTAAATTCACTCCCAGGGCTTCCGCCTGCTCTTCTCCAAAGGTCATCACGTCCATTTCCCGGGCGCAGAAAAGGAATACGGCAAGACATAAAAGAACCACCGGCAGCAGAATTTGTACCTGCCGCCATTCCTTCATGGAAAAGCTGCCCAACTGCCACAGGTTGATGCGTTGAGCATGTTCGGGGGAAGAGGTGGCCAGCATGCTCATGAGGGCGTTTAAAAACAAGGAAAGTACCATGCCAATGAGGATGATGGTGGTGTTGGACATGCCTCGGTCCAGCCGGGCAGAGATACCAATCACCAGCACTACTGTGACAACAGCAAACAGGAGACTGACAGCGGGCAGCAGGAACGCCCCCAAAATTCCCCCGGAAATGCCGGTGACAATCACCAGTGCCGCACCCAGGCCCGCACCGGCAGAAATCCCCAGGCCATAGGGGGAGGCCAAGGGATTCTTCAAGACCGACTGCATGACGGTGCCTCCCAAAGACATGGCGGCGCCAGTGAGAAAGGCCATAAACACCCGGGGCATACGCATTTCGGTTACAAGCCCGGGATATACAGGGTCAATAGATTCCGGCAGGCTTACGCCGAAAAGCCGGTTTAAAATGATCCGGCAGGTGTCGGCAGGAGGGATGAACACGCTGCCCACCCCAATGCCAAGCACCACCGCCCCCAGAGCCAGTAAAGCCAGAAAGGCCATTTTTGCTCCGGTTTTCTTGGTTTTCTTCATCAGCTATAATATTCCGGGTAAACCGCTTTGGCCATTTGGTCCAATGCCTTTACAATATTTTGGTTGGCCAGAGAAGAGGCCATGTTGTCAATGGCATACACTTGCTTTTGGCTTACGGCAGCAACAGCACCCCAGCCGTCACGGTCTAAAATTTCCTGTACAGGGTCTTCCAAATAGTTTACGTTGGTGAGAATGACATCCGGGTTGGCGGCCACCACGTTTTCCAGTTCTACCGCAAGCCAGCCCTGCTGGCCGGCCAAAATATTTTCCGCACCCATAAGCTCTATCATTTCATTGAGGAACACACCGGAGCCAAAGCTGTAGGCGCTGGGAGCGGCGGCGATTTCGAAGTAGACCTTTTTCTTTTCCGTAATGGTTTTTCCAATGGCGGCGATGCGGTCCAGTTCCTCCTGCATTTTTGCGAGAATGTCTTCCCCCTGCTGCTGGGCACCCAATACGGAGGCCACAAAGGCAATATCGTTTTTCACCTCTTCAATGCTTTCGCTGGAGGGAATGGTAATCACACAGGTACCGGCCTCCTTCAGTTGATTCAAGGCCTCGCTGTCATCGTAAAAGGTCATGTTAGACATAAAGAGCACGTCGGGCTTCAGGGCCATCAGCTGCTCCACGTCGGGTTGGGTGAGATCGAAAGTAGGGAGGCCTTCTTTCAGGCCGGCCAGCCCGGTACTTTGGGTGTCGTGGCCTATAATTTTATCGCCCTGGCCCATGGCCACAACCATTTCTACCACAGAGGGAGCCAGTACCACCATAGAGTGGATTTCCTCCGGGACTGTAATTTCCGCGCCGCTGCGATCTTTGGCAGGCAGGGAAGCTTCCGGCTGAGAACTGGGCTCACCGGCAGAAGAACTGGGTTCGCCGGCAGAAGAGACCTGGCTGGAAGTGCCGCCGGTTCCGCAGGCGGCCAGACTCAGGGTGAGAAGCAGACAAAGAAGCAGAGAAAGTACTTTTTTCACAAAAATCCCTCCAATAATATTTTTGATAAAAATAGAAACATCCTTTTCACGGAAAAAGGATGTTTCTGCAAAGCCACAGTCCATCCATCGTGAAATGTGCATCCTACAGGCCTTGGGATCCGACTTGGCGCGTAAGCGCTTTACGGTGGCGGGACCGTGCGGGAATTTCACCCGGCTTCACCAAAGGGCGGCCTGCTGAAAAAGATTATTCTATTTCAAAATCAGGATAAATTTTACGGAATCCGGTGGAAGAAGTCAAGAGAGATATTTTGCTATTTTTGGCATTTTCTTTCCCAGTTTTGCCGTTCCTTCGGCAAGTTTCCAGTTTGGATGGGCCTTTTAGCGGCCTGCGCCCGGAAACGGGTTTAATCATCCAGGTAAAAACTGAAGCATGTTTCCCCGCCGTTTAGGAATACCTCCCGCGTTCTGGTATCGGACAAAACTTTTGCACTGGAAACCTCTGACAGGGGCCGCTCAAAGAAGACCTTTTTCCCGTCGGTGACCTGTAAAGAGCTTCCTGCTTTTACCAGACAGTGATCTTCCTCCCGGAGGAGACTTTGCGCTTCCGCCACGGGAAAGCTCAAAAGCTTCCCATCCCGCAGGCTCAACTCCCGGGGAAGAGATAAAGCTCCCGACCGCTCGGCCCCTTCGGGGACCTTTTTTATCCAGCTGTACAGCCAGCCGATTACGATACGGCGGCCCTTGGCATCTAAGAAGCTTTGAGGGGCATAAAAATCCGGGCCTAACTCCGGCTGCTGGAAAGAGATAGGAGTGAAGGTTTTGCCGTCGAAATCGCCCACAACAAATTGGGCAGTCTGGTTATCCATACGGGAGAACATGAGCACCCAATGTTCCCCCAAGGGGAAGAGATCGGGACATTCCGGCACCTTGCCGAACCGATCGCTTTCAAAAATTTTACCCAGGTACTCCCAGTGCAGCAGGTCTTCTGAGCGGTACAGCAGCACAGCGCCTACATCGCCTTGGGCTGCGCCGCACACCATACGGTATTCGTTTTGGAAGGGAAACATTTTTGGATCTCGGAAATCCTTGTTTTCCGGGTCCAAGGGACATTGGGAGATCGCCGGGTTTTCTGCCCACTTTTCAAAATGTACCCCATCTTCGCTGACGGCAATAGATTGGGTCTGCCCCTGAGCCTTGGAAACGGAGGTGTACATCAAATAGAGTTTCCCGTCCTTTTCCAAAGCAGAGCCGGAAAAGCAGCCGCCTTCGTCTTCGTAAGGTTTGTCGGGGAACAGGGCAATGGGCAACTCCTCCCAATTTACCAAATCCTCAGAAACGGCGTGACCCCAATGCATGATCCCCCATTTGGGCGCAAAGGGATAATGCTGGAAAAAGGCATGGTACTTGCCCTGGAACCAGCACAGGCCGTTTGGGTCGTTCATCCAGCCTTTTTCCGGTTCAAAATGGTGGAGCAGCCGGGGGATCTCTTTCATCTGACATCAAGCCCTTTCCGTATAAAAATGTTGAAAAAAATATCATTTATCTTTGATGGATCAGAAGGCCTGTTTGAAAGCCCGACAGCGCCCAAAGGCCTTGTTTTCGGGCAGCCCTCCCAAAATTTGCAAGAAGGAGAAGCGCAAAGCGGCGCCGTCCCTGGCCAGGCCGGGGTCCCTTTCGGGCTACCGCAGTTTCATCCTGCTGCCAAGGCTCCTCAACACAAAACGGCCTTTTTTGAAATAATCTCTGGCTTTCGCTTTCTTTTGGGCCTTTTGGTAAAGAACCTCCAGCTGAGCTTTGTGGTTCATGGGATCGTCCTCGAATTGCTCCACCTGTTTTCGCAGGTCAGGGTATTGCAGGCAGGTGATCATTTGGTACCAGGCTTGGCTTTCCGGGTCGTTTTCCTGCTTCCAATAGGCCTGGAACTGCTCCGACATGGGGGCGTACATAATCTCGTTCATGCGGCTTTCGGTGACGATGCCCTGCTCAATGGCCATGCTTACAATATCGGTACCCGGCAGAAAGTTCAGGCCGTGAAGCTGGAGCTCAAAGGGCAGGTGCAGCTTTTTCACTAAGAAATAAGTCTCCTTGAGATCTTCAATAGATTCAAAGGGATGCTGCAGCATAAAGTCATAGCTGGCCCAAAACACGCCGGCTTCCCGAATCATCCGGGTAGACTCCACAATATCGTCTTGAGATTCGTAACGGTGAAAAATATCTCTCCGGATATGCTCGGAACCCGATTGTATGCCCATGGTGACTTCTATAAGCCCGGCATCTACCAGCTTTTCCAGTGTGTCCTGACGAATGGCCTTGGGATGGGACCAAATGGAAAAGGGCAGGTGAATACGCTTTTTATATTCCCGTACAAATTCGTCTACCCAACCGGGCTGGTTGGGGAAAATCTCATCATAAAAATGCACGAACACCAGGCGCTTGAATTTCTTTTTTACAATTTCCAGCTCGGCAATTACGCTGGCGGCACTGCGGGTACGTACATATTTCGTGTCCTTCGGGAACAGCCTTCTCAGGTTTACACAGCAGCAATAGGAACAGGTAAAGGGGCATCCCCGAGAGGCGATGACCTCATAGCTCATGGTGGTAAGCTGGGGGTCGCTGTGTTGTACGGTGTTTTGCTCGATATAGTAGGGGTCGCTGCATTCTATGGCGGGAAGACCGTATTCGTCGATCTCTGTCAAAATGTCGCCGATTTCGTTGATGACATTTTCCCCTTCTTTTTTATAGCACAAAGAAGGCAGCTGGCTGAAGTCCTCTTTTGCCAGGAGCCTATCCGCCAGGCGGCACATGGGAATTTCACCGTCGGCACGGATGACGAAGTTCACCCCCATATCCAAGAACCGCTCCGGGAACATGGTGGCGAAAGCGCCGCCGCATACGGTGGTGGTGAGAGGGGCGGTTTTTCGTACCCGTTCTATGACCTTATCTACACTTTCCAAATACATAGAACTCATGACGGAAAAGCCTACGAAAAGAGGGCGCTTTTCCCGCACCAGCTTACAAAGCTGCTCGATTTCCGTGTCTGTGGCCAGCTCCGGATGCAGGCTGTTGAAATCTTTAAAAAACACGGTGGTGACATGGTATCCGTTTTTCCGCAAGGCCGCTTCCAAATACCGGACACCCAGAGCTTTGATATTGTAAAAGGCAACCAACAAAATAGTCGCTTTTGAACCACTCATAAATATATCTCCCTTTCCAAATTATCTTTTGTTAGTATACCGCAAAAATCAGCTTTTTTCAAGCCGATTTCCGCTGGTTTCAAAACTCTGTTGACAATATTCCATTTGTGGAATATAATAAGACAAAATAAAGCAGGGGGAGCGGCGCCTGGTGCTGAAACATGGGATATTGGGGCTCTTAAGTTATAAAGAAATGACAGGCTATGAAATTATGCTGGTGTTCCGGGATTCTCTCCGTTTCTTTTGGAACGCCCACACCAGCCAGATCTACCGGGAACTGCAGGCTTTGGAAGAAAAGGGTTGGGCGGAAAAAACGCCGGTGCCCCAGCAGGGAAAGCCGGATAAAAACCTTTACGCCATCAGCCCCAAGGGGCGAAAAGAGCTGCTTCGGTGGCTTTCCGAAGGGGGACCGGAGCTGGAGGCTCGTGTTCCTATTTTGATGAAGGTGTTCTTTTTAGGAGAACGAGGACGGGAAGAAAACATCCGGTATTTTATGGCTTTGCAGGAATACTGCCGCATATTTTTAGAAGCCTTGGACCAGGTGCCGGCCCACATTGAAGCTTACAGCGCTTATTTGGATAACCCGGAGAAAGCCGTTTATTGGCAAATGACAGTAGATTACGGCCGTAAGAATATGCAGATGCACATCCAATGGGCGCAAAGCTGCATAGACAAATTGGAAAGCGGGAAAGGGGAGGTTGTATGAAAGTTTTGGTCATTAACGGGAGTCCAAAAGGCAGAAACAGCAATACCTACCGGCTGACAAAGTCCTTTTTGGAGGGCCTGCGAGAGGAGGAAGGATCCCTTGACCTGGAGGAACTGGCGGTAAACGAGCTTGTTGTGAAGCCATGTTTGGGCTGCTTTTCCTGCTGGAACAAAACGCCTGGGAAATGCTGCCTTTGCGACGACATGACCCAGGTGCTGGAAAAGCTGCTGTGGGCGGATGTGACCATTTGGAGCTTTCCCCTTTATTATTTCGCTGTTCCCGGCGGCCTGAAAAATTTGATCGACCGCCAGCTTCCCTTGGTGCTCCCCTTTATGCAGCAGGCTGAGACTGCACCCGGGGGCAGCCATCCTTCCCGATATGACAGAAGCGGGCAAAAAACAGTGGTCATTTCCACCTGTGGATTTTATACGGCGGAAGGGAATTATGACGGAGTGGTGAATCTCTTTGACCACCTTTGCGGCAAGGGACAGTATACCTCCATTTTCTGCGGCCAGGGAGAACTGTTCCGGGTGCCGGAGCTGCGGGGGCGTACAGAGGCGTATTTGGCCCGGGTAAGGCAGGCGGGCAAAGAATATGCCAAAGGAGGAATTTTGCCGGAAACGCAGGAGGCTTTAAAGCAGCTGCTGTTCCCCCGGGAGGTCTTTGAGGAAATGGCGGACGCCAGCTGGGGGATAGATCAAAATGCCGGGGAGAAGCAACGGGAATCCCTGGCTTTTACCAGGCAAATGGCGGCTCTTTACCAAAAAGAAAGCTGGCCCGGCCGGGACCTGGTGCTGGAAATGTATTATACCGATAAGGAAGAGCGTTACCAGGTGGTGTTGGGCCGGGAAGGCAGCAAGGTCCTCACAGATACCCTCTTAAAGGCTACCACCACGGTGGAAACGCCTTTTTCCGTATGGAAGGCCATCGCTTCCGGGGAACTTCGCGGGGATGAGGCTCTGATGCAGCACCAATACAGGGTGACGGGGGACTTTGACCTGATGCTCCATTGGGACGAGTATTTTGGAGGCGTCGGGGCTTCCCAGGAGGAGCAGAAAAAAGCCCTGCAAGAGGGAATAGCCGGGCCGGCAAAAAAAGCCAGCTTTTGTTGCCTGCTGTTCCCCTGGGTCGTGTTTTGGGTGAGCGCGGCCATCTCCCCCTTCTGGGGAGGCCTTTGCAGTCTGGCGGCTTGTGGACTGAGCCCCTTACTGTTTTATCAAAACCGGAAGACTTTTTTCGATGTGCTTTCCGGCGGGCTGGTAACCGGTTTTTCTGCGGCGCTGCTGCTGGGAGCTCCGGTGCGCGCGGCTCTTCCGTTATCCTACCTTGCCTTCGGAGTTATGTGGATTACCACATGTCTTAAAAAGGTTCCTCTTACCGCCCGTTATTCTATGGAAGAGTACGGCGGGGAACAGGCCTTTTTAAACCCCATTTTTTTGAAAACCAACCGCATTTTGACATTGCTGTGGGGTATTTTGTACCTGCTGACGCCCATTTGGACTTATGTGCTGCTGGGCACCCCTGCCGCCGGATGGAGCGGCGCCTTAAATTCCGTTTTCCCCATCCTTTTCGGGATTTTTACCGCCTGGTTCCAGAAATGGTACCCCGCCAAGGTAGCCGGGGGCTGATCTTCGAAACCGGCAGGGGAATACCGCCAAAACGCCGCTCGTTCTCAATGAGCCCCGCCTTTTTGAGACGGCAGATCAGGCCGTGAAGCCGCGCTTATTTATATAATGACTATATCTGAATAGTATATTTGGTATAACATTTCACTTGACTTTTTGAGGCTCCCAAAGTACTATAGCTTTAAAACAGCCTGTTTCAGGAGATGGAGACAGGGCAGAAATACGGGAGAAATTTGGGAGACTAGATATGGGAACGGAAAAGCCGGGCTTTTTGCACGAGCAGATATATCAGGATTTGCTGGCGGAAATTCGAACAAAAAAATTGACCATCGGCGACAGGCTGCCTTCGGAATTGGAGCTTGCGCAGCAGTACGGCGTTAGCCGTATCACCAGTAAAAAGGCCTTAAATAATTTATGCGAAAAGGGTTATGTGGAACGCCGTCCTGGCCGGGGCACTTTTCTTGTGGCGGACGATGACATGCTGCCGGCTTTGGAAGAAAAGGCGGCCGGGCCGGTTTGGCATCCCCGTCGGAAACTGGTGGGCCTTGTGATGGAAAGAGTATCTTCGGGTTTTGGAGGAGACCTGCTGCTGGGGATCGAACAAAAGCTTTCGGCTTTGGGCTATGACCTTGTGGTGAAGTTTTCTTATTCCAATTCCGATTTGGAAAGGATCGCGATTGAACAGCTGCAAGCCGCAGGAGTATTGGGGATTATTATCATGTGTGTTTATAACGAGATCTATAATCCTTTGCTGCTGCGCATGTACACCGATGCTTTCCCTCTGGTGGTGATCGACAGAGAGCTAAAAGGACTTTCTATCCCCTTTGTGGGTACAGACAACCGTGCAGCCGCCCGGGAGCTGGCCGATGAGCTTTTTCGGCGTGGGCACAAAAAAATTGCTTTTGTCAGCGTGGAGGGCAGCCTAATGGGTTCTACCGTTCAAAGCCGCTTGGAGGGCTTAATGGAAAGCTTTGCAGCTCACCACCAGAATTTTAGCCGGGAAGAGGTATTGCTTACGATTCCCCGAAATTTTTTGGCGGATGACACCGAGTATTCAGAGAAAAACCAGAAAATTATCTGCCGGTTTTTGGAAAAACACCCAGAGGTTACGGGTTTTTTGGCTGTTTCTTATTACCTGACGAATCAACTTACCCATGCTGCTACCCAGTTAGGCAGAGAAATCGAAATTGCCGGTTTCGACCGCCCTGCTCCTGTAAAAAAGGGGAAGCCTCCGCTTTATGTCGTGCAGGATCAACATAGAATGGGGGAAACGGCGGTGGAATATCTCGATTGCTTAATCGAAAAGAAAGGGACACCGCCTCGCACAACTTATGTAGATTACCTTTTGCTGGGGAAATAATGCTATCCCGTTCCGTCATACCAGGCAAAACGAACAACAGCATAGCCGCTTAGGCTATGCTGCTTTTTTATGCCTTTTTCTCCCGAAGCAGAAAGGTGGCAAAATGGATATTTATTTTGAGATTTCTAAAAACAATGTTGACAATATGCCTTTCTCATGGTATAGTACATGAGAAAGGCATATTGATATATTTTTATATATATCAATATGAACCTATCTGACAGAGATATACTCATCAAAAGGAGGAAAACGCTATGCAAGCAAATAAAAGACCTTTTTGGAAGCGTGACGGCTTTATAGGCTACCTATTTATTTTACCTTCCCTAATTGGCGCGTCAATTTTTATTATCTACCCATTGATCATGACAGTGTTCTATTCCTTCACCCGCTGGGATGGTGTAAACGATCCGCAGTGGCTGGGACTCGGAAACTACGTGCGCATGTTCACGGTAGACCCTTCGTTTCCAAAAGCCTTGCAGGCTACTTTCCTCTATGTGTTGATTACGGTGCCTCTCACCATGGTATTTGGGCTTCTGCTGGCCCTTTTGCTGAATAAGGCTCTGCTGGGTATCAAGGTGTTTCGCACCCTGTTCTACCTGCCCGTGGTGTTGCCTTCGGTAGCGGCCCTGGTACTTTGGAAATTTATTTATGAACCCAATTATGGGCTGCTGAATCAGGCCCTTGCCCTGCTTGGCATGGAAGGCCGGGCTTGGCTTACCGATCCAAGTACGGCCATTGGTGCGGTTTCGGCGGTTTCGGTTTGGGGTGTGGGCAGCATGATGATTATCTTTTTAAGCGGCCTTCAGTCCATTGACGCTCAGCTGTACGAAGCGGCCGATGTAGACGGGGCCAACGGTATTACCAAGTTTTTTAAAATTACCCTTCCCATGATGTCTCCCGTGCTGTTCCTGCAGCTGATCACCGGGCTCATTAAGGCTTTCCAGGCTTTTAATGAGGTGGCTATTCTCACGCAGAAGCCCAAGGCTAATTACAGTACTTATCTTTTATGTTACAGCATTTACGACAATGCCTTCAATAAGCTGAATGGTTACGGTTATGCCATGGCCCAGGTGATGATTCTGTTTGTGATTATCATGATCATGACGTTCTTTGTATTTCGCTTTTCCAATACATATGTGTACTACGAAAATAACGATTGAGAGGGGTGTATGTTATGTCCACGGCGACGGTAAGGCCGCGTTCTGCGAAACAGAAAAAACTGGTGTGGAACATTTTGCGGTTTTTGCTTTTATTAGTCATAGTAGTGCCCATGGTTTTTCCGCTTTTGTGGATGATTACTTCGGCGCTGAAATCCAATTCTTCGGTGTTGGCCATTCCCCCGGAATGGATTCCTCGAGAATTCCACTGGGAAAATTTTTCCGTTGGTCTTTCGGCTATCGACTTTCTGCCCCGCTTTTTCAACAGCTTATTTATCACGGTAATGTGCATCATAGGGCAGGTGATCAGCTGCACGCTGGTGGGCTATGGCTTGGCCCGCATCCGGTTCCCGCTGCGTAAGTTTTGGTTCTATTTCTTCGTGGGAGGTATGATGCTGCCCGGTATGGTGGGGCTGATCCCCGTATACCGCGTTTGGGCGGGTATGGGAGCTTTGAATACCTATTGGCCGCTGATTGTACCCTCTTTTTTAGGCAGTCCCTTTTACACGTTCCTGATCAGGCAGTTTTTTATGGGAGTGCCGCGCTCCTTTGACGAAGCGGCAAAAATCGATGGCGCCGGGCACCTGCGCATTCTGTTCCAGGTATTGGTCCCCGTGATAAAGCCCGCCATTGTCACCATTGTTATTATGCAGTTCCAGGCCACTTGGAATGAGTATTTGAGCCCTCTGCTGTATTTGATCGATTCCGACAAATGGACCCTTTCCTTGGCGGTGGCCTCTTACTCCAGCCTGTACGCGGTGGAATGGAACAAGTTCATGGCGGCAGACCTGATCTACATGCTGCCCAGCCTGATCATCTTCTTCGTGTGCCAGAAATACTTTATGCAGGGCCTGGGGTCCCTTACCAATACTGGCATTAAATAACTTTTGCCGAATACCCGGGAAACCGGGTAGGAGATAAATTTTCAGAAATTCCATATTAAGGAGGAACATCATGAACACAAAACGCATTCTCTCGCTGGTTCTGGCGCTGTTGATGGTAGTGTCGCTAGCTGCCTGCAACGGCTCCAGCGAAAGCTCGGCCTCTTCTTCCACGGCCGATAAGAAGGAATCTTCTTCCGCGGCAGAAAGCAAAACAGAAAGCAGCGCCGAAGAAAGTAAAGCCAGCACCGGCGAAACCACATTGGTTGCCGGCACCTACGATTTCATGACCTGGGAATCGGAAGATATGAACCAGAAAATTTTAAAATCTTTCGATGCCTTCATGGAAGCCAACCCCGGCGTAGTGGTAGAGCTTACTGCCGCTCCTTTAAGTGACTACGGCACGAAGCTGAAGACCATGATCGCTTCCGGTACCGCCCCCGACATCTTTATGGTGGGCAACGACTGGACCTTGCAGTACGGTTCTACCGGAAACCTTTACGACTGGACAGAATTGGCCCAGGCCGACGGGCTGGAAGCCATGTATTATCCCGGCGTAGTAGATAACTGGAAGGTAGACGGCCACCTGTATGGGTTCCCCGGCCTGCTGAACACCTACGGTATTTTCTACAATAAAAAGATGTTCGATGACGCCGGTGTGGAATACCCGAAGAACGGCTGGACTTGGGACGACATGCTGGCCGACGCCAAATCTTTGAAAGCCAGCGCGAATTCTACCTACGGCCTGGTTTGCGGCTGTGCCCTTGACCCCTTCACCACCGCAACCTACGCGAAATCCAAGGGAGAAGACACCTTTGTGGCAAACATTTCCGGCAACGACCAGGTAACCGTAAGCAATGCCATGAAAGAGGTCGTTACAAAGATTTCCGCTTCCATTTCCGCGGGCGATGTGAACCCGTATGAATACGATACCGGTAATGTGGCCACGGAATTCATGAGCGGCAAGCTTCCTATGCTGGCAGCCGGCCAGTGGTATGCCGATGAATTTATCCGCAACGCCCCCGAAGACCTGGATTGGGGATTCGTGGCATGGCCTGTAGGCGATTCCGCAAAGCCTTCTACCATTTATGACTGTACCGGTTGGGCCGCCAGCGCCAGCATTGAAAACCCCGAAACGGTTTACCAGATCATCAAATACATTCACACCCAAATGTATATGGAAGTTCTTCCCCAGAACCCGGTTGCTCCTGCTGCAGCCACCGATTACACAGCCGGTTACTACGAGACGCTGAAATCTAAAGGGCATGGGGATATGGTAGATGCACTGGATTATATGCTGACCTGCAAAGACAAGGTGGCCATTCGGTTCCTGGATGGCTTTGCTTCCGAAACTCAGGTTTACATCGACGACCAGTGGGGCGGCATTTTGAACGGTACTTCTCCTATTGAGGATCTTGACAAAATGGCGGAAAACATCAACGCCGCGATAGCATCCTTCTCGGCGGGCTGATCTTACAGTTACAAAAAGGGGCGGAGGAGCGGTTCTTCGTCCCTTTTCTTTTACTCGAAATTCATTTGCTTAGAAAGGTCTTACATTATGAAAAAAATACACATGATAGCCAATGCCCATTTAGACCCGGTTTGGCTGTGGCGTTGGCAAGAAGGCTGTGCCGAGGCCCTTTCTACTTTTCGCACAGCGGCTGAAATGACGGATCAATTTGAAGGGTTTGTGTTCAACCATAACGAAAGCGTGCTTTACGAATGGGTAAAAGAGAATGATCCCAGCCTTTTCCAAACCATTCAGGAAAAGGTAAAGCGGGGACAGTGGCACATTATGGGAGGCTGGTATATTCAACCGGACTGTAATATGCCCAGCGGAGAATCTTTTGTACGCAACATAGAAACCGGTTTGCGCTTTTTCCGCGAAAATTTTGGAGTGCGCCCCACAACGGCGATCAACTTCGACTCCTTTGGCCATTCCCGCGGCCTGGTACAAATTTTGCGGAAGGCGGGTTACGACTCCTATTTGGTGTGCCGCCCCCACAAACAGTATTTCGATTTCCCACAACAAGACTTCCTGTTTGAAGGCCTGGATGGCAGTGAAATCCTGGTGCATCGTTCCGACGAGAATTACAATTCTGTTTGGGGCCATGTGGCAGAAGAACTGAAAGCATTTTTGGAAGATACAAAAGAAGAAAAGGTTTCCCTGTACCTTTGGGGCGTGGGGGATCATGGCGGCGGGCCTTCCAAGAAAGATCTTGCCGACCTGACGGACCTGCAGCGGGAGGGCTGTGGCTGCCTGTTGCTGCACTCTTCTCCGGAAGCCTACTTTGAGGAGCTGCGGGAAACGCAGCCCCAGCTTCCCGTAGTTCGGCATGCGCTGAACCCTGTATCTCCCGGATGCTACACTTCGCAGATCCGTGTGAAGCAAAAGCATCGGGAATTGGAGAACGAGCTTTACTCCGCCGAAAAAATGGCGGTGGCGGCTCATCTGGCCTGTGGCGCGCCCTACCCCAAGGAACGTTTTGAAGAAGCCCAGCGGGACCTGCTTTTCAGTGAGTTTCACGACGCTTTGCCGGGCTCCGCTACCCATGAGGTGGAGGAAGATACCCTGCGTCTGCTTGACCATGGCCTGGAATTGATGAGCCGGGAAAAGATGAAATCCTTCTTAGCCCTTTCTGCCGGGGAGCCTCGGGTAATCGACGGTACTACGCCGTTACTGTTTTACAACCCGCACCCCTTTGCCGTTGAGGGGGTATTCCGCTGCGAAATGGGGATTCCAAAGCAAAACTGGACCACCGATTTCATGTATCCCGAGGCAAAGCTGCAAGGGGAGACAGTGCCTACTCAGGCCATTATGGAAACCAGTCACTTCAGCCTGGATTGGCGCAAGAAGGTGGCAGTACAGGTGAAGCTGCCCCCATTTGCCATGACACGGCTGGATGTATATTGGAAGCCCATAAAGGCCCGGCCCAAGTTTGAAGAGATCGTATCGAAGCCCCTCTACACCTTCTCCAACGGGGAACTGGAGGTGGAGATCGATACGGCTACCGGCCTTTTAAGCCGCTGCCTGCGAAAGGGAAAGGTCATTTTAAAGGAAAACAGCTTCCAGCTGGCCTGCTTTGACGACACCTATAGCCCCTGGGCTTTAAAATCGAAGACCTCCTCGGGCAAGCGAACCTTCCAGCTGCTTTCCCCCCATGCCGGAAGCGCCTTTTCCGGCATAGAAGATCGGGTGATCCCTTCTGTAAGGGTGATAGAAGACGGCCAGGTAGAAACGGTGGTAGAGTCGGTGTTCGGTCTGGGTGATTCCAAGGCTTACCTGCGGTATATCCTTCCGAAGCAGGGCAGTTACTTTGATGTAGAGGTGTTGGTGCAATTTTCGGAAAAACAGCAATATTTAAAGCTGCTGCTCAACACACCTTTCGAAAACGGCACGTATTTGGGCCAGGTACCCTTTGGCCGCGACAGCCTCCTTTCCGACGGAACCGAAGAAGTATCTCAAAAATGGTGCGGGCTAAGCAGCGGAGAAGAGGGGATCGCCGTGATCAACGGCGGAACCTATGGCTCCAGCTGCGAAAAGGGACAGATCGCCCTTACCCTTCTGCGCTCGGCAGGATACACCGCCTCCGATTTTGTCATGGGGAAAGCTTATAGTGAAGACCGCTTTGCGGAACGTATGGAGCAGGGAGAACGCCGGTTCCGTTTCCGGGTAAGCGGCCTGGAAGCCATAGATAACCAGGCTCTGGTATTTCAGGAGGCCCCTTACGCACTGGCCTATTGCCCTTCGGGCAAGGGAGAAAAGCCCGGAAGCTTTATGACAGTGGACGACCCGGAAGTGGTGGTTTCTGCCTTAAAAGCAGCGGAAGACGGCGACGGATATATTCTGCGCCTGTACGAGAGCACTGGAACCCACCGGAATCCCCGGGTTCAAATTCCCCTTTTGGAGATTGATGAAAAGGTGGAGATCCCGCGGAATTCTGTGGAGACCTTCCGTGTGCGGAAAGGCCGGTTGGAAAAAGCGCCGCTGATCGAGGAATAAACGAAAAAAGCTGTGAACGCCCAAAGGGCCTCACAGCTTTTTACATCTCGAAATGGGAAAGCCTTATCGTTTGGGGGCAAGAGGTTCAGCGGAGACAGGGGAAGACGGGAGTTCAGCCTTTCGCCTGGTACCAGGTTTTTCCGGAGTTGGCTTCCGCCACCATAGGCACGGAAAGGGAAACAGCCTGTTCCATTTCTTCTGTCAAAAGGCGTTTTACCTGTTGGGCCTCTTCCTCCGGGCATTCCACAATCAGCTCGTCGTGGACTTGCAGAATGAGCCTGGCCCGCAGGTTTTCCGCCTCCAGCCGGCGGCTTACCCGGATCATGGCAACCTTGATAATATCGGCAGCAGCGCCCTGGATCGGCATGTTCCGGGCCACCCGTTCGCCAAAGGCCCGCATGTTGAAATTGCTGCTTTTTAGCTCGGGCAAATACCGGCGGCGGCCGAACATGGTTTCCACATAACCGGTTTCCCGGGCGGTTTCTGTGACCTGCTTCATGTAGGCATCTACCCCGGAATAGTTGCGCAGGTATTCCTTGATATACTCGTCGGCCTCTTTCCGGGAAACGCCGATGTCTTTGGAAAGGGAGAAGGCGCCGATGCCGTAAACAATGCCGAAGTTTACTGCCTTGGCCCTGCTCCGCATTTCGCTTGTGACCATGTCCTGGGGCATGGAAAATACCCTGGCCGCAGTGGAGGTGTGAATATCGCGGCCCTCTTTAAAATCTTCCTGCATGGCGGGGTCGTTGGCCACATGGGCCAGTACCCGCAGCTCTATTTGGGAATAGTCGGCATCTACCAGAAGGCCTTGCTCCGCGGCAAAGAATTTGCGGAACTCCCGGCCGATCTCTGTGCGCACAGGTATATTTTGCAGGTTGGGTTCGGTGCTGGAAATGCGGCCGGTGCGGGTTTCTGTTTGGTTGAAGTTAGAATGGATGCGGCCGTCGGAGCCGATCACCTTCAAAAGTCCGTCGCAATAGGTGGATTTTAGCTTGGCCACGGTCCGGTAACGCAAGATATCTTCTACCACCGGGTTTAAATATCGCAGCTCTTCCAGCACATCGGCGTTGGTGGACCAGCCGCTTTTGGTCTTTTTTCCGTGGGGAAGGCCCAGCTTGTCAAATAGGGCTTCCCCCAGCTGCTTTGGAGAATTGATGTTGAATTCGTAACCCACCTGTTGAATGATAGCGTCGTGGAGGGCCGCCACCTGCAGCTCCAGCTCTTTCCCGTAGGCCTCTATACTGCCCTTATCTACAAAGAAGCCCACATATTCCATTTGAGCCAGTACATAGGCCAGGGGAATCTCAATGTTCTGCAATAGCTCCCTTTGGGAATTTTCGTCGATGGCTCGGGAAAGAACGGCACAAAGCTGGGGCATGGCCGCCGCCGTAGCCAACTCGGGCTCCTCAAAATCCGGCAAGGGCACAGAGTATTCCGCGGCAAGCCTGGATACGTCATAGCCGGAGGCGGAGGGGTTCAGCAGATAACCGGCCAGGGCAGTGTCCAGGGCCACGCCCTCTATTTTGACGTTTAAGGCCATGGCCGCCTTGTGCAGGGGCTTTACGTCGTGGGTGTATTTTTTGATGAGGCCGTTTTGGAAAAAGGCCCGCAGAAAAGCGGCGTCCGGAGCCACCCGGAACAGCTCTCCTTTGTGGCAGAAGATGAGGCTTTTTAAAGAACCGTCTTTCTCCCAAGCCGGGAAAAAGTAGGCTTGACCTTCGTCTTCCAACCGGGCCAGCATAGGCGCGCCGTCCAAAAGCTCTGTGACAGGAGGACGTTCCGCTGCAGGGGCGCCGGGCTCCGGAGGAGCTGAGCCGTCCAGGCCGAATTTTTCCAGCAAAGAAAACAGCTCCAATTTTACCATGAGAGCGGAGGCCTTTTTGGGGTCTCCTTTTTCCGGAACGTAATGGGTCAGTTGGGTATCGATAGGAGCGTCACGGCGAATGGTGCCCAGATCGTAGCTCAAAAAGGCGTTTTCTTTGGATTTCTCCAGTTTATCCCGCATGGCGGGCTTAATCGCCAGCTCTGCCAAATGTTCGTACACATAGGAAAGGCTGCCGAATTTTTGGATGAGCTCCCCGGCGCCCTTGGGGCCAATCCCCGCCACGCCGGGAATGCAGTCGGAGGTGTCGCCCTGAATGGCCTTGATGTCGATCATTTGCCTGGGGGAAACGCCGTATTCCTCTTGAACCTTGGCCACATCGTACACCGTCACCTGGGGCTGGCCGAATTTGGTGGAGGCCAGGCGCACCGTGGTCTTTTCCGAAACCAGCTGAAGGCTGTCCCGGTCACCGGTGGCGATGAGGCAGGAATCGCCGTTTTGCTCGCAGGCCTCGGCCAAGGTGCCCAGGATGTCGTCGGCTTCCCAGCCCTCGCAGGTGACAATGCGGTACCCCAAAGCCGTGAGCAGCTCCTGCAGCACGGGCAGCTGCTGGGCAAGCTCCGGAGGCATCCCCTTACGGTTGGACTTGTACCCGGCGTATTGCTGGTGCCGGAAGGTGGGGGCCCGCATGTCAAAGGCAATGGCCACTGCATCGGGCTCTGTTTCGTCCCAAAGCTTCCGGAACATGGTAAGAAACCCATAAATCCCGTTGGTGAAATCTCCCGATTTGGTAGAAAGCAATTTAATTCCGAAGAAGGCCCGGTTTAGTATGCTGTTTCCGTCTAATACCAATAGCTTCATGGCAATGACTCCTTTATCTTTCATGAAAGGCCGGTAAGGTCTTCTTCCGGCAGGTTCCGGCGGTATATGGCCTCGATGAGGCGGTCCAGATCTTCCAGGGTACAGAGCTCCCCGGCCCGGCGGCGGAATTCCGCCGCGCCCTTTAGGCCGTGCAGGTACCAGCCCACATGCTTCCTGGCTTCCCGCATGCCTCGGGATTCCCCCTTTTCTTCACACAGACTATCGATATGGCGCTTCATTACCAGGAGTCGTTCGGAAAGGCCGGGGGCAGGGAGAATCCGGCAGGAATCTGTCAGGTAATAGTTGATCTGGCGGAAAACCCAGGGGTTTCCCAAAGCGGCCCGGCCCACCATCACCAGGTCGCAGCCGGTTTGTTCCAGCATCAGGCAAGCGCTTTGAGGCCCGGTGACATCTCCATTGCCTATGACGGGAATGGAAAGTGCCGCCTTTACTTTTTTAATGATCTCCCAATCGGCCTCGCCCTGGTACATTTGATCTCGAGTGCGGCCGTGGACGCAAACGGCGTCGGCTCCGGCCTCTTCGCAGCGCTTGGCCACCTCCAAGGCGTTCACATGTTCCTTGTCCCAGCCCATGCGCAGCTTTACCGTTACCGGCAGGCCGGAGCGTTTTTTTACGGCGGCAACGATGGCCCCGCATTTTTCCGGGCTTTTCATCAGGGCGCTGCCTGCCCCGTTTCCGGCCACCTTTGGCACGGGACAGCCCATGTTGAGGTCAATGCCGTCGGGCCCGTATTTCAGGGCCTTTTCTGCCGCCAGGCCCAGGGTGAAGGGATCGTCTCCGAAAAGCTGCAAAAATACGGGACGGTTGTCACTGCTCAGGTCCGCGATTTGGTCGGTCTTTTTGTCTTGGTATTGCAGGGCCTTCGCGCTTACCATTTCTGTTATGGCATAAGCCGCGCCCATTTCCCGGCAGAGCCTGCGGTAGGCGGCGTCTGTCACCCCTGCCATGGGGGCCAATACGGCCCGCCCTTCTATTTCCACATTTCCAATTTTCAGCATGGCTTTCCTTCTTCTATAAAAATTCAATTTTCCCCGCCTATTCCCGCCTGGAGCCCCTTAGAGGAAGCCCGGGGAGACATTGGGGGAGTTTTAGGCCTTCAACACCTTGGAAAAGATCATCTGGGAAGATTCCGAAAATTTCAGGCCGGCCTCCCGGCTGTAATCCTGTTCTTCAATGGTGAGGCCGTAAGAGGGCAGGAACTCTTTTACAAAGTAGTCTGCCTCCGGCAGGTTCAGCCCCGCAATATTTTTTAAAATGGTTTGTTCCGCCTGCTGGAATTCCCGGTTTCCGCTTTTCCGTTCCTCCACACATTTGATCACGGCGGAAATTTTATCCGCTGCCTTCACAAGGGCTTCCAGTTCCCTATCTTCTTCCCCCTGCTGCTTCATAATGCTTTGGTAATCGGGCCGGAACTCCTCGGGCAGCATGGAAACCAAATGATCTACCGCCATTTCTTCTACCTCCGCATAAGCACTGCGGATTTCTTGGGAGTGGTATTTTATGGGGGTAGGCATGTCGCCGGTAATGATTTCGGAGGCATCGTGGAGCATACCCAGCACTGCGGCCCGCTGCGGGTCGTAGGTCTTCCCGAATTTTTTATTGCCGATCAGCGCCAAAGCGTGGGCAAGCAGAGCCACCTCTAAGCTGTGCTCACAAATATTTTCTTCCCGGGTATTGCGCATAAGCCCCCAGCGGTTGATGTACTTCATGCGGGAAAGCATGGCGAAAAATGAATACATAGGGCGCGTCCCTTCCTTTCTTTGGCAGCGGAGATACGGAAAAAAAGATATCTCTATTTTACCTAAGGCCGGGCGGTTTTGCAACGGGAAAAACGGTGCTTCCCCCAAAATCCCACTGAAATAAATCGAAAGGGAGTACAGCCATGCCCTCCTGTTCTCCCAAGGGTCTAATTTGTGAAGTTTTTTCATTTTTCTCCACTAAAGGCTTGACAAATCAGAAATAATGTTATAAAATTCACTTGTAAAAAAGTGTAGTCGATATTAAATTGATGAACAAACTACTGTAAGAAAGGAGGTGAGCACCCATGAGAAAAGATATTGGCTTGACGAAACGGGAAGAAGAACTGATGAACTTTTTGTGGGATTATGAGGAGCCTATCACCAGCAACGCTATTTTGAAGTTCTGTGAAAACCGCTCCTGGAGTGAAAGCTATTTGTATGTTATGCTCCGTTCCCTGCAAAAAAAGGGACTATTGCAGCAGCGGGAGCCAATGCAATACGGTTCCCAATACGCCCGGCGGTTTTACTGTACTATGACAAAGGAAGAATACTATGTAGCGCTGGCCGCAGGGAAAGATCTGGACACAAAAGCGTTCGCAAAAAATGTCGTGGCTATGGCTGTAAAAGAAGGCAAAGGAGATAACAAAGAGCTGCTGGAACAGTTAGAGCAAATGCTCAAAGAGGCTTCTGAAGGCCCCCCAGAAAAAGAAAAGAAATAAAAAATGGAAGGTGCCCCATGCAGTTTACTGTCTTCTCCTTTGTGACCTCCTGGGTTTTCAGCGCCGTGATCTTGCTCACGATCCACTTTCTGCGGAGAAACCGGGAATTTATCAAGAGCTTCGGCGTGGGAGCTATGCTCCTGCTTTATATTGGCTGTATAGTCCGTATGGCTTTCACTCCAGAATTTTCGTTTACAAGGTCTCTGGAACTACCCCGACTGGTCAATTCCTTTTACCAAGCAATTTACATAGAGCCCATCACAGTTTTCACCCATCAAATCTCGATCTATGTTATTTTTCTTGGGGTTTGGCTCTTGGTGGCAGCCCTGCTCACCGCTGTGTTTGCTCTGCGGTATCTTTTTGGGCTTCGGGAGATCAGCCAGTACGAGGCAAACACCAGCCGCCAGGGAGAGCGCATCTTGCATCGGGTACGATCAGAGCATTCCCGCAAAATACAGGCAAAGGTTTTTATCTGCCCTAAAGTTAAGTTCCCCATGGGCGTGGGCCTGAAGAAAAAGCGGATCTTGCTCCCAGCCGGCGAATACACGGACCAGGAGCTCTATTACATGCTCAAACATGAATACGCCCATTTCTATAACCGCGACCTGACCGTGACATTTCTTGTCAACCTGTTTTGCTGTCTCTATTGGTGGAACCCGGCAGTCTACCTGCTGCGAAAAGATATCTCTCAAATGTTAGAGCTCAAATGCGACCTCACCGTCACGCAGCAGTTCAGCTTGAAGGAAAAAACAGAATATTGTTCTATCATCCTGGAGCTGCTGAAGGGCCCGAAACCAAAGAACGCTATAGATATCCCCGCCGCCGCGGGAATGGCAAAGCGAGCAAAAAGCTCTGCGCTGGTGGAACGGTTTGACGCGGTATTAAAGCCCTTTCAAAAAGGAAAACGCTGGATTTCTGGCAGCGTTCTCGTTGGATTTTTAGCGGTTTTTCTCATGTCGTATACGGTGGTAATTCAACCATACTATGACCCACCAAAGAAAGAGGTAATGTCTACTGATGGGACTATAGACCCCGATCCTTCGGAAGGTTACATTCTCAAGCGCTCAGATGGAACTTATCTCATGGTATTGCCAGATCAGACATTTCCATTAAGCCAGGAAACCGCGGAAGTATTTGCTTCCACAGGAATTGAAATCAAGGAGGAAACAAAATGAAAAAACTGATCACAACAGGCATCGTTTCTATACTGCTGGTAACTTTAATCGCTTTCCCTGCGCAGGCTTCAGGAATAGAGTCTTTGGAAAACCAAAACAGGGAAACGATCACGCAAGCCGCAGCAGCATCAGGCGACGCGGTTATGCCTCTGGCTGACACAATTGTCATAAAAACCCGAACGTATAACGGAAAAAAGCAATACCGGCGGTGGAACGCTACAAAAGGCTATTGGGTCGATCCCTATTGGATCGATTGCATATAACAATCTATGGATTCTTGGGAGATGAGCAAACAACATACAATTTAGATAGTCCGCCTTGCTTGTTTATCTATAAACATACGCAAATCCGGCCGTCAATTTTGACAATTGCTTATGGGCAAATTGGAGTTTTGCTCATCTCCAAGTTTCTTGGAAGGGGGTGATACCCATGAACAAATAAGATATCCATATAAAACCGAAAGGCTGGGGGGCCTGCCGAACCAAGTTCGGCACACGGGTTTATATGGATTGGAATCATTATACTTGATTGCATTTTTATTTACAAGATTTTTGGAAAAATACGATTTTATGGAAGGAAAGAGAAACATGAAGAAAAGATTGCTATCAATATTTTTGGCCATGTGTCTTATAGTAACATCAACTTTCAGCATGAGTGTTTCTGCTGCGAGTAATAATTTCACTGACATTTCAAATCATTGGGCAAAGGTTTATATCAACTATGTATGCAATACTAAAGAGGTCATGGAAGGTTTCGATGGCAGTACTACCACATTTTCTCCCAACACAACGTTAAGCCGCGCGGATTTGGCTATGATTATGGGAAAGGTGTGCGGAATTAAGTTATCCGAGTGGCAGGGGGCCACAAAATTTACCGATGTCAGCACCTCCTCAAGGTATTGCCCCTATATAAAATGGGCTAGTGAAATGGGTATTATTACCGGAAATTCGAGTACAACATTTGCTCCGGCTAACCCCATTAAACGTCAAGATGCGGCTGTGCTGCTGTATCGGTATATTACCAAATATAATATTCCAGTAAGCCCTTCCGGAAGTTATCCGAACTTTACCGACCAGTCTTCCATTTCTTCCTATGCCACGGCAGCGGTAAAATTTGTGGTACAAGCAGGGTTAATGGGGGGAAGTGGTTCCAATTTTAACCCACAAAAAACTATAACACGGGCAGAAATTGCGACCATGGTCTATAACCTCTATGTTCGGTATTTGTCAAAAGAAGCATATAGCAACCGAACGGTCAACATAGTGGTAGGAACAACAAATTCATTCTATAAAGAGCATTCTTCTACCAACGATATTCGCAATTATCTCAGCAATGCTCAACTTCCTTTTACAAATCGCTGGAATATTTCTTTTAATCCTACTTATCAAATGTTATCCGACCTTCCTGAAGACGGATGCAGTAAATGGAACTCGCTTTGCGATAATTCCTGTGGAACCAGATGTGTAGATAATACCTCCCAGCCAAATCACCATAAAAACTGGTACTGGAATTTTTATCATGTCTGGGAACATATGCCCTATCCAGGTAAAGCATTTCGAGTGGCAGCGACTTCTGCTTATCTCTGCGATCATATAGATGGTGGAAAGCATAATCACCGTATTGCCGGGTTAACAGCGGAAGATTTATCTATGGTTTACCTTGCAAAAGCAAATGGGGCAAATAATATTCGAATTATTCAACATGAACTTTCTCATCTATACGGTCCTGATGATGGAAAGTGCTCTACAGGTGTTCTTTGCATTATGAGTGGCGGATTCGATTTTAATACGACTTATAATTTACAGAATATTTGGTGTCCGGGATGCTCTAACAGCTTTACTCGGACAGCTCAGTAACTAAAAATATTATAAATCTGGAGGTAAAACTTATGAAACGTCTATTCCTATCTCTGCTATGTTTTGCCGTGGCAATAAGTTTATGCGCCTGCACTTCTAAAGAGACGGTTCAAGAATCATCCTTTATTAGGCTTGAGTCAATGGAGGAGTTAAGAGAATATTTAAGTCAGGAGCCGGCTGAGGTCGCTATGTCATTTACAGCTGAGGAAGAGCCTATTTATGTTCCAAATGAAGAGCAGGTCAGCGGGGAATTTAATGCCGATTTGAGTGAAATCGTCCTGGATAACAACAATTTCTATTTCCGCTTCAAGGTCCGAGACGCTAACTTAAATTTGGCTAACGAATATGATCCTACCAATGGAGCTTTAAGTGAAGAAGAGAGCATCGATTCAGAAATGGCTCGAGCTTGCTCAGAAGATCTTATGATTGGCTGGCAACGCAATAGTAATGGAGAGGATGTTCTCAATGCTCTAGCAGAAAGCAATCCCCTTTATTATTGGGAGGAACATCCTGGGTACTATTACACTACTTCACCATATAACGGAATGGAAGATCCTTTAGGATATATGATTTATTGGGTACAAGACAGTCACTTTTTCCAGGCGAGTGTTCCCGCAGAGAAGCTTGATATTTTCTGGGAAAATTGTGAAACGATGATAGGAGATTTATTATAAAAATTCCTTTTCACGATAGGCTCCTATAAATTCAGGTGCTCTAAACCAAGAGCACCTGAAAGCTGAACCAAAGATATTTAATCCAGAAAGGAAGAGCTTTATGAAACAGAAGGTCGCGCTCCTGCTAGCGCTGCTGCTGTGCCTTTGCACCTTGTCCTTCCCCGTTCAGGCCCAGGCAGTTTTTACGGATATTGAGGGCCATTGGGGAGAAGAAAGCATTCTTTGGGCTTATGAAAAAGGGCTGGTGAACGGGGTGTCTCCCACAAAATTCGCGCCCAACGCGCCCATGACCAGGGCGGAATTCATCACCCTGGCATACCGTATGGCAGAGGGACCTGAGATAACCAATACGGAGCCCTTTTTTACAGATGTTCCCGAAACAGCGTTCTATTTTCAAGCGGTGCAATGGGCAGAGGAAAATAATCTCATGCACGGTCGCGGGTATCGGGAATTTTTGCCCAACAGTTTGATCACCCGGGAAGAGATCGCCATTGTGCTGCACCAGTATGTGTTCTATGAATATCCCATCAAGAATCCCGGCGCGCCCTATTTTTCTTTCGACTATCCCGATTATCCGGAGCAATATACCGATACGGCAGATATCTCAGAACATGCCGACCGGGCCATGCGTTGGGCTGTTGGGCTTTTTAAGATACTTTCCGGAAAAACGCCTACTACGCTGAACCCCAAAGATACCGCTACTCGGGCAGAGGCTGTCACGTTTATCAAAAGGTTCCGGAACGAATGAGAAAGAAAGACATGGAACCATAAAATTTTGGCCTGACGGCTTCTCATAAGGAGCACTATATTCGGTAACATAAAAAACATGGCAGGGGTTGACCATGTTCCAAAAAACATAAAGGTGAGTTTGCAACACAAAGGGAGGAGTGGCCGGTGAAAAGCCCGGCCATTCCTCTGGTCCTTGGCCTGGTAATAGCTGTGCAGCAACCGTGCGGAACGCAGCATAAAGCCGTTTGTTATGGGGAGAAAAACTGGCTGTTTGTCAATACCCCGGCTGGGGCCCAGAGCAGCGCGGTCATCTACAGCTTGATTGAAACGGCAAAGGAAAACAGGCTAGACCCGTACAGGTATTTATTGTGGGTATGGAAGCCCACACCGTCCTTGTTTGAAACGGGCTGGAGCTGGGCCCAAAAGCTGCTTCCGGCCTGTGCGCCGGAAGATTGCAAAATGAAATAACGCTAAAATGCCTTTTTTGAGAGCGGGTTCTATGTGAAGCCGCTCTTTTTTTGCCTGAAACCTGACTTTTCAACATTTCTATTCACTGTAGTTCATGCCAAATTTTTCCATTTCCTCCTATCCTTATCTTGGGAAAGGAGGTGATGGTTATGCGCTATCCTTGTAATGGCCAAGCTTTGCGGAAATTCCGCAAGCAGAAAGGCAAGACTCAAGCCGGTCTGGCTGAAGGCGCCAACTGCTCCGAGCATTACATTTCTGATTTGGAGAACGGTAAAAAGTCTAATCCTTCTGCCGATGTCCTGATGCGGATCAGTGATGCCCTGGAAGTTCCATTTGAGACTCTTTTGGATTTCCATGGCCCTGTGGAGGACTGAATACTTTTTGAAAGGAATGAGTTACATGAATGAACTGCTGCAGCTCTACCGGGCCTGGCTGGGAGATTCCTCCGCCATTCTGCCCGACCCTGTCCCTCTTGGCGATCTGGATGTTTTTGAGGATGATTCCCGTATCGTTAACCGCCTGTTTTGGGCTATCCCCTGCTTTACTGGTGATTCCCTGAAACTGTTCCTCTTTTTTGAGGAGAATATCCTCCTGAAAGATCACTCGGGTGACTTAACCTTATGCTCTTCCTCTCTGCACATTTGCTCTAACTGATTCTTTATTCAGGTGAGTTTGTAACGCAAAAGGCGGAATAGCCAAAGCTGGGCCATTCCGCCTTTTGTGCCAAATAGGCCTAATATGGGTGCGGTTGATTTTTTATGGTACAGTGGCAGGCCGCAAAGTTCATGCGGCCTGATTGTTGTTTTCCTTTGGAAAGCAACGCCACTCGTTTATCCTACACACTTGAAACTATTTACTGGGTTTCTAGTGTGTTGGATATAGGATAACAAGAACAAAATACCTTTGCTTTTGAGAAATTGTTAAGGCAATGCCGCATAATTCTAAACGGAAACAAGATCACCTTCAGCCTCCACGCGAACTGGGGTGGCATCGTAGCGGACTGCACCATGGAGGACGTGCTGGAGAGGACACCCTGGGTGTGTGCTGCGAAGTCTCCAGGGCGGTCTGATGGCCCTTGCGGGAGACGATCACCAGCGTGTCACCCTCTATGCAGTACGGTCTACGTCATTGATGCGGCGGCTCCAAAGGCCAGACAGGTCATGCTTCAGCGGTTCCGGTTTCCCTATGCCGTGGAACGGATCGCGGCGGGCGTCTTTGATAAGCGCATTGATGCGTTTTATAGTTGCTTTGTCGCCCTGCCATTCGCAGTATTCGTCCCAGGTACCATTGTACGTTTCTCCCCATGGTCAATCTGCCTCAATGAGTTCGTGTTCTTCCAGCTTGGCAGTTCCAGCCTTAATATCGTCCAGCCGGCGTTTTAGCTCCGTAATATTGCTTTCACTGTAGAATGGGTCTGGGTCGGAGTCGGGGCCAACGGGTTTTGCAGCGGGAAAACTGCGCCGGAAAATTCCCCGCTCAAAAAACGGGCGGGAAAAATAGTGGAAAATTTGTGAAATTTATGCTATACTATATTTCATCTTCCCGTGTAAGGTGTTTTCAGCTTCTGACGGGGCGTTTGGAGCGTTGTCGCCGGGGTTTCGCGGAAGCTTCTAAAGAGATAGATGAGTGACGGAGGTAATTTTCCAGTGAAGTCTTCGATATATACCCAGGAAAAGAAAAGCTGGAGGAACAACTATTTCCTCAAGGCCTTCTTTTTGGGCCTGGGCCTTTCTTTTTTGGTATTCCTGCCTTTTATGGTGATAGACGGCGGCCGGTTCCTGTTTTATGGGGACTTTAACGTGCAGCAGGTGCCCTTTTACCGCCTTGCCCACGACGCGGTGCGGGAGGGGAATTTGGGCTGGAACCATTTGACGGACCTGGGCGCGAACTTTATCGGTTCCTATTCCTTTTACCTTTTGGGCAGCCCCTTTTTCTGGCTCACCATCCCGTTCCCTTCGGAATGGCTGCAATTTTTGATGGGCCCGCTGCTCATTTTAAAATTTGCCTGCGCCACTCTCACCGGCTATGTGTACCTGCACCGGTATACAAAATATAAAGAGAGCGCCCTGGTAGGCGCCGTGCTATACGCTTTTTCCGGATTTTCCATTTACAATATCTTCTTTAACCATTTCCACGAGGCCATTATATTCTTCCCGCTGCTGCTCACGGCGCTGGATGAATATGTGCTCCACCGCAGGCGGGGGCTTTTTGCCCTGGCAGTTTTTGCCTGCTGCTTTGTAAATTACTACTTCTTTGTAGGCCAGGTTACCTTCACACTGATCTATTTTTTCCTGCGGCTCATTTGCAAAAGCTGGCGAATTTCCTGGAAAGACTTTTTGCTGCTGGCTTTGGAGGCGGTGTTGGGGCTGGGATTGGCCTGTGTGCTTTTGGTGCCCTCGGTGCTCACCGTTATTCAGAACTACCGCACATCCAACTACATCAACGGCTGGAACGCGGTGCTTTATAACAAAAACCAGCGGTACCTGCACATTTTGGAATGTTTCTTCTTCCCGCCGGATCTGCCGGCCCGGCCCAATTTTACACCGGATTCGGAATCGAAATGGGCTTCCCTGGGGGCATGGCTTCCCCTGTTTGGCATGACAGGGGTAATAGGCTGGCTGCAAATGCGCCGGAAGCATTGGTTGAAAAAGATGCTGTGGATCTTGTTCACAATGGCTTTGGTGCCCTTCCTCAACTCCTCGTTCCAGTTAATGAACAGTTCTTTCTATGCCCGTTGGTATTATATGCTCACCCTGATGATGGCCATGGCCACGGTCTTGGCTTTGGAAAACGAAAGGGTCAACTGGAAGCGCTCTATTACCTGGACCCTCTCCATTACCTTGGCTATAGCTTTGGTGATCGGGTTTATGCCCACCATTACCAAAGAGGATGGGGAGGTTACCGAAGTGACGGTAGGCCTGGAAAAATATCCCACCCGGTTCTGGTCTTATGTGGCCATAGCCCTGGTGTGTATAGGGGCGGTGGTGTACCTGCTCCTGTTCTGCCGAACTCACAGGAAACGGTTTTACCATTCGGTGCTCACGGTTCTTTCGGTGGTTTCTGTACTGTATTCTGTCTTTTTCATCGCTTTGGGAAAAACCCAGTCGGATTACACCTACCACCACATTATTCCCTATGCCCTGAACGGGGGGAAGAATATCGACCTGCCCGGGCTGCAGTCCTGCCGGTCCGACTTTTACGAATCCTTAGACAATTCTGCCATGTTCTGGGAAATCCCTTCCATTCAGGCCTTCCACAGCGTGGTGCCCGGTTCCATTATGGAATTTTACGATTCTATTGGGGTACAGCGGGATGTGGCTTCCCGTCCCGACGTGGCTCACTACGCCCTGCGGAGCCTCACCTCTACCCGTTGGCTTTTTGACGACGACCACGACAAAGAATATTTTGCGGGAGAGGCTATGGACGAGCCCGCTATGCCGGGCTGGGCTTATTACGGGAACGCCAACGGCTTTGACATTTGGGAGAATTCCAATTATATTCCCATGGGATTTTCTTACGATTATTATATTACCCGCAGCGAGTATGACGCCCTCAGCGAAGGCGGGGACAAAGCCATTGGCAACCGGGAGCTTTCCATGCTTCGAGCCGTAGTGCTGGAAGACGGCCGGGAGGAAGCCTATGCGGGTCTTTTGACCCACCTGCCGGAGGACCAAAGGACCTTTGGAGAAGCCCAGTTCCAAGAGGACTGCGCCAGCCGCGCCGCGATTTCCTGCTCTTCCTTCCAATATACCAATACCGGCTTTACCGCCAGCATTGGTACCACAGAAGAACGGCTGATCTTTTTTAGCGTGCCTTACGAAGCCGGCTGGAGCGCCACGGTAAACGGCAGCCCCGCGGCCATTGAACGGGTGAACGTAGGCTTTATGGCGGTGGTAGTGCCCCAAGGGGAACAGGTGGAAATTCAGTTCACTTACCGCACGCCGGGCCTGGTTACGGGCCTTTGCATCACGCTGATCTCCTTGTTTGTACTGGTGGCGTACCTGATGCTGGAGCGCCGGAGAGGCTCCAGGCAGGTCCTGCCGAAAAACCCAGGTTTGCTGCGGCGCGGAAAGTTTTCCGATTATGCCAAAAAGCGAGGCGCCTCTTTCACCCGGCCCGGAGCCATGCTCCCGAAGGAGTTTTTGGGCAAGCCCCTGTTTTCCGAACCGGAAGAATCCCCGGAGAAACAGCCGCCGAAGCATATTGAGAATTCAGAAAAAACCGTCAAGGAGGAAGAAGCATGAAAAATCCCCCCATTGTCTATTTTGTGATTCCCTGTTATAACGAGGAACCCGTGTTGCCGGAAACGGTAAAACGGCTTACGGAAAAGCTGGATGCCATGCGGGAAAAGGGCCTTGCCGGTGAGAAGAGCCGTATGCTTTTTGTGGACGATGGCAGCAAAGACAAGACCTGGCAGCTGATTTCGGAATTTCATGAGGGAAACCCCTATGTAGAAGGGGTGAAGCTGGCCCATAACCGAGGCCATCAAAACGCTTTGCTTGCCGGACTGATGACGGCCATGAAATCCTGCGACTGCGCCATTAGCCTGGATGCGGACCTGCAGGACGATACCGATGTGTTGGACCAGTTTGTGGAAAAATATAGGGATGGCTGCGATGTGGTTTACGGCGTGCGCAACAAGCGTGATACCGATACCGCCTTTAAGCGGACCACTGCCGAAGGCTTTTATAAGGTGATGAAGCTTTTGGGAGTGGATGTGGTATTCAACCATGCAGATTACCGGCTAATGAGCCGGCGGGCTCTGGAAGGCTTGTCTGAGTACCGGGAAGTCAATTTGTTTTTGCGGGGCATCGTGCCCTTGATCGGTTACCGCAGCGATTACGTGTATTACGACCGCCACGAGCGGTTTGCCGGGGAGTCGAAATATCCTTTAAAAAAGATGATCTCTTTCGCGCTGGACGGCATTACAAGCTTTAGCGTCAAACCCCTGAAGCTGATTTCTCATTTGGGCATTTTGATTTCTGTGCTCAGCGTGTTCGGGCTTTTATATGCGCTGATTTCCTATTTTGCCGGCCGGGCGGTTTCCGGCTGGACCGCTATCGTGTGTTCCATTTGGCTTTTGGGAGGTCTCCAAATGCTTTGCCTGGGTGTTGTGGGCGGCTATATTGGGAAAATCTACAGCGAGGTAAAGGCTCGCCCTCGTTACCGTGTAGAAACCCATTTAAAGCAGGAAGAAAAACCCGAACAGAAGGGCTGAGAAGAAAGCGGAAGGAAGAGAAAAGAACGCAAGGCCTATCGAGTATGGTAGACCTTGCATTTTGCCATAACCGGGCGGAGAGGCTCCCTTTTTTTGGGGGTTACAGGGGCTTCTGAACAGTTGACTTTTTGATATGATTCCTGTATGATTTTATTACTTGTGAAAATTGGAAGAATGAAGCGGTAGGAATTTTTCGAGAATGGGGTTATGTGGACCTATGTGCGCAGGACCGCGAAAGCGAGGACCATGCGGGAAAGGAAAATTTGCTATGGTCAAAGGAAAAAACACGGCCAAGGAACAAAATATGATTAAAGATCAAAAGACAAAAATTATCCTGGTGATAAGCGCAGTTTGCCTGGTGGTTCTGGGCATTGGGGTTTTCTTCTGGATGGCGGTTGAGACGGGAGAGCAGAGCGAGACAACTCTCAGCAATCTCAGCGAAACCTATATGTCCGAGGTGAACAGGCAGCTGCAAAAAAAATTTGAAGCGGTTATTTCTCTGCAAATCGATCAGATAGAAGGAACCATAAACCAGATTTCGGAGGAGAACCTGGTTCAAAGCAACAGGCTGCGGGAAGAGCTGGCCCTATGTGCTAAAATACGGGATTTTTCCTATTTAGCCCTTTATCAAAAGGATGGGACGGCAGATGTGATCTACGGGGGCGACATAACCTTGCCCTACGAGGAAGAATTCCTGGAAATGTTGAATCACGGATCCGTTAAGGTGAGCAGTGGTCTTAATTCAAATGGGGAGAAGCTTTTCCTTTGCGGCGTGGATGCGGTGTACCCCATGGCTAGCGGCGAGAAAAGCGATGTACTGGTAGTCGGGATGCCTATGGACTTTTTGAAAGAGATTTTGCAGCTGGACGAAGAGGACACCGACTTGCTTTCCCATATTATTGATAACGACAGCTCTTTCATTGTCCGCAGCGGCGACGCGTTCCGAGACACCTATTTTGAACGGATCAATGCGGTTTTTTCGGCTCATAACGGGAAAACGCCGAAGCAGTATGAGGAGGAACTGAGAGAGGCTCTGGAGTCGGGAACTACTTACAGCACCTGTGCCATGATCAATGGAGTCCACGAAAACCTCTATTGTTCCAAGTTAAACGATACCAACTGGTATTTGTTGACCATTATGCCCCACGGCATGTTGGACAGCGCGGTGCAATCGCTGGATACCCAGCGGCAGTTTACGGTTTTAATTGCCTCCGGTATTATTTTGGTGGGCTTTTTGATCGTTTTCATTTGGTACTATATGCTGAGTAAAAAGCAAATAGCGGACCTGCACCGGGCAGAGCAGGAATCTGCCAGGGCAAGCCGGGCAAAAAGCGAGTTTTTGTCCAGTATGAGCCATGACATTCGCACTCCTATGAATGGTATTGTGGGCATGACAGCCATTGCCCAGGCAAATTTGAACGACCCGGCCAGAATAGAGGACTGTTTAAAGAAAATATCTCTTTCCAGCAAACATCTGTTGGGGCTGATCAACGATGTACTGGATATGTCTAAAATTGAAAGCGGGAAGCTTTCCTTGAATTCCCATATGGTGTCCTTGCGGGAAACCATGGACAGCATTGTGAACATAGCACAGCCGCAGATCAAGGCGAAGAACCAGAGCTTCGATATCTTTATTCAGAATATTCAAACAGAAAATGTCTATTGCGACAGCGTACGGCTGAACCAGGTGTTGTTAAATCTGCTTTCTAACGCCATTAAGTTCACGCCGGAAAAAGGGAAAATTCATGTATATCTGGAACAGGAGGATTCCCCTAAGGGCAAAGACTATGTGCGCTGCCATTTTCGGGTTCAGGACAATGGCATTGGCATGACCCCAGAATTCCAAAAGACAATTTTTGACCAGTTCACCCGGGAACAGAGCAAGCAGGTCAATAAAATTGAGGGAACGGGCCTTGGTATGGCCATTACTAAGGCTATTGTAGACATGATGGAGGGCACCATTGAACTGGAAAGCGCTCCCGGACTGGGAAGTGAGTTCCACATTATCCTGGATTTGGAACGGTCCACGGTGCAGGAGATGGATATGGTGCTTCCTCCCTGGAAGATGCTGGTAGTAGATGACGATTCCGACTTGTGTAAGAGCGCGATTTCTTCCTTGAAGGAGATTGGTATCACTGCCGATTGGGCCTCCGGTGGGAAAATGGCCGTGCAAATGGCCAGGGAACACCATATGGCTTCCGACGATTACCAGATCATATTGCTGGACTGGAAAATGCCGGGCATGAGCGGCTTGGAAACGGTAAGGAAGCTGCGGAAATATTTGGGGGATGATGTTCCCATTTTGATCATTTCCGCTTATGATTGGAGCGATATTGAGGCTGAGGCCAAAGAAGTGGGAATCCATGGTTTTATTTCCAAACCCTTGTTCAAGTCGAACTTGTTTTTGGGGCTCAGTCCTTACATGCTGGGAGTAAAGGAAGAGGAAAAAGAAAAGAAGCAGGAAAGAAAGCTTTTCCTGGGAAAACGGATTTTGCTGGCCGAAGACAATGACCTTAACTGGGAGATCGCGGAAGAGATTTTGTCGGAAGAGGGTTTCCAGCTGGAACGGGCGGAAGACGGAAAAGTCTGCGTAGAAAAATTCCAGAAGTCCGAGGCAGGGTATTACGACGTGATCTTGATGGATATTCGTATGCCTGTAATGAACGGCTACGACGCGGCCAAAGCCATTCGCGCTTTGGAGCGGAAAGATGCCGACTTGCCTATTATTGCCATGACGGCGGACGCGTTTTCCGAAGATATTCAGTGTGCTTTGGATTGCGGCATGAATGCCCATATCGCAAAGCCCTTGGATATAGAAAGGCTTCTGCAAATTTTAGAGCAGTACTTGAAGTGATGAGAAGGCATACAGGCAGGTTGCCCCAGGGCGGCCTGCCTGTCGTACAAAAAGCTGGAAAAGGCAGGCCTGCAGAAAAGGGGGCGATGGGCGTTGAAAAAATGGGGCTATGTGTTGTTGGCACTTTTTTTGGGGCTGGCTCTTTCTGGCTGTAATTTTTCCGGCTTAAATGATGCCCAAGCGCTGATGTCCCCACCCAAGGCCAACGCCGACCAACAAAATATTCACCAGCTGCTCCAGGGAAACCGGCAGGAGATTACCTTCATTTACCCCAAAAGCGGGGAATACCGGTCCGCCGTGATTATGCGGGATTTTACCGGAGATGGCATAGCGGACGCTCTGGGCTTTTGCGCCTCTAAAGATAACAGCGTGGAGGCGCAGTTTTTGGTGAGCTCCGGCCAGGGCCAATGGAGGACGGCTGCTGTCTTTGAAAACACCGCTACTCAGGTGGACCGGGTGCTGTTCGGCGATTTAAACGGCGACGGGATTAGCGATGTGCTCATAGGCTGGGGCAGCGCCTCGGGAGTTACCGGCCGTACTGCCCTGGTGTGCGCATACCTTTTGGGAGAAGACGGGCAAATTACCGAATACAGCTTGGGAACCTACGGCGATATGACCCTTACGGATTTTGATGGAGACGGGGTACAGGAGCTCTTTACGGTAGATAAATTTGTGGCCTCGGAGGAGGAGGGTGGGGAAGGCCTGCCTGCCACCGCCAGGGTATTTGCTTACCGGGATGGCTCTATTCAGGAAATTTTTTCCGCCAATGCAGACAATTCCATCACCAATTACGTCTCTGTTTCTTTTGGGAGAATTGCCCATGCGTACAATGGTGTGGTGCTGGACGGAGCCAAGGCGGATGGCAGCATGACCACTCAGCTGTTCCTGCTGGATCCTGAGATGGGTGAGCTGAAAAATATTCCCAGTGGGATAAATACCGAAAATTATGTGACACCCTTTTCCCGGCCTTCTACCGCTCCCTTTTTATCTAGGGATATCAACGGCGACGGTATTATTGACATTCCGGTGACCACCTTGCTTCCCGGCATTGCAGATACGGTCACGCCGGATTCCACCAGCTACCAGGTAGACTGGTGCATTTACGACGGGGATAACGGAGCCCGCAAGGTGTTGTGCGGTCTGATGAATTTAAATGAGAACTATTGGTTCGAACTCCCCTATGGCCTGCGGAATAAGATCACATCTTCCAACGACGTAGGGAAGCGGACTGTGACTTACACGGCCCTGGTATCCGATGAAAAGGGGGAAGAGCTTTTATTGGGTGCCCCCTTGTTCAACATTCGGGTTTTCACCCGCTCTGCTTGGGACAGTCGGGGGGAAACTTCGGGCTATGAGCAGTTGGCGGTGCAAAACGACTTGGTCTATGGGATTCAAGTGCTTACCACCGAAAGCCGGTATGCCCACTCCATTGAACAGGTAAAGGAAAATTTCAAGCTGATCTCCGAATAGAAAAGGGAGGAAATTGGTGTATGAAAAAGATCTTAGTGGCAGAGGACGAACAGAACATCCGGGAGTTTGTAGTGATCAACCTGGAGCGTGCCGGGTACCGCGCCTTTGAGGCGGCCAGCGGCGACGAAGCTATGGCACTTTACCAGAAGGAACACGGCGATTTTGATGTGGCCGTGTTGGACATTATGATGCCCGGTGCTATGGATGGCCTGGCTGTGTGCAAGGAGCTGCGCCGGCAAAACAGCTCTATTGGCATTATTATGCTCAGTGCAAAAACCCAGGAAATGGACAAGGTGAGCGGCCTTATGATGGGGGCCGATGACTACGTGACAAAGCCCTTTTCCCCCTCCGAACTGGTGGCCAGGGTGGATGCGGTTTACCGCCGGGTGGCCCTGGCGGCGGAAAAAAACGCGGGGGGCCTCCGGGATGAACTTGTTTCCGGCAGTTTTTCTTTGAACCTGAGGAACAGGGCCTTTTTAAAAGAGGGAAAACCCATCGAGCTGACCCAGGTGGAATTCCAAATTATGGAATACTTCTTTTCCAATCCCGGGGTGGCCCTGAGCCGGGGAGATATTTTAAAGCATGTTTGGGGCCCAAGTTATGTGGGGGAAGAAAAAATTGTGGATGTAAATATCAGGCGCTTGCGTATGAAGATAGAAGCGGAGCCCTCCAGCCCCCAACATATTGTCACCGTTTGGGGCTTGGGCTATCGGTGGGACGTATAAAAGGAGGTTCCGGCCGCTTCCTTCGGCGAAGAAAGGGCGGAAAAGGAGAAAAGGTACGGGAAGGGAGGCGGCGAAATGGCGAAAAACGGAAAAGGGATCTCACGCCGGTGGTTTCTCAATACTGTGGGCGTAGTATTTTTGATTTTGGCTGTTTCCATTGTCACCCTCTCTCTTATGGTGCAAAATTCCGCCTACAGCGGAATAGAATTGGTACTGGCAGGTCGGGCGGATGAGCTTCTGAACGTTCTGGCCTGGGGGAAAGGCTACCGGAACGCCACGGAATTTATCGCCGTTACCCGGGATTATATTGAGACTTTCCCCGATAAGGACGACATGGAGATTATGGCCCTGAGCAAAAACGGGCAGGTGTTAATTACCTCTACGGGCTTTGCTCCGGACCAGACCCAGGCTATGCCCGACTACCAGGACGCCTTGATGAGCCAAAACGATTTTGGCAAATGGATCGGAGAGCTGAATACCGGGGAAAAGGTGATGGCTATTACCCGGGTGGTGCGGGATGACGCCGGAAGCTTGATCGGTTCGGTGCGTTATGTGGTATCTTTGGAGCGGGCGGACCGGCAGACGGCAGTGGTGATTTTGACCCTGGTGGCGGCAGGGCTGTTCATTATACTTTTGATCACCTTTTCCGGCATGTATTTTATCCGTTCTATTTTAGTGCCCATTCGGCAGATGGGCGCTACCTCCCGCCGGATTGCTTTGGGCGATTTCCAGGTGCGCATAGAACGCAGTAAGGACGACGAAATTGGCCAGCTTTGCGACGCTATCAACGATATGGCCGGAGAACTGGGGGCAGCGGAGCAAATGAAGAACGACTTTATCTCTTCCGTCTCCCACGAGCTGCGTACCCCCCTTACCGCCATTAAGGGCTGGGCGGAGACGCTGCAGGAAGGGGCGGACAGAGAAACCATGGAAAAGGGCATGGGAGTCATTATCCGGGAATCGGAACGTCTTTCCGGCCTGGTGGAAGAGCTTCTGGACTTTTCCCGGCTGCAAAGCGGCCGTATGCGGCTGAACGTTACCCGCATGGATCTTTTGGCCGAGCTGGATGAGGCGGTGTACTTGTTTACCGACCGGGCAAAAACCGAAAAGAAGACGCTGCACTATGAAGAAAACACCTCCCTGTCCCCGGTTTACGGCGATGTGGACCGGCTTCGCCAGGTGTTCGTCAATATTATTGACAATGCGTTGAAATATACCCAAGAGGGAGGAACCGTCTTTGTTTCTTCCCAGGAAACCCCGCAGATCGTGCAGGTAGTTATACGGGATACCGGATGTGGGATTCCCGCCGAGCACCTGCCCAATGTGAAGAAGAAGTTTTACAAGGCCAACCAGCTGGTGAGGGGCTCCGGCATAGGGCTGGCGGTGGCAGACGAAATTGTAATGCTGCACGGAGGGACCCTGCTGGTGGAAAGCCAGGAAAACGTGGGAACTACTGTCACCATTTCCCTGCCAGCCGGAAAAGCTTTGGAAGGGGACCCAAATTTGGTGGAAACGCCGGAAATTCGAAAAATCGTACAGGAAAGGAACCAAAAGACCCATGAGTAAAAAAGTGACTACCATAGGCGGACAGGCCCTGCTGGAGGGCATTATGATGGTGGGGCCCAAGCGCACTACTGCCGCTTTTTGTGATGAAAAGGGCAATGTGACAATAGAGGATATTCAGGTGCCAAGGCTTACCAAGAAATATCCCATTTTAGGAAAGCCCTTCATTCGGGGAATTTTCTCCTTGATCGATTCCTTTCGGCTGGGGTACAAGGCCCTTTCCGTTTCTGCAGATAAGATCACGGAAGAACAGGGCGAAGAAGAGCTTTCCGGCATGGACAAGTGGCTCACAGAGCATTTCGGCGATAAAATCACGGGCATTATTATGGGGCTGGCTTCTGTTTTGGGGGTAGGCCTGGCCATTTTGTTGTTCTTTTGGCTGCCCACCGTGCTTTTCAACCTCTTGGAAGCAGCGGTGCCCGCCATATCCGGGGTTTGGCGTTCCCTGTTCGAAGGGGCCCTGCGGTTGCTGATTTTTTTGGGGTACCTGCTTGTGGTATCTTTACTTCCCGATATTAAGCGGACCTTCCAGTACCATGGTGCGGAACATAAGACCATTTTTTGCTACGAAAACGACCTGCCCCTCACCGTGGAAAATGTGCGGAAGCAGCGCCGCTTTCACCCCAGGTGCGGCACCAGCTTTCTCATTTTGATGTTGATCCTGGGCATTATTGTGGGCTTCTTCATCCCCTTTTCCAACCCCTTCCTGCGCACTGCCGCCAAACTGCTGTGCATTCCGGTGATCATGAATATCGGCTATGAATTGCAAAAAGCCTGTGCCCGGCATGAAGGCCTGCTCACCCGCATCATCACCGCTCCGGGTCTTTGGGTACAGAGGCTTACGGTAAAGGAGCCGGATGACAATATGATCCGGGCTGCCATTGCGGCCATGGAGGCGGTGATTCCGGAAAACGGCGAGGATCTGGTGAAGTGACGGCCAGGGAGCTGTTTCGCCAGTGCCGCCGGCGCTTGGAGGCCGCAAAGATCGATTCCCCGGATTTCGACAGCCTACAGCTGCTCTCCCACTTTTTGGGCTTTGACAGGGCGGCCCTGGCCCTGCGGGGCGGGGAGGAGGTTCCGCCGGAAAAAGAGGCGGTTCTTTTCCATGCTTTAGGGGAACGGGAGAATCGCAGGCCTCTGCAATATATTTTAGGGGAATGGGAATTTATGGGCCTTTCCCTGAAGGTGGGGGAAGGGGTGCTGATCCCCCGGGAGGATACGGCTGTTTTGGTAGAGGCGGCCCTTTCCCGCCTGCGTGAGCAAAAAGCTCCCCGGGGGGTGGACCTTTGCGCCGGTACCGGAGCGGTGGCCTTGGGCCTTTGCCAATCCCTGCCCCAGGCCTGGGTTACCTGTGTGGAGCTTTCGGAAAAGGCCTTTTCTTTTTTAGAAGAGAATACCCGGCGGTACCCCCAATGCCGGGTGGCCTGCCAAAGGGGAAACGTGCTGGAGGTTCCCCGGGGCTTTTCCCTCGGGAGCCTGGATTTTTTGGTATCGAACCCGCCCTATATCGCGGAAGGGGAGCTGCCCGGCTTACAGGAAGAGGTGCAAAAGGAGCCTGCCCTGGCCCTGAACGGCGGGGCGGACGGCCTTACCTTTTACCGGGCCATCGCAAAGCTTTGGCTGCCCCTGCTAAAGCCCGGCGGCTGCTTCGCCCTGGAGATTGGGGAAACCCAGGCGGAAGCCGTGACGGCTATATTCGCCGCCCAGGGGGGAACGGATCTCCTGGTACACAAAGACCTGGCCGGCCTAAACAGAGCCGTTTCCGGAAGGCTGTAAGTTGGGCCTTTTGACCGTGGCGAGCGCTACCGTGTTTATAGGAGGATATTCACAAAAAATTTGCGGCGATGGAACACAATGCGGAAAGAGGAAGATCCATTTATGAAATTATTCGATTTTGCATTTTGCTTAGATTATGAAAAGAAAATTCAAAGTCTAAGTGGCATTTGTCCTGAAAAGTGGAGCTTTGGCTCCAATTCTGATAACACTATTTTAAAAAATTATATTGAACACACCTTTTCCAAACTTCACGATGAAAAGAATATACTGGTAACCGAGGAATATGCGCTATTCAATACAGGGCTCTTTACCATATATTATGAGCCTATTTTTGCCTTCTTTGTAAAGAACAAGATTCCAAATAGGCAGGAATGGTTTTTAGATGGCTTTTATACGTCTTATCAGTTGGGCATGATGGGGATTGTAACCTTCCCCCGGAGAGCAAATTATTTTGAAAGGCCGGCCGATTTGGTGTTTGATACCAATTGTGACATTGTTCCTCAATACCCGCATATCTTCGGCGATCCGGAGAATTTTCTCCGTATTCCGGAGGCGATACGAGAGAGCCCTAATAAAGCTATGTTATTTGACGGAGCAATCAAACGGGCAAAATGTATGATCGATGCAAATTACAAAACGGCTGTCCCACAATACTATAAGGGAAAAATACAGCTTTTAATCCCGATATGCTTAGTCAGTGAAAGTGTTCCAAACCTCGCTCTGGTTGTCAGTAAAAATGCTGCGGGGAATCAATATTTGGGACATACTTGCTTAACATTAGATATGGCCTACAATAATGCTCGGTTGATAGCGCGGCCGGATAGTGAATGGCTGAAGCCCTAAAATTTTGCTTGACTTTTTTTCGGCCTTGGAATATAATAAATTATATTGAATATACTGTTATTGATTGATGATGTTTTTTGATTGATGATGTTTTTTGATTGATGATGCAGATTTAATTTTGAAGAGACAGCTATGTCGTTTGATGTAGTTGTCTCTTCGTTTTTGAGAGCTTATTTCTCCAAGGTCTCCCTAAAACAAAACCAGCTGCCGGCAAAAACCGGACAGCTGGTTGTTTTTTTATTTCTTGGAAAATACTTTACAGGCCCAGTACATCCTTTATGTAAATGCGGGAAACCTCGGCGGAGTGGAAGTTGCACACTTCGGGGCGGTCCAGCTCTACGCAGAGCACACCGTCGTAGCCTACCTCTTCCAGGGCGGCCTTTACTTCGGGGAAGTTTACGGTGCCATGGCCCAGAGCCCGGAAGGAAGCCATTTTGGCGGGGCCTTCGGCCTTGGAGAGGGCGTAGGTATCCACATCCTTCAAATGCATGAAGGCAATGCGGTCGCCGTATTGGCGAATGAGCTTGGCGGGATTTATGCCAGCCAAGGTGGTGTGGGCGGTATCGAGGCAGAAGGAAACATATTCCGGCTTGGTGTGGGCGGCGAAGTAATCGATATCGCTTTGAGAGAACACGCAGGTGCCGTAGTGGGGGTGGAAACATACGGTAATGCCTTTCTCTTTGGCATAAGCGCCCAACTCGTTGGCGACCTGGCACATTTTATCGATCATTTCGGGATTGGTGGGACGCTCGCTGGGGCCGTCGTCGCCAAAGCCGCCGTTTTGGCAGTTATACCAGCTGCCGCCGATCTCCGAAAGGAAATCGATTTGAGCCTTGGCAATTTCCAGGGATTTTTCTACGTCAAAGGTGAAATGGCCGTAGAGGTTCACGAGCTTCACGCCGCAGGCTTCTGTTAAGCGTACCAGCTCCTGGGGATCGTCTTTATAATAGTCCCGGATAAAGGCAAAGTTTTCCACGTAGTCGTAGCCCAGGAATTTGCAGTCTTTAAAAGACTGCTCCAGCATGCGTTTGGCGGTTTCGGGGTCTTGGCTGTTGATCCAGGTCCAGCCGGTATAAGCAACTTTCATCATGAGAATTCCTCCTAAAAAATT
>CANSKS010000018.1 GCA_947647615.1 uncultured Neglectibacter sp.
CCTTTCTATTCCCCCGGTATAACCGGGGGTTTATTTTCGCTAAAGCTACCAAAGAGAAGGCAGGACAAAACCAGAAATGGTCTGTCCTGCCTTTGTCTTTTTTAAAGGGAAGCGCCCCGGCGGTACGGAATTTCTTGGGAAATATTTTCGGCAAAAAAGAAACGCTGGGGCCATGTGCCACAGCGCTTCCGTTTTTGTTATTTTTATTCGAAATCGATCGCGATGCCCTTTTCGTCAGATTCCAAGGCGGCTTCCATCAAACGAAGGATTCTCAAAGCTTCCTCGTTCTTAATAATGGGTTCCGCTTTGCCCAAGATCACGTCGCAGACGTTGGAATAAAGCGCGTTGCGGTCGTAAGTAAAGTCGGGCAAGGGAAGCTCTTCCACAGAATCGGCATTCCGGGGAGCCATAGTTTTGGAAAGGCCTTCGCCCATCAGAATGGGAGTGGCGTCTTTGTCTTCCCAGGAACGGACCCGTACCATGCGGCCGGCGTCATCGTAAGAATTGATTACGGCAGTGCCCTGGTCACCGGCCAAATACCAGTTGGGCAGGGTGATAAAGTTACAGGTGCCCACCTCTACCACAGCAGTAACGCCGTTTGCGAAAGTCATGTTCATGATGAAGCCGTCGTCCACTTCGTCATTGGTGACATGGGTGGTTTTGGCGTAAACCTTTTTAATTTTCTCGGGGATCATCAGCACAATACGGTCCAGCAGATGAACGCCCCAGTCGAACATCATGCCGCCGCCCATCTCTTTAATGCCGCGCCAGTCGCCGGGAATGCCGCGGGAACCGTGGTACCGGGATTCCACATGGAAAATGTTGCCTACCAACTTTTCGTCATAGACCTTTTTCATAACAAGGTAATCCTTGTCCCAACGGCGGTTTTGCCGAGGGTAAAAGACCTTTCCGGTTTCTTTGGCTACCGCCATAACGTCTTCCAGGTCTTTACTGGTCATCATAACAGGCTTTTCACACAATACGTTCTTTCCGGCACGCATAGCGCGAATGGAAAGATCTTTATGGCTGTTGTTGGGGGTGGCCACTAAGACCAGATCCACGTCTTCATCGGCCAGAATTTCTTCGAAGCTGTTATAGGTATGGAAGCCAAGATTCCTTGCCCACTGCTGCCGTTCCTCTTTGATGTCAAAGGTACCGGCCAAAACCATTTTGGTAGTGAGATCGGTATCGCCGGGCGCCAATTCCCTTCCCTTGGAACCGTCAGTCATCCAAAGAGCTTGGCCGCTGCCGGTAGAAATTGCTACAGCGTGGCCGCCCCCCATACCGCCGCAGCCAACAACGGCTACCGCTATTTTTCCGTCTTTCATTGTTCAAAGACCTCCCGAATAACAAAAAAATATATGTGTGCTCATGGGCACATTGCAACTCCAATACTATCTTCTTTTTTTGCTGCTGTCAAGGGATTTTCGAAAAAACATTTTTAGAAAAAATGAGGTTTTCCAAGAAGGGAAGGGAAGTGAAAAAAGTGCCGGAAGTTGTGTTGTTCCTAAGAAGTTTTATGTAAAAAACCGAATGGAAACCAGAAAGCTGGTTTCCATTCGGTTTTTATAAGAGAAAAGTATTTTTACAATAATTACCCAGCCGGTCGTAATGCGCTTCTCAATAACCTGCTACAAATGTTGCAGGTGGGTGCCCTCCCTCAAGCTTCACGCTCCCTTCGTCCAACACCGGTCCAAGCCGGGCCGGGAGGTCTGCAATCCACAAGAGGAGAAAGGCTCCCTTTGTTTTGAGTGTAGGGTTATATGTGCGCAGTCCGCGAACCGGCCAGGTTAAAAAAACTCATTCTTCGTCTTCGTCGTAATAGGCTTCCTGGAAACGGTTTTCAAAAATATCGGCCAATTTATCCAGCAGCTCGTCGTTTTCTACTTCCTGCAGCAATTCTTCCCCGTCTTCTTCTACAACTTCGAAAATATAATAGGTTTCTGCGTCGGAAGAAAGTTCCTCCGGGCTTTGTTGGGTAGGCACCAAGGCCATAAAATGACCGTCATCGTTTTCCAACTCGTCAATAATCTCGAATTCGTGCTCTTGACCTTCGTCATCTACCAAAGTTAAAAGGTCAGCTTCATACTCCATATCCATGTTAAAAAACGCCCCTTCCTGAACGCTTGATTCTTTTAAGATAAAAGCAATATTAGGATCCGGCAATCACGAAATCCCGTACTCGAACCCCTCTAACGCAGTTCTTTACGATTATTGTACCCAAAAGATGTCGGGAAGTCAAGAGCTTGGAAAAATAAGATAAAATTGCTTTTTATTTCCTGGGCTTCCAGGAGGCGAGAGGGGAAAACCATGTTTTTAAAATTTGCTATAAATTATTTTAAAAATGTGAAAAAAACCTATTGACAAAATGAAGAGGCGGTATTATAATAAAGACAACACAGAAGAGGAAGAAAAATAAGTGGTCAAGAGGCTTCCTGCAAATATTCAGAAGTAGGGAAGAACAAAGACGTAGAACCTGGTAAGGGCTACAAAAAGGATTTTTGTTTGTACCGAAAATGTGGAAGTAGAGTTTTTCCGGTAATAAGAAATTGAAGTAAAGAATTAAGCAAAGTTACCGGGTTTTGTCTGAGAGTTATTTCCTTATGACTGGGAAAGGATTGTTGGGCAAGAAAGTTGGAGCAGGGAGCAAAAAAATTTACACTATTTTTTCTACTTGAGAAAGGCGGTGAGCCCAATGGGCCAAGAAGAGAGTTCAATATGTTCTACCTGTGGGCGAACTGCTCTGCGAGCAGTGGGAGTCTAAAAGAGTTTTCACAGAGGAACAAGCCTTAAAATTTACTATATATGGAAGCGGAAAAGTAAAGATTGTTGATAACCGTATTTTAGAGCTTTAGAAAAGCTAAACTGGTCTCTAAAAAGAGATAAAATATAGAATCGGAAAAAGGTACAATCGCAACTTCATGCTGGGAAAAGGTATAAACCAATGTATTAGTAAATTCTTAAAACATATTTTAGGGTTTTCGAGAGAAATTTCGAAAACCCTTTTGCTATGCTTCTCATAGTTTACCGGAAGACCATACTCTTGGGCCGGTCGCGAGAGGCATTTTTAAAGCTTGCGTAAAACTATAGGTGAGAAAATACCATGTTTTTCTTATTGTTTTTGCCAAAAAACAGGTTGCTAGTGAAGAGATGTTGTGGTATAATTTGTTTATCTTTAAGCTGCTCCTATGGCAGTGAAATGAAAGCTACGGTAATTTTAGAAAAATAGTTTGGCAGGTGCGTCTATTGGCAGGAAAACAAGCGAAAACTCTTTTTTACACTCTACAGTTTCGAAGATACTTTCGAGAGTTGGTGAAAAATACCCGTTTGAGGCAGATGGAGGAATATCCTCAGCATGGGAATACCTCTCGGCTGCTGCACAGTGTAGCGGTAGCTTATTACAGCTACCGGTTGGCGCTGTTTACCGGTCGCCGGTTTCATTGGAGTGAAATGGTACGGGGCGCCCTCCTCCACGATTACTTTTTCTACAATGCCCAAGACGGGGACCCGGCCCACAAAGGTCATTGGAGCCGTCATCCGGCCATTGCTGCGGAAAACGCTGGGAAGGAGCTTTTACTTTCCGAAATCGAAGAGGATGTAATTCGTGCCCATATGTTCCCTTTGACACCTCATCCCCCTCGTTTCCGGGAAGGGGCGGTGGTTTCCCTGGTAGATAAGGGCTGTTCGGTTTATGAGTTTTTCCGGCGGAACGCTCCCTATCGCAGGCTTCGGCGCGAAATTTTGGAAAACGCCATAAAGTAAGCTCCCCGCAGCATGCCGGTGAGCATTTTTAGCTGTCGGAAAAACCCGGCAGCTATTTTTTTCTTGAAATTGTGAGTTCGATGGGGTATACTTACATTGACATGATATTGAGAATTAGGGCGTCGCGTACCTGAAGTAAAAAGTGATGGATATCCCGATAAGCTATAGGGCTTTGTCAGCGCTGGCTTTTCCAGATTCCTGCGGCGCATTCTTACAGGGAGGTTCTCATGGCTCGTAATTTGAAGAAAGAGTCCCGGGAATTTGAAGATCTTTCCAGCTATTCCTCTAAAAAAGCATACCAGAAGGGCCGGAAAAGGCATGGTGGAAAGCTGGTGCTGAAATCGATAGCCGCGTTTTTTTGCGTGCTCTTAATTTTGTTCGGCTCTCTTTTGATTTATGTTTCTACAGACCTTATTTCCGGCCTGCGTACCAATGCCATCACAAAAGACAGTGCCGATTTAGGAATCGACACAGAAAAGATCGTATTGGATGACAAGGTGAAGAACATAGCACTTTTCGGAATAGATGCCCGGGACGATTCCTTCCGGGGGCTTTCCGATATTATCATGATCCTTACCGTAGATAACAAGCACCGGAAATTAAAGCTGACCTCCATCTTAAGAGATTCCCTGGTGCGGGTAGAGGGAGATTCTTTAAGCGGAGATTATTTGGATTGGGATACCAAGATCACTCATGCCTACGGCTTTGGTGGTCCGGAGCTTGCGCTGCGTACCATAAACCAGAACTTTGGCTTGGATATCGAAGACTATGCCACCATTAATTTTACGAATATGGCTAAGATTGTAGACGCTTTCGGCGGGGTAGAAATTGAGCTTTCCACTGCGGAAATGGAAGAGGTCAATAATAATTTATGGGATTTAAGTATTGAGATCCAGTTGAAAAAAGACCAGGACGAAGAAAACGGCGTTTCCGAAGGGAGGGAATATTCCGAAATCGTTCCCGAAGATTTCTTCAACGGCCAGGCTCCCGGTTTGCAGCTGCTCAACGGGAATCAGGCGGTAGCTTACGCCAGAATCCGTTACCTGGACGGCGGCGATGACGAACGCGCCCGCAGGCAGCAAAAGGTGTTTCGTGCCCTGGTATCTAAAATAAAAAATATCAGTTTCAGCGAATATCCCAACCTGATTCGGCAAATGGCTCCGCTGTGTGAAACCAGCCTGGAGATAGACGATCTCATTGGGCTTGCGCCCATTCTTACGACCGATTTTACTATGGAAGCGATCAATATTCCGGAATATGAGTATGAGAACCCCCGGGATTATATAGACTCGGAAGATATTTGGCATTACCAGTACGATCTCGCTCTGGCGGCGGAACGGATGAGCAGCTTTATTTGGGAAGAAAATTCTCCCTACTGGGAAACCTACGGCAACACGGGAAAAGCCATGGGTGAATAGGCTTTTCTCGAAAAATGGGGAGTTGAGGGTTTGGGGAAGCAAAAAATTTGGAGGCAGAAATGGACCGCAGAAGTACAAAGGGGGCTCATCAAGCGCCACGGCAGCGGCCGCGCAGAGAGCCTTTAAACGATCATTACTATTATCAGGAGCCGCCGCGTAGCAGTCGCCAGGGCACAGCTGGCCGCGGCGACAGTTTTGAAGATATTTCCAGCTATTCCTCTCATGCCCATCGAAGCCGGCAAAGAGATCAAAGGGACTTCCAGCGAAAAAAGAAAAAAAGGCATACCGGGTTAATCGCGGCTTGCGTGTTTTTAGTCTTGATCGGGGCGGGGGTTTGGTATGTATTCGGCTACCTGCTTCATGGACTTACCATTAATGAGCTGTCGAGAGACAATCTGGGAATTCATGCCGAAGCTACCACAAATGCCGACATAAAAAACATTGCGCTGTTTGGGTTGGATGCCCGAGAAAACGTGAGTGAGGGCCGGTCGGACGCCCTTATGATTCTGACGATAGACAATAAGCACAAAAAATTGAAGCTTACTTCTATTTTACGGGATTCTTGCGTGTGGATCGAAGATTATGGAGAAGATAAAATCACCCATGCCTATGCATATGGCGGGCCGGAGTTGGCCGTGAAGACCTTGAACCAGAACTTCCGGTTGGATATTGAAGACTACGCCACCGTGAACTTTATTCAAATGGCAGAAATTGTGGATGCTTTTGGCGGCACACGGGTAACGATTTCTTATGACGAGATGAACGAGATCAACCGGAATCTGGCCATGCAGCAGTCGGAATCTTATGATGCCGATATTTCCGAGGCCGATTATATGTACGAAGACGGCGATGTGCTGTTGAATGGAAATCAGGCGGTGGCTTATGCCAGAATCCGTTACTTAGACGGGGACGATGTGCGTGCTTCCCGGCAACAAAATGTGCTGAAGGGCTTGGTGGAGCAGTTAAAAACTGTAAGTAAGCTTCAATACCCTGAGCTGATCCGAACCGTGGCCCCCATGTGCACAACTTCCCTGAATATCCCAGACATGTTGGGACTTACTCCCATTTTACTTTCCGATTTCACCATGGAAACCCTTTCTGTTCCAGGCGAAGAAGAAGGGGCGGAATCGGGGTATACAGAGGAAGGAGCTTGGGTTTATTTGTACGACCTGGAGGAAGCTGCGCAGCATATTAGCCGATTTATTTATGAAGAAGATTCCCCCTACTACTATTCCGAATCCCCGGAGGAAGAGGGCTGATCTCTTGAAAGGAGAGCACGATCATGCAGGAACCGGTTTTGGTGATTATGGCGGCAGGAATGGGAAGCCGCTACGGCGGCTTAAAGCAAATTGACCCCATAGGCGCCTTTGGGGAAAAGATTATAGATTATTCCTTGTACGACGCGAAGTTGGCCGGCTTTCGAAAAGCGATATTTATTATTAAGGAAGAGCTTTTACCCGATTTTGAAGAGCACGTGTTTGCCCGGGCCAGAAATTACATGGAAATAGATTATGTATTTCAAAGCCTTACCGCTGTTCCGGAGGGTTTTTCTGTGCCGGAGGGCCGCGAAAAACCTTGGGGAACCGGTCATGCGGCCCTTTGCGCGGCCGAAATTACCGATGGCCCATATGCGGTGATCAATGCGGACGATTTTTACGGCAGGGAAGGATTCCGGAAGATTTATCAATTCCTTCGGGAATCCTCGGAAAAAGAGCCGGGCGAAAAGATGGAATTCGCTATGGTGGGCTATTACCTGCGCAACACCGTGACCGACTATGGCTCTGTGTCCCGGGGAGTTTGCGAAACGGAAGCCGGGTATTTAAAAAATATCACGGAACGTACTCAAATTGAAAAACGGCAGGACGGCATTGCTTATACCGAAAACGATGGGGAAAGCTGGATGTACCTTTCCGGCAATACCATTGTTTCCATGAACCTTTGGGGGTTTACAAAGGAATTTACTCCAGAACTAAAGAAGGCTTTTCAAAGCTTTTTGGAAAAGCAAGTTCCGAAGAACCCCCAGAAAGCGGAATGTTTCCTGCCCTTTGTTGTGGACGACTTGCTGAAAGCGGGGAAAGCTCAGGTACGGGTACTTTCTTCGGCCGACAAATGGTACGGCGTGACCTACCATGAGGATAAGGAGGCCGTAGTGGAAGCCGTGGCTCAAATGACCCGGAACGGAGATTACCCTTCGCCTTTATGGGGCTGAAGGGTCCAAATAAAAAAACTGGCCCTTTAGCTCCAAACGAGCTCAAGGCCGTTTGTGCTAAAGGGCGAGCAGTACTGGAGCCCAAATAAAAACAGATACTTTTGAAGGCCTTGCGGGCTCCAGTCCTTTTGGACGGTATCTGTTAGAACTCAGGCATTGCAAACGCATTACCGTACCGCTTGCTAGTATTATGGCCAAAGGAATTCTGCTTATGCAGAAAAATTTTTCCTTTGCTTCGGTTTTGACAAAAGCGTTTTTTGCAGGCTGAAGTGCGGAAGCTTGTTTATCCGGTTTTGAGGTCAGAGAGATTTACAAAAGCTTTGGAAAGGGAGATGTGTGTTGTGAAAAAGGTCGGAAGAAAAATACTGGGTGTCTTTCTTTCAGTTCTCTACTTGGCACTGTTGCCCACCAGTGCTTTTGCCATCATGGCCGCACCGGATGACGCGCCCTTTTCCCCCGGCGATTCGCCGAAGGCCGGCGACCCCTGGTACCGAGATGCTGTTTGTGAGCTCTATTACGGCCAAGGAATTATTTGTGATCTTTTAGTTCCCAACGAAAACGGCGGCGCGGATATTTTGCCGGAGCAGCCCATTACCCGAGGGGAATTTGCTTTAGTGCTCAGGAATTTGGCTAAAGCCGTTGGAAAAGAGGTTTCCGAAGACCATTTAGTTTGGGCTCGGGAAACCGGTATTTTACAGGGATATGAAACGGGCTTACTGCCTAACCGTGTGATGACCCGCCAGGAAATGGCTGTCTTGCTTCTGCGCTTTTGGCAATATATGGAGCTTTCCTTGCAGGAAGGAGTTGGAGAAAAGGCCTACGAAGAATTTTTTGATGCTGCGCAGATCAGCTCTTGGGCCAAAGCGGGAGCGGAGTTTTGTACTCGCGTCGGGCTGATCCAAGGGAATTCGCGGTTTGGTTGTGCTTATGAGAAGGCAACCAATATATGTGCTTGTGGAATATATAACTGCTTCGAACCGCAGCTTTTAGTGACCAGGGCTCAGGCTTTTCAGGCCATATACAATTATGTGTGCCTAGCGAAGATCGAACTGGAACCCGTAAATGATTTGCCTCTTCCGTAGCAGGGGCCAGTTTAGTTTTGATTTTTTAAAGGGAAGAGGGCACACAGACGGTGATGCCAAAAGAAAATATATCCCTGGAGAAATTTCATGGAGAAAAATTTTTTCTTTCCCTTGCAAACTTTGAGGCTTTATGGTAAGATAATCTATGTTTTTAAGATATGCCGAAAAATTGAGGAAGGAATGAAATAAAATGCAGGCTTTGGAGATCGTATTTGGAGTGCTTTTGCTGCTGTTCGCCTTGGCTATTATTGTGGTGGTGTTGCTTCAGGAGGGCAGTCAGAAAAACATGGGAGTGGTTACCGGAGGCGCCGACACATTTCTTTCGAAGAATAAAGCCAGGTCCGTAGACGCGTTTTTGGCTCGCTGGACAAAGGTGATCGCTATTGGCTTTTTCCTGTTCGTCATTGTTATGAATGCGATCTTATATTTTACCGGAGCCTGACTTTTGGTAGATAAAGGTGATCCTGCGCCTCGCGATAGCGGGGCGTTTTTCTCTGTTCGTTTGGAAGGGAGTGAGGGACATTATTGTTTTAGTGGAGAAAGAAGAAGAAAAGCAAAGGCTTTTACAGGTGTGCAAAAAAACTGTATTTGGCTGCAAAATTGCTTCTATTGTGGCCATGTATCAGATGGATAAAAGCTTTGCCTGCTTTTGGCTGGATTCCCAAGCGGACATAGCCTATTGCCTTATAGACGGGCTCATGCTGCTTTCCGGTACCGTTTTAAAGGAAGGAGAAACGCGGGATTTTCTGCGGGCGGTGGGGGCCCGTTCTATCATGTGCGCAGTGCGCAATGCGGAAGCTCTTTCTTTAAAGGCCTGTAAAACAGGCGATGTATTGAAAAAGTACTTACCCGAAAACGAAGACGGAAACCGGCCCAGGGACTTCCGGAACTCTCAAGTAAACATCCGAGAGGTGTACGGGCTTTTGGAAGAGGCTGGGATGGTCGGGGAGTTCGAGCCCTTCTATTTGGATCTTTCTCATAGGCTTCGCCACGGAGGCGCCTTAGTGGCGGCCGAATATCGCGAGCAGGAGATAGCGGGCTGTGCCTTGGTTTCCGCTATTACGGAAACTGCGGCAATTCTTTCTGCCCTTGTGGTGAAGGAGGAGCTACGTTGCCAAGGACTGGGGACAGCTTTGGTGCAGGAAGTGGAAAATCGCCTTCCTGGAAAAATTTTATATCTCCTGCGGGAAAAGGAGAAGCATCAGAAGTTTTACCAGAAGCTGGGGTATACCAAAACGGACACTTGGGTCCACGGAACCATATAAACTGGAAAAGAGAGGGGAAAGTCTCATTGCATCCTTACTTTCAAATCTGTTCGAGATTGCGGGAGGCTTCCGAAAAAGCGGAGGCCGTTTCCAAGCCTATGTTTCGAACCATAGAGGAAATTCAGCGGTACAACCAACAAAAGATGTTGGCAGCTTTTAACCGGGCCGGAGTCAGCGAAAGTCATTTCGTGGGAAGTACAGGCTATGGTTATGGAGACCGGGGCCGCGAAGTGCTGGATGAGGTGTACGCCTATGCGCTGGGAGCGGAAGACGCCTTGGTGCGCCATAATTTTGTGAGCGGCACTCATGCGCTTACAGTGGCTTTGTTCGGCATTTTGCGTCCTGGTGATAAAATGCTGTGTGTCACTGGCACCCCCTACGATACCATTCAGGGCGTGATCGGCATAGAAGGCAGGGAGGAGAAGGGCTCTTTAAAAGAATTCGGAATTTCTTATGAGCAGGTAGACCTGCTGCCCGACGGTACCCCGGATTACGAGGAAATAGAGAGAAGGATTTCTCCGGAATATAAAATGATCTATCTTCAGCGTTCCCGAGGGTATAGCCTGCGCCCCTCTCTTTTTGTGAGCGATATTGAAAAAATTGCCGGGATTGCGAAACGAAAAGCACCTCAGAGTATTGTTATGGTAGATAATTGCTATGGAGAATTTGTGGAAAAGGAGGAGCCTACCCAACATGGGGCAGACCTAATGGCGGGCTCGCTCATTAAGAATCCCGGAGGTGGTGTTGCTCCCACCGGCGGATACCTTGCAGGCAGAAAAGAACTGGTAGAGCTTTGCTCTTATCGCCTCACCACACCGGGTACCGGCCGGGAGATCGGCTGTACCCTCGGAAACAACCGAGAATTATTCCTGGGCGCGTTCCATGCTCCCCACGTTACAGGAGAAGCGGTAAAAACAGCAGTATTTGCTGCGGCTCTGTTTTCTGAATTGGGCTTTGCGGTGACTCCGACACCTCAGGAGCTCCGGACAGATATTATTCAGGCGGTGCTGCTTAAGAGCAGAGAGGCCTTGGTCTCCTTTTGTAGGGGCATACAAAAGGGTGCCCCGGTAGATTCTTTTGTGGCGCCTGAGCCAAGCCCAATGCCAGGCTATGACAGCGACGTCATTATGGCGGCAGGAGCCTTTACTTTGGGAGCTTCCATTGAACTTTCTGCCGACGCGCCCTTGCGGGAGCCCTTCGCCGTTTGGATGCAGGGCGGCCTGAATTATCACAGCGGCCAGTTGGGCGTGCTGTTGGCCGCTCAAGAAATGTATGAAAATGGATTGATTGCCTGAAGTTGTAGACTATGAGTATACAGACAGTATTTGACATGAATCGGAATTGGTAAAAGTATTGGCGGATCGCCGTAGTTTGAAAGCGTGACAAAAACAGATGCGTATGGTATAATTCCCGAAAGAGGAGAGGAAGGAACCATGCGCATAGTTTTTTGTGATGATGACCAGCAGGTATTGGTCCAGCTGAAAAAATACTTGTCTGAGTATTTCCAAACAAACCATTTACTGCAGCCGGAATATGCGGGGTATACCAGTGGCGAAGAGCTGTTAGAAAAGGAACAGCGCCCGGAAATTGCATTTCTGGATGTGGAGATGCCAGGGCTTTCTGGAATCCATGTGGGAGCAAAATTAAAACAGCGTAACCCTTACGCTAAAGTCTTTATCCTGACGTCGTTCCCCGACTATTTGGACGAAGCGATGAAATTTCATGTGTTCCGGTATCTTTCCAAGCCGCTGGATAAAAAGAGGCTGTTCCGGAATATGAAGGATGCTTTGTATCAATACAGCGTGGACACCTGCCCAGTTGCGATCGAAACAAAAGAAAAAAGCATCGTCTGTTATGCTGACGAGATCATTATGGTAGAGGCAGCAGATAAGAATGCCGTTGTCCATACCATCCAGGCCTCCTATGAAACGACACAGCCCATAAAGTATTGGGAAAAACTTTTGGAAATTGGCAGCTTTTATCAGCCTTACCGAAGCTTTATCATCAATATGCGGTATGTGAATTCTTACTCCAAAAACGCGATTGCCTTGGTACCGCCAAGAGGAGTAGGCTATACAGCCTACCTTTCCCGACGGAAGTATAAGGACTTTAAGAACGCGCATTTGCTTTACCTGGAGGCGATGAAGTGATAGAGCGTACCCTGATCTTATTCTGTGTTTATCTTGCCAGTGGGATTACAGCATGGCAGTACTTTTCTGCTCTTTTTGGAAGAAAGAGAAAGCTGTGGCAGGCGGTTTTGGGAGTATGCCTTGGCTATATCTGCGCATGGCTGGCATTTGATTTCACTACGGTATGGGTAAATGCTCTTTGCTTCACAATCATCAATTTCCTGCTGCTGATCCTCTTCTTTTCCGTTTCCTGGAAAGGAGCGCTGTTTCATGCTGGAATTCTCAGCTGCCTGATCCTGACTGCGGAGACTGCCAGTGAATTTGCTTTAGGATCTTTATTTGGAGATGCATCGCTTTATCAGGAAAATATGCTTTTTCTTGCAGTTCTAGGAGTAGTGAGTCGGCTGCTCTACTTTTTTGCCACAAAGGTGTGCATCCACATTATAGCGAAAAAGCCCTCTGACCTTTCAGAAGCAGGTCCGGAGGTGCTGCTTCTAGGCAGCTTTTCTGTTGCGACGATTTTCATTCTGGTTGTCATTGTACAGACGGTGCTTCAGGTGGAGCTGCCTCCAAATATAGTGAACCTGATGCTTATCGGTTCGCTCATTCTCTTGTTTTCCAATTTTCTTGTTTTTGCAGGATACCAATTCAACCAGCATCTCCACCGTCGTTATGTGGCCCTGCAGCTTGCTCATCAACGTGAAGAGGACAAGGAGCTCTATTTCAGAACGCTTGAGGAACAGTACAACGGTCAACAGATCCTACTCCATGATATCAACCGTCACCTGGCAGCTATCAAAGCATTGGCCGATGAGAATGGCGATGCGGCAGTTGCGGAATATATGTCTGAGCTGCAAGAGCTGCCTGCATTGCAGAGGCGGGTTCGGTTCTGTGAAAATTCAATGTTGAATGTGATTCTTTCAGAATATTATAATATTTGCCGAAAAAAAGGAATCGACTTTCTAGTCGATGTACGGAACAGACCTTTTGATACGATCAAACACAGCGATGTCACGGCACTGCTTGGAAATCTGCTGGAAAATGCTGTGGAAGCTGCAGAAAACTGTGAAGAGCCGTATATTGAACTGCATATTGATACGCAGCCGGGATATTCCCTGTTTCTTTCCCTTGTCAATACTTGTGCGGTACCTCCACAGAGTGACGGCGGCAATGGGTTTGTCAGCAAAAAGACGGGTAAGCTCCTTCACGGGATTGGGCTTCAGAGCATCCGGCAGATCATAAAAAAATATCATGGAGAAATCCGCCAGGAATATGAGGAGGAAACCCACCTGTTTACTACGAATGTCCTGTTGAAATAAAACTTTCCGATACCAGCTGATTTATTCCGTTTTCGCCGCAGAGAATTGCGGCGATTTTCTTTTCTGGAAAAAAGTTACCAAAAAGGCCTCTTTTTCGACCATTCACTCCAAAGGTATTGAAAAAGTTTATGGGTTCCTATAGACTACAAATAGGTTAGCTGTCGTGTCAAAAGTTGTAAGCGATAAAGTGATATATTGGCTTGTCTGTATTTTTTAGGATCCAAAAAATTTTATGGAATATTATGGAAGAAAGGAGTCTTTGCTTTTGCTGTCAGTGAATATGAAAAAACATGCTTTGTATCGCTATATCAAATATAAGATATATGATGAGTGCAATTGATGACGCCTTGCCAGATATTATTATTACTGGAACACAATCACAAACGATACCAGTTACGTATGGTAACGCATTCAACATACCATATCGCAATTATTTATATCTTAACGGCGTGTGCCCAGATGCAATATTAATTGTTATTAATATTGACGATAGCATTGAATATATTTTGCAAACAATAAGTTATTGTAATTCTATTACTGAAGGCGAGGTTATTGGGCTTGTTATTTCCCCATTGCAGCAGCATGGAAGATGGTCAGTCATAGGAGGCGAATTTCAAAATGTTTCACCAGAAGAATCTGACATATTCCGGGTTAAGCTGAATAATTGGTGTGCTCTGCCAGTATTTACTTTTCAAGAGATTGATGAACTTTGTGAGGGGATTATTCAGTATTTTCGAGAGGAATGAGATTTCAATAACTAAAATCACAAACACAGATGGCCAACTCGATTTTGTCACATTATGCAGGAGGTTACCAGTAAATGAAAAAGCGCATATTTATATTACTGCGGTTTGCAGGTATTGGTCAACTGAGTATTCTTATTTTACTTTCTGGTATTCTTGCTGTACTTGGAATTACAAACGCATGGTGTTTACAGAATATTTTAAACATTGCAGCACAAGAAACGACCTGTTCCATCAGCCTTGCTTTTGTTTTAACACTATTAGTTTTTATTGCGACAGGGATTGCTAATATTTTATTTTCTTATATTCAGCGTAAGTCTGTGCTAAATTCTCTCTCAAAAATACGAAAGGAATCTCTTTCTTCGATATTAAATCTGAGTTTATTTGACTATGAAAAGCACCCTGAGGCAGACATTCAAACACGCCTTTTTGAAGATGTAGAAATATGTTCAAAAATAGTTCCTGTCCAAGTTATAGCTCTCATATCAGGTGGTCTTAGCTGTATTGCGTGTTTAGTTTATGCTTTTTTTCTCAGTTGGAAACTAACTTTGATTGTAATAGTTTTAACTCCCCTCGCAGCGTTCTTTACAAAAATTATGTCCCCTGTTGTTGAAAGGAAAACCGTTTTAAAGCGTGAAGCATATAGCAAAACACGCTCTTTTGTGCAAGAAATCTTAGGAAACTCTATTGTTACAAGGGTGTTTCATTTAAATAACTATCTTATGTCAAGATACGAAAAACTGAATAATGAGTTTTGTAAAGCGGATTTGCGTCAATGCATGTATCAAGCATTTATTGTGTTTGGCGGTAGTTTTTTAGGTTCGCTTTCTATGGTGTGTAGCATAGTGGGTGGTGCGATATTGGTAATGAATCAAGAAATGAAGATTGGCGAAATTGTTGGTTTTTTACAACTTCTAAACTTCATTGTTTGGCCATTTACAGAACTTATGGGTCAAATTACTGATATTCGTTCTTCATCTGTATCTCTTTACCGTCTTGATGATTTACTTGCAAAATCAAACCAAACTTTAGGCGTTGCTAATGTGCAAAGCAAGGAAACGGTTTGCTCTCTTTCAATAAAGAATCTTAGTTTTTCGTATGGGAGTTCAAATAATATACTTAATAGTTTAAATTTCGAGGTTAAAGCTCCAGGCATTTTAATTATTAAAGGTAAAAGTGGAGCAGGAAAAACAACATTACTTAAGTTGCTGTTAGGTGTATATCGACCAGATAGCGGAGAAATATGCTACAGGCTGTCCGATGGAGAAACCATTACTGAAAATTTTACCGGATTATGTTCTTTTGTCCCACAAGATCATGTGCTTTTTTCCGGCACGATTAGAGAAAATATTGTTTTAGATAGAAATATTTCTGATAATGCACTAAATGATATCATTAGCCAGGCACAGCTATCTGAATATATCGATTCTTTGGATCATGGAATTGAAACTTTAATTAGCGAAGATGCGAAAAACATATCATTTGGGCAAGGGCAGCGAATTGCAATTGCAAGAGCATTGGGAACGCAGGCACAAGTTCTGGTTTTTGATGAACCTACTGCTTCGCTTGATAGTAATACAAAAAGTGAAATTATTAAGACTATTTGCAGTGTAGCAAAAAACAAATTGTGTATCATAGTGAGTCATGACGATATTGATATTCAATCATACGAAAATGTTTTAACCATCTAATATTTTGATGCAATATAGCGGTGTGAAAATTATTATGCGGAACAAAGCTTCTTTTGTTAGCAGAAAAGAGAGCCCCGAGAAAGTTGTGTAAAAGTGAATAAAAGGCATCCTTTCAGTCAGGAATCGGAGCAGGAAAAAACTTGATCGAGAGGATGTATTTTGATAAGGTCCAGTAAGGGAGCTGTTGACACTACTCATGTAGCAGTGCAGAAAGGAATGCTTATCATTATGAAAGTATTAAAGCGGGATTTCCTGTTTTTATGGAGTATAGCACCAGGCTTTTTCATGGGTAATTTCCTTTTTCATATTATCGAAAAAGGATTTAAAGTTTTTATTGGTGTGTTTTTTATTCGAGTAATTATCAATGAGATCTTGACGAATCAAGGAGTAGATTCCATTTTTTATTTTTTGGTATTTTCTGCGTTGATTTACTTAGTAAAAGATTTCTATTTTTCTTTTTACCATAATTACTTTTTTCCGAAAAGCAAAAATGTAATTATGAGTAGGATTCGAGCTTTCATTTACGAAAAAGCAGATACGATCCCGTCTTTCTATTTTGAAATTTCGGACTTTTATTCAAAATATGAAAAGGCCGTCGAAGCCAAAGAGCACTGTATTATGGATACCATAGATAGCATTTGCGAATTAGTTGCCGCTGTAGCAGCCGGTATCGTTCTAATTGCGGTATTTTTGCAAATTGATATTATCATGATCGTCTTTGCTGTTTTGCCGGTGGTTGTTACATTAGCTGTGGGTAAGAAAATCAATAGCGATACGTATGCTTTGGAAATGGATTCTACCGAATGCCGCAGAAAAGAAAAGTATGTCGCAAGAAGTGTTATCTCGAAAAGCTATTCTTTATATTTACATGTCATGCCCTCTATGTATTCGGTGCTGATGAATTATTACAAGAAAGCCATTCGAAAAGAAGTTGAGGTAAATAAAAAATACAATAGCAGGATTATGCTGTTTACAGTGATCAATATGACCTTTGGTTTTCTCATACCATTCCTGGGTTCTTGCTTCTACCTATCCTATCGAGTTTTTGTTACGGGAGATTTGTTAATCGGGGATTTCACTTCGTTGTCTATTGCCATCTTGAATTTTAGCCAAATCTTGTTAGGCGTCATTCAATGCTTTCACTCTGTGAATAAGAACCGCCTTTTCCTAAAAGAATTATTTGAATTTTTACACTTGGACCTTTCTTTTGACACTGCTCGGTCCGGCGTGATGCCCTGCGCTGAAAAAAGTGCTCTCCCTGTGATAGAGATCAAAGACCTTTCTTTCCGATATCCCAATGGCGAGAAAAATGTGCTTGAACAGGTTTCTATGCAAATAAACCAGGGCGAAAAGATCGCGATTGTAGGCTATAATGGGGCGGGAAAAACTACGCTTCTAAAAATTATTTTAAAATTGCTTCCCTGTAAGCCAGGCCAAGTGCTTTTTTATGGACAAGATCTATCTACCCTAAATGAATTTGATTATCGAAACCTGTGGAAGGTTATGCCGCAAAGCTTGAATCCGTTTTCCATGTCCCTTTCGGAATACATATCTGAAAATGGCTCTTCAGAAAAAGAGATTTGCCCGGAAGATCGTATGAAACATTTTATAGAGCAGGCAGGCTTAACAGAGGTCGTAGGGGACTGCTTAAGCCGGCAAATTACCAAAGAATTTGATGAAGATGGTATTGTCTTCTCTAAAGGTGAGTTTCAGCGTTTGGCATTTGTCCGGCTTTTATATCAAAATGCCTCGCTTATTGTTTTAGATGAGCCCTCCAGCGCCCAGGACCCGCTCCAGGAGCAGGAAATGTTCACACATATAGCAAATAAGGCGCAAAATGAAACTTTAATATTGATTTCTCATCGCTTATCCTGTGCCGCGTTGATGGATAAAATCTATTTTATGGAAGAAGGTAAGATTGTTGAGACAGGGAGCCATAGAGAATTGATGGAGTTGAATGGAACGTATGCCGATCTATTTAAAAAGCAATCCTCCCATTTCCTATGCGAAAATTTAGAAACATGAAATTTTCCGCCTATTGCAGCGGCATGAAAGTGTTTTGTATGTGCGCAGCGGCAGCGATTTTTACATGTCCTTTTCCTGTGCAGCATTGAAATATTTCGGGAACCGGGAATTGGCGAACCGCTGTTTTTCCCAGGTCAAGTTTCGGATCACGGTATATTTGCGGCCGTTTGTCTTTAGGTTACTATAATAACTGGAATCCATTTGTGAGATTTGAAAGGCCAATTTTTGGCTTGTGATACGAGGGGTTATTCTATGATAAAGAAGATTTCACGGAACTATTTCTATGCTTTCAAAATAATGATGCAGAGCGTTCCTGCTTTTACGATTACCAACCTTGTGTTTTGTGTGCTTCGTTCAGCGTTGGATTCTTTCACGATGGTATATACTTTTCGAGTTATTATATCAGCATTTGAGCAAAAGCGGCCTTATTCCAGTGCTATCGCGTTTTTAATCACGCTGTTTCTGGTGAATTTACTGGCAAACTTCGGCGATGCCTTTTTTGCAAAAAAGTATAGACCGGTACAAATGAAACGCCTTCAGAGCAGCGTAGAAGGTGAGCTCTTTGCAATATGCCGGACAGCGGAATTAAAGAAGTTCGATGTTCCGGAATTTTATCAAGATGTAAATTGGGCTTTGATGCACGGAGTCGAGTATATTGAGAAAACATACGAGAACTGCGAAAATTTTTGTCGTGCTCTTGCCTCCATGTGCTCGCTTTTTTTAATCATATTTTTCATAGACTATTTTGCTTTGTTCCTTGTTTTGTTGACTGTGGTGATAAGTGTTTGTATGCTTATCAAAGTGAACGCTGTTTCTTACGACCAGGATATGAAGCTCATTCGCAGTGAGCATCGAATAGAATATATAGACAAACTCTTTTTTGAAAAGAAATTCCATAACGAGATCCGGGTCTACGGGTTTGGCAAGTTTTTTAGAAATCAATTTACTTCTGAATCTCAAAAAGCATTAGAAGTGGTGGAACATTATGGGAAAAGGAAATGCGTTTTAGAATTTGTACGAAGCTTCTTTTTCGATTCTTTTCCCATCTATATTCTTTATACCGCATATCTTATTTGGCAAGTGTGCGTTTCCCATGTGTTTTCCCTTGCGGATTTTGCTTCCCTTTTCACTTCCATTGACGTGTTAAAAAATAACCTGATCTGGTTTTCGGCTTTGATCTCGGAATCTGAAAAGAATTCCTTATACATTGAGAAATTAAAGAATATTATGCTGGCTCCTGAGAAAGGAGACAGGCAAGAGGCTGCATGGAATATCCTTGGCTTTGAAAAGGTTGCTTTTCATAAAGTGGCATTTTCCTATACGGGATCGGATCCGGTTTTAGAAGAGGTTAGTTTTTCCATCTCAAAGGGGGAAAAGATCGCGATTGTAGGCGGCAACGGGGAAGGGAAAACCACCATATTAAAACTTCTGTTGGGACTTTATAAACCTGATCAAGGAAAAATATTTTGTAACGGAAGGGAAATATCCTCATTTTTATGCGATAATCACTTTTTTAATGTTTCTTGTGTTTTCCAAGACAGCCATTTGCTCCCTGTATCAATCGCGGAAAATATATCGCTGTCGAGTACATATGATGAACGAAAAGTATTAGATGCTTTATCGCAATGTGGGCTCAAATCATATGTTGACAGTTTAGAAAATGGCATTCACACCATGATCACAGACGAATACACAGAGGAAAACGGTGTTGGCGTATCCGGGGGACAGGCTCAAAAGATAGCTCTTGCCAGAGCTTTGTACCAAGAGGCAGATTTGATCATTTTAGATGAGCCTTCCAGCGCGATGGACCCGATGAGCGAATATGAATTTAATTTGCTTCTAAGGAACCTCCCAAAAACCTTGATCATCATATCGCATAGACTATCGGCAACCGGGTTTGTGGATAAGATATTGCTGCTGCAAAGCGGTAAAATCTTAGAAGAAGGGAATCACGCGGAGCTGATGGCTGCAAAAGGAAAGTACTACGATATGTATCATGCCCAAGCGTTGCGGTACAAGGATCTAAGTGAGACTTAAACATAATTCCGTTTTTGGTGGCGGGGATTCTATTCAGCCGGAGTTCGGACTATTTGCGAAAAACTCTATTGAGCTCTGTCGGCAAGAGAAAACCGTGTCGAAGATTTTTCTCCGGCACGGTCTTTGTATATTACAATGCAGTATAAAGATTCATGATCTCAACGGTGAATAGCCAGTTTGCAAATCGCTGGTTTGCTCTTTTCCGCAGTGAAAAAGCTTTGAACCCGAAAATCAATGCAGAAAAGGGTCCCATGTAAGAATAGGAGAGGCGGCATTATGGGGTTTACAGGAATTTTTCCAACTGTTCTTTTACAGCGAGCAGGAATTCTTCTGAATTTACCTTTTGAATGTTGGGCAGGGTAGACATAGAGGCAAGGTCTCCTGTCATGATACCGTTTTCAATGGTATCGATAGCGGCCCTTTCCAATTTGTCGGCAAAGGAGACCAACTCCCCTAAACCGTCCAATTCGCCCCGCTTGCGCAAGGCACCGGTCCAGGCAAACAGCGTAGCCATGGAATTGGTGGAAGTTTTTTCGCCCTTTAAGTGCTTGTAATAGTGGCGCTGCACTGTACCATGAGCGGCCTCATATTCATAAGTGCCATCTGGCGATACCAGAACCGATGTCATCATGGCCAGGCTGCCAAAAGCGGTGGCCACCATATCACTCATCACATCGCCGTCATAATTTTTGCAAGCCCAAATATAACCGCCTTCACTGCGGATAACACGAGCTACAGCGTCGTCGATCAAGGTGTAGAAATAGGTGATACCATTTTTCTCAAATTTCTCTTGATATTCGGCATCGTAAATTTCCTGGAAAATATCCTTGAAGCGGTGGTCGTACTTTTTGGAAATGGTGTCTTTTGTAGCAAACCAAAGGTCTTGCTTGGAATCTAGAGCAAAATTAAAGCAGGATCTGGCGAAGCTTTCTATGCTTTTATCCAAATTATGCAGCCCCTGGATAACTCCCGGTGTTTTGAATTCATGGATGGGATATTTTGTTTCTGAGCCGTCGGCTTCTGTTACCAGAAGTTCCGCTTTCGCCCCGGCGGGAACGGTGGCCTCCACATTTTTATAGACGTCGCCATAAGCATGCCGGGCAATGGTGATAGGTTTTTTCCAAGTGGGAATAAAGGGTACGATCCCCTTTACCACAATGGGAGTACGGAACACAGTGCCATCTAAAATGGCCCGTATGGTACCGTTGGGAGATTTCCACATCTCTTTCAAATGATACTCCTCTACACGGGCTGCATTAGGGGTGATAGTGGCACATTTTACTGCCACGCCGTACTTTTTGGTGGCCATGGCAGAATCTATGGTTACCTGGTCGCCGGTCTTATCGCGATTTTCCAAACCGAGATCGTAGTATTCCGTTTTAAGATCCACATAGGGGAAAATTAGGATGTCTTTGATCATTTTCCAAAGGATGCGGGTCATCTCGTCGCCATCCATCTCTACCAAAGGTGTCTTCATAGCTATTTTCTTTAACTCGGACATAGGGCACACTCCTTATTTTGCAGTATTTTTTGTGTAGTTTAGAAGCCCGCCAGCCAATACCATGGCCCGTTGGCGGTCTGTGAGAACTGCCGTTAAATGCAGGGTAGTTCCTTTGGTGAGGTTTTCCATTGTGACATCGGTTCCCGCCGTCAGTTCTTCGCGGATGCGGGGCAGGGAAAGCTCGTCCATCTGATCGATGCCGTCGTAATCGCTTTCTACTTTAAACTGCAGGGGGAGCAGACCCGCGTTGGCAAGGTTCGCGCAGTGAATGCGGGCGTAAGATTTTGCCACCACTGCTCGGATTCCCAAATACAGGGGAACCAAGGCCGCATGTTCCCGGGAGGACCCTTGGCCGTAGTTAGAGCCGCCTATGACAATACCGCCGTCTTCCGCCTTGCAACGCTCCGGAAATTCTTTGTCGCAAACGCCAAAGCAGAAATTAGAAAGGTAAGGAATGTTGGACCGGTAGGGGAGAATCTTGGAGCCTGCCGGCATAATGTGGTCGGTGGTGATATTGTCGCCTACTTTTAAAATTGCCTTTTTTTGAATACGTTCCGGTAAAGCTTCCGATACCGGGAAGGGTTTGATGTTAGGGCCGCGCTTGATCTCTACCGTTTCCATCAGCTCTTCCGGTACCGGCGGTAGAATGAGGTTATCGTTGATCAGGAATTTTTCGGGCAGGGTGATCTCGGTTTGTGCTCCCAAAGTCCGCGGGTCGGTAAGGCAACCATTGATGGCGGAAACAGCCGCTGTTTCCGGGCTTACCAAATAAACCTGGGCGTCTGCCGTTCCGCTGCGGCCTTCGAAATTCCGGTTAAAGGTACGCAGGGAAATGCCGCCCGAATTGGGCGACTGCCCCATACCGATACAGGGGCCGCAGGCACACTCCAGTATGCGGGCGCCTGCCGCAATGATATCGGCCAGAGCGCCGTTGGAGGCCAGCATTTGATAAACCTGCTTGGAGCCACAGCCGATAGTCAGGCTGACATCGGGATGTATTGTATGGCCCTTCAATATGGAGGCAACCCGCATCATATCCAAATAGGAAGAGTTGGTGCAGGAGCCAATACAGCATTGGTCAATTTTGATTTTTCCAATTTCCTCCACGGTTTTTACTGCATCCGGGCTGTGTGGGCAGGCCGCCATGGGAACAAGAGCGCTCAAATCCAACTGAATAATCTCGTCATAAACGGCATCGGGGTCGGAAGACAGTTCAACCCAGCAATCACCCCGGCCCTGGGCTTCCAAAAAGGCCTTGGTGATCTCATCGGAAGGAAAAATGGAAGTGGTGGCGCCCAGTTCAGTGCCCATATTGGTAATAGTGGCTCTTTCCGGTACGCTTAAGGTTCTAATGCCATCACCGCCGTATTCGATAATCTTTCCCACGCCGCCCTTTACACTCATCTTTTGCAATACCGCCAAAATGACGTCTTTTGCGGAGACCCAGGGGGAAAGTTTGCCGGTGAGCTCGATTTTCGTCATTTTTGGCATATTGATATGGTATTCGCCCCCTCCCATGGCAACGGCGACGTCCAGGCCGCCAGCGCCGAAGGCCAACATGCCAATCCCGCCGCCGGTGGGCGTGTGGCTGTCGGAACCGATCAGGGTTTTTCCAGGAATGCCAAAGCGCTCTAAGTGAAGTTGATGGCAAATTCCGTTTCCGGGCCGGGAAAAGTAAATGCCGTGTTTTTGAGCAATCGATTGAATGAACTGGTGGTCATCGGCATTTTCGAAGCCGGACTGCAGGGTGTTGTGGTCAATATAGGCCACGCTGCGTTCTGTCTTTACCCGGGGCACGCCCATGGCCTCAAACTCCAAATACGCCATGGTTCCGGTGGCGTCCTGAGTCAAGGTCTGGTCGATGCGAAGCCCTATGTCGGCGCCCACGGTCATTTCACCGCTGACCAAATGCTGACGGATGATTTTTTGCGCGATCGTATTGCCCATTTTGATCTCTCCCTGTTGGCTGAAAATTTTAAAAATTATGATATATCATTATCATCGAATTGCCTGCTGTTGTCAATGGCGAAAGAAGCATTTTTCCCGAAGCTTTTATAAAAAGGAGAACTCCCGCAAGAGGAAGATCAGAAGGAATATGGTAAATATGGAAAGAATGGAGCTAAAGGCCACAAGCTGGGCCGCCAGTTTATCGTCTCCGCCCATTTGCTGGGCCATAGTGAAGGATGATACTGCGATGGGAGAGCCAAAAACCGTCAGCAGCACAGCCAGAGCCGGACCCCGGAACCCAAATAAAATAGCTGCTCCAAGGAATAGGATCGGGAACACGATAAGCTTTGCCCCCAGGGTGATGCACAGGTCCTTCACATAGCGGCCAACATCGCCGAAGCTGAAGGAAGCGCCTAAAATGACAAAGGCCAAAGGCGTAGAGATACCGGCCAAATCGGAAACGGTTTTGTAGATGACATTGGGAAGCCTAATATGAAACAGCACAAACAAAGCACCTACCACGGAGGCGATGATCAAAGGGTTTGTGAGAATGCCCTTTAGCATTTTCCAAAGACTGGGTTGCTTTCCATTAAACATTTCCAAAGAGAGGACCGCCAGTACATTGTAAAGAGGAATGATCACCGCAATGAGCACTGCGGCCAGGCTGGATGCGGCATCTCCAAATAACGCTGTGCTGACCGGTATGCCAAACAGTACAAAATTGCTCCGAAACATGCCCTGCAGCATAACTCCGCGGCGGGAATTTTCCTTTTCGGAGCCTATAGCAACGCAAATGGAAAGGATAAACTGCACACAAACGCCTATCACGGCAAAAAGCAAGAGGTCGGAACGGAAGCTTTCCGAAAGGTCGGTGTTATAGATGTTAATAAATACCAGCAAGGCCAAAAATATCTTAAAAATGACCTTGTTTGTCTGCCGAACCGAGGTTTCGTTCATCATCCCCGTTAGCTTGATTACATATCCTACCGCCATCAAAAGAAAAAGCGGCGCTACAATTTCTAAAGCAACCCAGAAGCTTTCCACACAAAACACCTGCCCCGGAAAATCTTTTTTCATTATACCATGAATTGATGGGCGAGGCAAATGAAATCCAATTTTTTAAAGGGAAATAGGCCTGTCTGCTTGCTCCAAAGGGTTAAAAATGCTATAATTACTTATAGAACCTATGAAAGCCCGCAATTTCCAACTTCTTTTTTCTCTTTCAAATTCTTTTGTATGAAATGAGCTGTGATCGGCAAAATATTGGTACAAAGGAGTTGAGAAAGCCATGAAAAAAGGAATTGTCATAAAAAATCATGAGAAGGGCTACAAGAATGAGGGTTCAGGCCAGGAAGAGGAAACCGAGCCCACTTCGGAACAACAGAAGCAGATCATAGACAGCGGCTCGGTAACTACTCACAATAATGGTCACACTATTCATTGCCTAACAGTGATCGGTCAGATCGAAGGGCACTATATTCTTCCTTCCCAAAACAAGACTACAAAATATGAGCATGTGATCCCGCAGATCGTTGCGGTAGAGGAAGACCCACAAATAGATGGCCTTTTGATGCTGCTGAATACAGTGGGAGGCGACGTGGAGGCCGGGTTGGCCTTGGCTGAGCTGGTAGCAGGCATGAAGAAGCCCACGGTTTCTCTGGTGCTGGGAGGCGGCCATTCCATCGGGGTGCCGCTGGCGGTGGCGGCAAAGCGTTCTTTTATCGCGGAATCAGCTTCTATGACGATTCATCCGGTACGCATGAACGGTCTGGTGCTGGGGATTCCCCAGACCTTGGAATATTTCCAGCGGATGCAGGACCGCATCACCAATTTTGTCACGGCCAATTCCAAAATAACCAAAGAGCGGTTTATGAGCCTTGCCATGAACACTCAGGAGTTAGTTATGGATGTGGGAACCGTATTGGATGGCCCTGACGCGGTGGAGGAAGGCTTGATCGATTCTTTGGGCTCTTTGTCCGACGCTATGGATTACTTGATTAAAATGATCGAAAAAGAAAAGAAAAAGGCAAAACCGGCTCAGAACAAAAGAAAAGGCAAATAACACTTTTCCGGCGTTCCCGCCGTTACATAAAATATTGAGATTTGTCTTTGAAAAAGCGGAGGGAAAACTTTTGGCAGAAAAAAATGCAAGGGCGGCCACGAAAAAGCCCGCGGCGGGAAAAAAACGGACTTCCAGCGCCTCCCAGGGAAAAACAAAAGTGCAGAACACCCCGAAAAAGCCCCAGGCCTCTCAGGCTATGACCGCAGAGGCCATACGTCAGAGAAACCAAATTCGAGCGGTGATCCTCTTTGCCTGCGCTATTTTGTTGGCGTGCTTGGTGTTAATAGAAGGGGATAACCTTTGGAATTGGACTCATCGGCTGGTGCTGGGGATTTTTGGAAACTGGGCGTTGCTTTGGCCTGTTTTAATGATTTATGTGGCGGTGGTAACGACCCTGGAAAAGCCCAAAGGTTCTATTGGCGGCAAGGTATGGATGACGGTTTTGATCATTGTGCTGTTTTGTACCACCGGCTTCGTCTTTACGGGAAACAGCATTCCAAAAGGGCTTGGATTCTGGAACTACATAGCCTATCTTTACCAACAAAGTCCAGGTGTCAGCGGAGGGGTAATAGGAGGGCTTTTGGGGCTTCCGCTTCTTCGTGCGGCCGGTGAGGTGGGGGCGAAAATTATCATCCTTTTGATGCTTTTTGTTTCTATTATGATTTTGACCGGAACAACCCTTATTGGGCTGTTCCGCACCATCAAAAAACCGGTAGACGTGGTTTCCGAGGGCCTTCAAAACGCTCGGCAGCGCCGGGAGGAGGAACGCCTGATCCTGGAACGAGACCGGGCAAATATCGACGTTCCCATTGATGCCCTGCCCGCTCACCCTGTCCATGTAGAACCCAGCCAGCTTTTTCCTGCGCCTACTGCGGAAAAGAAGAAAAAGAAGCCGGAAAACAATGAAAAGCTGAACAGGCTCCAGGAGGTTTTTGGCTTCGGGCCCAATGATCCAAAGCCGGCGGCGGAACCGGAACCCCAAAAGCAGCCGGAAAATACCATCGCAGTGGGAGCCCAAGCTTTGGAAGAAGCCGTCAAGGAAATTTCCGACATCAAGATCCCGGCTCCCGGGAGAACTGTCACCCCACGCCCACCTGTCTCAGCTCCGGCTTTCGAAGAGCCGGAACCTTTGGTGGAAGAGGCAAAGCTCGTCCCGGAAGAGAAGATCACAGAAGAGGTGCCCCAAACCCCTTTAGAGATGGAGGCGAAAACTGCCCTGGAGGAAGTGCAGGAGGTTACCGACCGCTTTGTGAAAGAGATAGAAAGGGAGCGGAAACCGGAGGCAAGCCTCGAACAGAAGAGCGCTTATTTGGGGGCTATGGCTTCGGAGCAGCAGACCTATTGCTTCCCGCCTGTTACCATGCTCGCCCAAAGCCCGCGGGTAAACCCGGCATTGGAAACCGAGGAACTGCAAACAAACGGCCATATTTTAGTAGATACCTTAAAGAGCTTTGGCGTCCAGACAAAAATTTTAGACATTTGCCGCGGTCCTTCGGTCACGCGATATGAAATTCAGCCGGCAGCCGGTGTGAAGATCAGCAAGATCACAAATTTGGCCGATGACCTGGCCCTGAACCTGGCGGCCACAGGAGTTCGCATCGAAGCCCCTATTCCGGGAAAAGCTGCTGTGGGGATTGAAGTCCCCAATAAAACTCGGAATACGGTGCGCATGCGGGATTTGATAGAAGCTAATGACTTCCAAATTTCCAAAGGAAAGCTGACGGCAGCTCTGGGACGGGACATTGCCGGTCAAGTTGTGGTGGCGGATCTTGCCAAAATGCCTCACTTATTGATTGCCGGTACCACCGGTTCCGGAAAATCGGTGTGCATCAATTCTTTAATTATTAGTATGCTATATAAGGCCACACCCGATGAAGTCCGGTTTTTGATGATAGATCCAAAGGCGGTAGAGCTTACCGAATACAACGGTATGCCTCATATGTTGGTGCCTGTGGTGACAGATCCCCACAAGGCTTCCGGCGCTTTAGGCTGGGCGGTGTCGGAAATGATGAAGCGGTATAAAATTTTTGCGGAATACAATGTGCGGAACCTGAGCGGCTACAATTCTTTGGCGGCATCCATGGAATATCAGGACGAAAACGGCCAACCTATGCCGGCTATGCCGCAGATTGTGATTATCATTGACGAACTGGCCGATCTGATGATGGCCTCTCCAAAAGAAGTAGAAGATTCCATTTGCCGTCTGGCCCAGTTGGCCCGTGCGGCGGGTATGCACCTGGTGGTTGCCACGCAGCGGCCCTCCGTAGATGTGGTAACAGGGCTGATTAAAGCGAATATCCCCAGTCGGATTGCCCTCACGGTTTCCACCTCGGTAGACTCCCGCACCATTTTGGACACCGGCGGTGCGGAAAAGCTTTTGGGCAACGGCGATATGCTGTTCGCGCCGGTGGGAGCCCAAAAGCCGGTACGCGTACAGGGCTGCTATGTTTCAGATGAGGAAATCAGCTCTGTGGTGGAATTTGTCAAAAAATCCAAAGCCATAGAGTATGATGCCAAGGTGATTGAGGAGATTGAACGTAATGCTGCTAATGAGGTAGGAAAGGGGAACGACTCTCCGGAGGATGAGGACGGCTCTAGCGACCCGATGATTGAAGAGGCGGTAAAATGTGTGGTAGAGGCCGGTCAGGCGTCGACCTCTCTGCTTCAGCGCAGGCTGCGCCTGGGCTATGCCAGGGCTGGGCGGCTAATCGACGAAATGGAACAAATGGGTATTGTGGGACCCCATGAAGGCTCAAAGCCCCGGCAGGTGCTGATGACTTATGCCCAATGGCTGGAGAAAAATATGCAGCGAGCTGACTCACCGGGAGAGGAGTAATAAATTTTATGGCGACTCCCAAAACTCCCCGGATGCGAAAAAGACGAATCACCTACAATGAAGGTCTGGGTATGTTGTTTACCGGGGAAGACCTGTATGAAAGGTTCGTTGAACAGAAACAGAAACTCCAGATAGTGGTGTCGCTGTTGCTGGCGTGTCTTCTTTTCTATTCCTATTTTCCCGCAGGAAAAGCTATGTGGCAAAGGCTTTCCCATGTTGCCGGACTGGAAAAAGTAAGCTTGACGGCAAAAGAATCTCCGTTTAGCATCCATGTGCTCAACGTGGGGAAGGCAGATGCCATTTTGGTCTGTTGCGAAGGAGAAAATCTTCTGTTAGATACGGGTACCTGTGACCAAGGGGATAAAATCAGTGACTACTTGACCGCCTATCAAATCAAAAAACTTGATTATTTGGTCATTTCGCATCCGGACATCGACCACATAGGCGGACTGGCTCAGATCTTGAAAGAGCATGGTGCGAAAACCTTGTATTTATCGGCCCTCCAAGAAAAGTTTTTCGGGGCCTCTCCGGAGTCTTTAGCTGCCAGGGAAATGCTGGAAAACGGGAGGGCCATTCCTCACTTTCTAAAAGCTGGAGACAGCTTTTCTTTAGGAGGAGCCACACTGCGGGTACTTGCGCCCCTTACGGAGCAAGAGTCTCCCAACGATTCCTCTTTGGTAATCAAGCTTGTTTACGGGGATTTTTCTGCCTTATTCTGCGGGGATATCGAAAAAGAAGGAGAAGCAGAGCTGGTAAGATCCGGCCAGAACTTAAAGTCGGATCTTTTAAAGATTTCTCATCATGGCAGTAAAACTTCCACTACTAAGCTTTTTTTAAATGCGGTACAGCCGGAATGCGCCGTCATTTCTGTAGGGCCGGACCGCAACCAGCTGCCTTCCAGAGAGGTGTTAACTCGTTTGGAGAATTTTCAGGTGAAGGTTTACCGCACCGACGTGGACGGCACTGTCATTTTTACCCAAAGCGGCTTGGAAAGCCAGGACCATAGGGCTCCCATTTCCTTTTATATGAACTACTTATTACAAAATAAACAGTAAATAGCCAAAGCGGCCTGAAAGGGGAAATAAGAAATGCGGCGTTTGATTATCGACCGTTTTGAAGGAAAATATGCCATTTGTGAAGACGCAGACCAGCGGTGCTTCGCCATCGAAATCCAGGAATTGCCGGAGGGGATAAAGGCAGGGTGTGTACTGGATATTTCCGATGAAGGGGAGTTTACCCTCAACTTGGAAGAAACAGAATGCCGTAGGCAAAGGATCGCGGAAAAGCAAAGCCGGCTGTTCCAGTGAGAAAGCAGTCAGTTCGAATACCAGCTGACCTGTTTTTCTGTTCAAAGACCTCCGCCTCGGGGCCAGAAATGGCTTTTCCCGCCCGATGTGGCATCATCTTTTCATAATTTCCAAAAAAAGGAAAAGTCGTTCGTTTAAATCTCTTTCATCTGCTTGTAACCAAACCGCAAGGGAAGCTTTCGTTTTAGGCGCAGACCATCGCTTTCTTTCCTGCGCATATAAACACTTTGGACCAATCCGAAGCCCAAATACAGGCAGGCCGCAGAAGAACCACCTGCGCTGAAAAAGGGCAGAGTAACCCCCATGGCGGGCAGTATGGCTAAGCACATGCCAATGTTGCTGACGCTTTGCAGGGCGATTAACCCGAAAAAGCCATAGCAAATATACTTTCCCAAATCGTCTCGGGCGGAATGGGCTACATGAAGAATCTTTACCAGGAAAAGGAACAGCAGCACAATAATCAAAGCGCAGCCAAAAAAGCCAAGCTCTTCTCCGGCCACGGAAAAAATGAAATCGCTGTGTTGGAAGGGGACATTTTGGTTGGCCACCCGGGTACCATGAAACAAACCTTCCCCCGTGAGGCCGCCGCTTCCAATGGAAATGCGGCCCTGGTACTGCTGGTAAACCTCGTCCAGCTGCATGGCTTCGTTGTCGATATTGTAGACGGCCAAAAAGCGCTTTTTTTGGTATTCATCCAATACAAACCGCCACAAAAAGGGCATAGAAACAATGGCGAGCAGGGCTAGAATACCAAAATACCGGAGCCGGACTCCGGCGGCCAAACTCATGACCAAAAACATAGCCAGAAACACAACGCCGGCCCCGTCGTCGCCCTGCAAGTGGCAAAGCAAAAAAGCCACGCCGGCATGGCAGACTAGCAGAATTAACTGGAAGGGTTCGTCCAAACGTCCCTTTTTCTTGACAATGTCCAAGTGCTTGGCATAGGTCAGCATGAAGGCGATTTTTACCAATTCGGAAGATTGGAAAGTCCTTCCACCAATGCTGATCCACGCTCGGGCGTTTACGCCGTCGCTTCCCACCACAGCGTCTGCAAACAGCAGCGTATAGACCATAAGGAAAACGGAAAATCCAGCGATCAGGTACCAGAAATTGCAAATATCTACATAGTCAATAAACGTGATTACAATGGCTCCGGCCACCCCAAGAGCCACGGCCATGAGCTGGGTGCGGAAATAACTGGTGCCGTTGGCTACCGACACGCTGCGCAAAAGCAGAAGGATGTAGGTGGAAATTGCCACCAGCAACAGCCAAAGGATGATATCGGCCCGCCGCAAATATTGCAGAATCCCTTTTACATAACGATGTGTTCTCATAATAGATGATATTTACTTCCTTAGAATATGATAACAGTGTTGACTGAGGTTTCCGACTTTGTGATATTTTTCTGACTTTTGGGCAAGAAAGAAAAAATAGCTTGTCTCTTACAGGTGTTGCCGGTCAAAGCAAAATTATGTCAAATAATTATACCACATTTCACCGGAAGCTTCAATATTTTTTAAAATCTTTCTTAGCGCTTTACTAATCCGTCCGGATATACTATAATTTATAAAAGGAATGGATTTACTTGGCCGCTGGGGCCGGAAAGGCGTGAAATGATATGTTGTCTGATATCGAAATTGCTCAGAGCACGAAATTAAAACCCATCACGGAAATAGCCCAAGGACTAGGAATTCAAGAGGAAGAGCTGGAGCTTTATGGGAGATATAAAGCAAAGCTGAACGACTCAGTTTTTCAACGGTTAAAGGATAAACCAAACGGGAAATTGGTGCTGGTTACGGCCATTAACCCCACCCCTGCGGGAGAGGGAAAAACTACTACTACCGCGGGGTTGGGACAAGCCATGGCTAAAATCGGAAAAAACGCTATTATCGCCCTGCGAGAACCTTCCCTGGGACCTGTGTTCGGCATCAAAGGCGGAGCCGCAGGCGGAGGATATGCCCAAGTGCTTCCCATGGAAGATATTAACCTGCATTTTACCGGGGATATGCACGCCATCACCTCGGCAAATAACTTGTGCTGCGCCATGTTGGATAACCATATCCAGCAGGGGAATCCCCTTGGCATTGACCAGCGGCGCATCTTAATTAAGCGCTGCTTGGATATGAATGACCGGGCCCTGAGAAATGTCGTCATAGGCCTTGGGGGAAAAATCAACGGCGTGCCCCGGGAGGACGGCTTCATTATCACGGTGGCGTCGGAAGTGATGGCTATTTTATGTTTGGCAAAGGATATTCAAGACTTGAAGCTTCGCCTGGGCAATATCCTCATTGCCTATACTTTTGAGGGGAAGCCTGTTTACGCAAAAGACATCAAGGCGGATGGCGCTATGACCGCTCTGTTAAAAGATGCAATTAACCCCAATTTAGTTCAAACAGTGGAAGGAACCCCCGCCATTATGCACGGCGGCCCCTTTGCCAACATTGCCCATGGCTGCAATTCCATACGGGCCACCCGTCTGGCGTTGAAGCTGGCGGATTACTGCATTACAGAAGCAGGCTTTGGTTCCGACCTGGGCGCGGAAAAATTTTTAGATATCAAGTGCCGCATGGCAGGGCTTTCGCCATCCTGTGTGGTGGTGGTAGCTACCGTGCGGGCTCTAAAATATAATGGCGGTGTGGCAAAGGCAGATTTGGCCCAGGAAAATACCGAGGCCCTGGAAAAGGGCACGGCCAATTTGAAGGCCCATGTGGAAAATATGAGAAAATATGGAGTTCCCGTCGTGGTAGCTATCAACCGCTTCCATACCGATACAGAGGCGGAGCTGCAGGTTATCGACCGGTGCTGCAAAGAACTGAAGGTGGACTACGCCCTTTCCGAGGTTTTTGGCAAAGGGGGAGAAGGTGGAAAAGAGCTGGCCCAAACGGTGTGCGACGTCATAGAGCGGGAAGCCAACCATTGTCATTTTGCCCCGATCTATCCCGACGATGCCACAGTAGAAGAGAAAATTCAGACGATAGCGGAAAAAATTTATGGAGCGTCCCAGGTGGCCTTTTCCAATCAAGCCTTGAAGTCTTTGAAAGAGATCAAGGCGCTGGGCGGAGACGCCATGCCGGTATGTATTGCCAAAACACAGTATTCCCTTTCCGACGACCCCACTCTGTTGGGGCGTCCCACCGGATTTACCGTGACTATACGGGATCTTCGGCTTTCTAATGGCGCAGGGTTCATAGTGGCCTATGCCGGAGATATTATGACAATGCCTGGGCTTCCTAAGGTTCCCTCCGCAGAAAAGATTGACGTGGACGAAAACACTGTGATCCACGGGCTGTTTTAATGGGGACAAGGAAATATCTTTCCCATTCCCCGGAAGAGACTGCCGATATTGGCGCGAAATTGGCCGCCACCTTGGAGGGCGGCGAGGTCATTGCTTTTACCGGAGGCATGGGAATGGGAAAAACAGCTTTTACCAGAGGGCTTGTGATGGCTTTGAATGGGGAAGATGTGGTCACAAGCCCCACCTTTGCCTTGGTGAATGAATACCAGGGTGAATTTCTCATAGAGCATTTTGACATGTACCGGGTGGAAGGCTGGGATGATCTTTATTCTACAGGTTTTTTCGATTATTTAGACACCGGCTGTGTTCTCATTATCGAATGGAGCGAAAATATAGAAGGAGCCCTGCCGGAAGATGCCATTCGGGTAGAAATCCGGCCGGGGGAACAGGAGAAAGAAAGAAAAATCTTGATTACAGATAACAGAAAGGGGCGGCCCTTTTCATGTTGATTTTAGCCATTGATTCCTCGGCCACAGCCGCATCCGCCGCGGTTTTGGAGGAGAGCCGGCTGTTGGGGGAAGCCTTTGTAAACACCAAACAGACCCACAGCCAAACTCTGATGCCCATGGTTTCCGGGCTTCTGTGTTCTGTAGGGAAAAGAATGGAAGAGTTTGATTTAATGGCGGTCTCTTCGGGGCCCGGTTCCTTCACCGGAGTACGGATTGGTGTCTCTTGTATCAAAGGGATGGCGATGCCCTTTCAAACTCCCTGCCTGGGAGTTTCCACACTGGAAGCTATCGCCTACGGCCAGTTGGCTTGGGAGGGGAAAGTGATCTGCGCAGTGATGGATGCCCGGTGCCAGCAGGTCTATAACGGGATGTTTCAAATTCGTCAAGGCGTGCCTGTCAGGCTCTGCGGAGATAGGGCACTGCCGGTAGAAGCGCTCTATGAGGAATGCAAGGACTACGGCTCTTCCTTAGTGCTGGCGGGCGATGGGGCGGCGCTGTGCTATAAAAGCTTTTCGGCCTTCGGAGCGCTGCTTTCGCCGGAAGCAATTCGGTTCCAAAGGGCTTCCGCTGTAGCGTTGGCCGCCGCGGCACCGGAAAAAAAAGAGTGCTACAGTTCTCCGGCAGCGCTTTTTCCAAGCTATCTCCGTTTGCCTCAGGCAGAACGGGAATTAAAAAAGAAACAGGAAAGGGAGATGATCCAATGAAAATCGCGATTGGCTGTGATCACGGCGGCTTCGAGCTGAAAGAGGCCGTCCGAGAATATCTGGAGCAGGAGGGGATAGGCTATAAAGATCACGGGGCTTTCAGCACCGATTCGGTAGATTATGTCCCCATTGCCGCAAAGGCGGCCAGGCAGGTGGCGGCAGGTGAAGCGGATTATGGTATTTTAATTTGTTCCACCGGCATCGGCATTTCCATTGCTGCCAATAAGGTAAAGGGAATCCGTGCGGCGCTTTGCACCAACGAGTTCTGTGCAGAAATGACGCGGCGACACAATAATGCCAATATCCTTTGTATGGGCGGGAAAGTAGTAGATCGGGAAACTGCCGTAAAGCTGGTGAAAATATTCCTTCATACAGAGTTTGAGGGAGGCCGCCATCAAAGGCGGATCAGCCAAATCGCGCAGATCGAAGAGGAATCTCTCGCGCAGGCTTTCCACGGGAAATTTGCGGCAGAAGAAAAGAAAAACGTTTTCGTGCTGGATCATCCGCTTATCCAGCACAAGCTTACCTTTTTGCGGGACATGTCCACCGGAACAAAAAATTTCAGGGAATTGGTCAGTGAAATCGCTACGCTGATGTGCTATGAGGCCACCCGTGACCTTCCGCTTATGGACGTGGAAACTGTCACCCCCATGCAAAAGACGGTCACAAAGATGATCGCCGGCCGGAAATTGGCCTTTGTTCCCATTTTACGGGCAGGCCTGGGCATGGTAGATGGTATGTTGAATTTGGTCCCTTCTGCGAAAGTGGGACATATTGGCCTTTACCGGGATCACGAAACTTTAAAGCCCGTGGAGTATTATAATAAGCTTCCCGAAGATATGGCAGAAAGAGACGTCATTGTACTGGACCCTATGCTGGCCACAGGTGGTTCAGCTGTAGACGCTATCACGATCGTTAAAAGGAGCCATCCAAAGAGTGTAAAGTTTCTTTGTATCATTGCTGCTCCCGAGGGAATAGAGGTTCTCACCAAGGAGCATCCCGACGTCCAGGTTTACTGTGCGGCCGTGGATGAAAAGCTTAATGATAACGGTTATATCCTGCCGGGTCTGGGCGATGCCGGAGATCGGATTTTCGGAACGATTTGACCCTTTAAGCCGCGTGCCGCCTGTTGCGGTATGCGGCTTTTCTGCAGTTTTTAGAAACATTCTGAAAAAAGCGTGGAACTTCTTTCAAAAAAAGAGAAAATGTGGTATACTAGGCCAAAGGTGCATACGCAATATATAAGTCACCGGCTCTATTTGTCTGAAATGGCAATTTCTTTTGTGCAAGAATTAGGTTTGAAGAAAGGGTGCTCTTTTTCATGAGTGAAATTACCTCTTTTCCCATAACAGAATCTGTAAATCTAAAAGCCTTTACAGATTCTCGGTTCAAAACGATGAAAATCGCTGTCGATATGTTCATCCCGATCTCAAAACTAACTGCCGCTCAATATGGCATATTGCCCTCTTTGGTTAGCCGCGCCACCAAAGACTACCCGGATTATACTGCTTTGAGCGGCCGTCTGGCAGAACTTTACGGGGCTTCCTTAGATTCCGGTGTACGGAAAATGGGGACTTACCAGGTTCTTTCTCTTTCTGTTAGTGGAATATCCAGTCGTTATGCCCTGGAAAAAGAAGACATGTTCCGAGAGCTTTCCAGCCTGCTTTTCAGCGTGCTGTTTGATCCTCTGAAAAATGCAGAGGGGAATTTCCTTCCGGAACATTTCGAACAGGAAAAACGACAGCTTTTGGAGCTGAAAGATACAGAATTTAACGATAAAATTCTCTATGCCCACCAGCGTTGCGAAGAAGTCATGTTTTTAGGAGAGCCGGCCGGTGTGGATCGTTACGGTTCCAAGGAAGAAATTGCTGCCTTGAAATTGGAGGAGCTTTCCGACGCTTGGGATGAGCTTTTGAAAAGCTCCCGGTATGAGATCTTCCTGCTTGGCGACTGTGAGCCGGAACCCTCCCTGTTTCAAGATCGGTTCCAAAACTTCGGCGCCCCACGAAAGTTAAACTATTTGCCTTGCCCCTCCAGCTTGGAACCCCGGCGGGTGACGGAGGAGCTTCCTCTGTCACAGTCGAAGCTTTCTATGGGCTTCCGGGTTAATTTCCGACCGGAGGAACGCCTGACCTTTCAGCTGATGAATGCGGTGCTCGGTGGAACCCCCAGCTCCAAGCTGTTCCGGAATGTGCGGGAAAAGGAGAGCCTTTGCTATTACTGTTCTTCATCTTTCGATGCGGGAAGCAGGGCACTTTATGTGGAAAGCGGCGTTGAAACAGAAAATCTGGAGCGTACGGAACAAGAGGTGCTTCACCAGTTGAGCCTTTTGCAGGCTGGTGAAGTTACGGAAGAAGAGCTGCATTCCGCGAAAATGGCTTTGCGCAATGCCATGCGCTCTGTGCGCGATTCCTTAAACGCAGTAGAAAATTGGTGTATTTCCCGGATTTTTGAACCCGTTTTCGAATCGCCGGAAGCTTCCGCAGAACGCCTGATGAAGGTGACAAAGGAAGAGGTTGTTTCCGCCGCCAACCGGGTAATGCCGGCTGCTGTATTTTGCTTGAAAGGATGCGGTGAGCGCTGATGCAAATGGAAAAAATAGTAAGCTGCCGGGCAGGAGATCATTATTATAAAATTAAGCATTCCTCCGGACTTTTGATTTTGCTCTACCCAAAAGAGCATTGCAGCACGACCTATGCGGTGTTTGGAACCAAGTACGGGTCTATCGATTCCTGCTTCCGGCGCAGCGACGAAGAGCATCCGGAAACGGTACCGGAGGGCATTGCCCATTATTTAGAGCATAAGCTGTTCGAAAGTGAAGATGGGGATGCCTTTGAGCGGTATGCTCGCACCGGAGCCAATGCCAATGCCTTTACCTCTTTTGAATCTACTTGCTACTTGTTTTCCTGTGCAGATCACCTGTACGATTCCTTGGAAATCTTGTTGGATTTTGTACAGTCCCCTTACTTTACAGAGCAAAGTGTCGCAAAAGAGCAGGGAATTATTGGTCAAGAGATCAAAATGTATGATGATGATCCTCAATGGCAGGTGATGTTCCAGTACCTTCGCGCCATGTACCAAAAGCATCCCATTCGCCAAGATATTGCGGGGACCGTGGAAAGTATTGCCAAAATAACGCCGGAGCATCTTTATCGCTGCTACCGCACTTTCTATAATTTAAACAATATGGCGTTGTGTATTGCCGGAAATTTAGAGGTGGAAAAAGTACTGGAGCTTTGCGACCGCATGTTAAAGCCCTCGGCGCCTGTTATGGTAGAACGCGTTTTCGAGGAAGAGCCGCAGGAAGTACTTTTGTCAAAAACAGAAAAGCAGCTTTCCGTAGCTTGCCCGCTTTTCCAGTTCGGATATAAGGAAGCGGTGGAAACCGGCTCGTTGCGCTCAGAACGGGAACTGGCGGTCATGTCTGTTTTGTTGGAGATGATGGCTTCCGATTCCTCGCCCTTGTTCCGGCGGCTTTTAGATGCAGAGTTGATCAACGAAGCCTCCTTTGGCTATGAATATTTTGAAGGAGCAGGCTTTGGCACCGTGCTTTTCGGCGGGGAATCCAAGGACCCGCAGGCGGTTGCCGCTATGATTGAGGAGGAGGTCTGTCGTTTGAAACGGGAAGGACTGGATCACGCTGCCTTCCTGCGGGCCAAAAAGAGCGTTTATGGGGAGAATATTTCTGCGCTGAACAGTACCGGGAGCATTGCCAATGCCTTGGCGGGCTTTACCTTCAAGGGCAGGGAATTATTTTCCTATTTGGACGCCTTGGCGGAATTGGAGCTTTCTGAGGTGCAGAAAGCACTGAATCGGGTGTTTCAAACGGAACGAACTGTGCTTTCTGTGGTGCGTCCCATTTCTTGATTTGAACTCTATGTTTTAGGAAGAGAAAGGAAAAAATATGGTACATCAAGTGGAATTCCCCAAGCTGGGGCTTCAGTTTCAAGTTCATGAAACGGCCTTCACGATTGGTAATTTTGAAATAAAATGGTATGGTATTATCATTGCGGTTGGGTTCCTGCTGGCGATTCTTTATGCCTCCTTCCGGGCAAAGAAAATGAATATTGATATGGACCGGCTGTTTGATGCCGTGATCGCCGGGCTCATTGGCGGCATTGTGTGTGCACGGCTTTTTTATGTGGCTTTTTACCCAGGGGACAAATATTGGAAGAACCCCATCGAAATTCTTTATATTCATTCTGGAGGCCTAGCCATTTACGGTGGGCTCATTGGTGCACTGCTGTTTGGCGGCATTGTCGCAAAACTCCGGAAACTCAGTGTTCCCGCTGTGTTTGACTTGGTTTCCCTGGGCTTTTTGATCGGTCAAAGCCTTGGCCGATGGGGGAATTTTATAAACCAGGAGGCTTTTGGAACGGCAACAGACCTACCCTGGGGAATGTACAGCGACAATACGGCTTTGGAAGTGGTGGGGAACGCACATCCTTGTTTTTTGTATGAATCTATCCTTTGTTTGATCGGTTTTCTGCTGCTGCATGTCTTTACAAAGAAATACCGCCGGTATGACGGGCAGACCTTTTTGCTTTACATTGTATGGTATGGGCTTTGCAGGTTCTTCATTGAAGGACTTCGGACCGACAGCCTGATGATCCCCTATGTGGGGCTGCGGGTCTCCCAGGTGATTGCCGGGGGCTGCGTGGTAGTAGGACTGCTTTTGCTGTTCCTGTTCCGGAAAAAGACAAGCCTGACCGGCTGCGGAAGCAGGGAAGTCATGGAGGCAGTAGGGCTTTTGGAGCCGGAGGGGCTGGATGACGGCGTCAGCACAATTTTTGGAGATCTGCCCCCGGAAGAGGATAGCGAGTTGGCAACCGGAGAAGATTCGGGAAATTCCGGAGAAGAAGTGCCGGAAGAGAATGGCGGCGAAAAAGAAAATACAGAAGCGGAATCAGAAAATTAAGGAGGAGTTTCTATGGCGAAGCTTATTGACGGTAAAGCCGTCTCGGCAGAAGTGAAAAACCAGGTGGCGAAGGAAGTGACGCAGTTAAAGGAGCAGGGGATTGTGCCCGGCTTAGCGGTGGTACTGGTGGGAAATGATCCGGCATCCAGAATTTATGTCAACAACAAAAAGAAGGCCTGTGAAGTTACGGGAATCTATTCGGAAGAATATGCCTTGCCGGAAAGTACCACCCAGCAGGAACTGCTGGACCTGATCCGACAGCTGAACGCCAAAAAAACAATCCACGGGATTTTGGTGCAATCTCCGCTGCCAAATGGATTGGACGAATCTGCTGTGGTGGAGGCAATAGATCCACAAAAAGATGTGGACGCTTTCCACGCCTATAATGTGGGAAAGATCATGATTGGTGAATACGCCTTTTTGCCTTGCACTCCCGCTGGGGTGATTGAGCTCCTTCATTCCGCCGGAATAGAGATTGAGGGAAAGAACTGCGTGGTCATTGGAAGAAGCAATATTGTGGGCAAACCCATGGCTATGCTGCTTTTGCACCATAATGGAACAGTCACCATCTGCCACAGCAGGACCAAAGACCTTCCCCGAATTTGTAGTACGGCAGACATTTTAGTATCCGCCGTAGGAAAGGCCAATTTTGTCACCGCCGGTATGGTAAAAGAGGGGGCTGTAGTAATAGATGTGGGGATGAACCGCGACGCATCGGGGAAGCTTTGCGGTGATGTAGATTTTACCTCGGTGGAGCCCATCGCCTCGTATATTACCCCGGTGCCGGGCGGCGTAGGACCTATGACGATCGCGATGCTGATGAAAAATACGGTTTCTGCCGCGAAGCTTCAGAACAAGCTGCCCCTTTTCCAGGAGCGCCCATAGGAAGGAAAACGGCAAGAAAGGAACGTGATCAATAGGGCGTTCTTCCCTAAAGATTCCGTATTGTGGCAACTGTTATGAAAAACTTATTGGAGAGCATTCACTCTCCGCAGGATATCAAGAATTTTTCAGAGAAAGAGCTCACTTTTCTTTGTGAAGAGATTCGTACCACTATCATTGAAACCGTTTCCCGCAACGGAGGGCATTTGGCCTCTAATTTGGGAGTGGTGGAACTGACAGTGGCTTTGCTATTGGCTTTTTCTCCCCCTTGTGACAGCATCGTGTGGGATGTAGGGCATCAGAGCTACCCCTATAAGCTGTTGACCGGGCGTTACGAAAAATTTTCTACCATCCGGCAGGAAAATGGTTTATCGGGCTTCCCAAACCGGGAAGAAAGTGAATATGACATGTTTACCTGCGGGCACAGCAGTACTTCCATCTCTTCCGCATTAGGACTTTCGGAGGCAAACGCCTTGCAGGGAAAAGAAGGCCACGTGGTAGTGGTGATTGGAGATGGGGCTTTAACCGGTGGGCTTGCCTATGAAGGCCTTAACAACGCGGGACGGCTACACCGCAACCTGATTGTTATTTTAAACGACAATACTATGTCCATCTCTAAAAATGTGGGTTCCATGGCGCGATACCTCACTTATATCCGTACAAAGCCCGGGTATATCAAAGCAAAAAACAACGTAGAGAATTCTTTGCGAAAGCTTCCTGTGGTGGGAGTGAGAATCGCCAAAGTAATGAAAAAGGCAAAACGGGCTATTAAAAAAATATTTTATAACACTACTATCTTCGATGATTTCGGCTTTGCCTATTACGGTCCCTTCGATGGACATGACCTGAAAGAGCTGAAGGAAACGTTGGAAAGTGTAAAACTAATTCGAAAGCCGGTGCTGTTGCATGTGCGCACCAACAAGGGAAAAGGCTACCAATATGCAGAACAAGACCCCAGCATTTATCACGGCCTTTCCGGCTTCGATGTAACCACCGGAGATACCGGAGAACATTCACAGAGCTTTTCCGATGTGTTCGGTAGGGCGCTTTGCCAGCTGGCGGAAGAAAACCCTAAGATTTGCGCCATTACGGCCGCCATGCAGGACGGTACCGGCCTCAGTCAATTCCGGGAAAAATTCCGGAGCCGGTTTTTCGATGTGGGCATTTCCGAGGAGCATGCTGTCACCTTTGCAGGTGGCTTGGCAGTGGGGGGGATGCTGCCCGTATTTGCTGTATATTCTACCTTTTTGCAGCGTTCTTACGACCAGCTCATCCATGATATCGCCTTGCAGAAAGCGAAAGTCCTTTTAGCCGTAGACAGAGCCGGGGTGGTGGGGGAAGACGGAAAAACCCATCAGGGAGTATTTGACGCCGCTTTTTTACAAACTGTACCCAATATTACGGTTTACTCGCCATCCTATTTTCAAGAGCTTCGCCAGCAGCTGGTCTATCTGGCAAACAATATAGAGGGCCTTTGTGCCATTCGATACCCCAGAGGAAAAGAACTTTACCGTCCTTCTTATTTTCAAAGCAGCACGGCTCCTTTTTCCCTTCATGGCGACCAGACGAGCCCATTGCTGGTTGTGACCTACGGGAGATTGTTTTCTTTTGCAGCGGAGGCGGCAGAAGAGCTTCAAGAAAAAGGGGTGCCGGTGAAGCTGCTGAAGCTCAATCGGATTATTCCCATCCATCCGGAAGCGGTGAAGGCTGCTTGTGGCAGCCGCCATATTTTTTTCTTTGAGGAAGGGGTAAAAACGGGGGGGATAGGAGAACATTTCGGGTTTCTTTTACAAGAAAGAAAATTTTCCGGAGAATATTCTCTGCGGGCTATCGATAAGCCTTTTTTGGAACACGGGCCCATGTTCCAGACCCTAGAAGCATTGGGCCTGACAAAACAGGGTATGGTGCAAACAGTTCTACTGGCAAAAGAAGGCTTGGAAAGGGAGATGGAGAATTCTGAAAAAAAGAATTGACGTACTGCTTTTTGAAAAAGGTTTGGCAGAAAGCCGGGAAAAGGCCAAGGCTTTGATTATGGAGGGCCTTGTCTATCTAGGAAACCAAAAATGTGAGAAGCCTGGGGATATGGCAGAAGAAACCGTAGAACTGCAAGTACGTGGAAAAGGATTGCCTTATGTGAGCCGGGGCGGGCTAAAACTGGAAAAAGCGCTCCAAGTGTTCCCTTTGGACCTCTCTGGCCTGGTATGCATGGATGTAGGGGCTTCTACCGGTGGTTTTACAGACTGTATGCTGCAAAACGGGGCTTGCAGGTCCTATGCCATAGATGTAGGCTACGGGCAGTTGGCTTGGAGCCTTCGTATTGATCCAAGGGTAGTAAATTTGGAAAGAACAAACGCCAGGTATTTGACACAGGAGCAGGTGCCAGAGCCTGTTGATTTTTGTTCTATTGATGTATCTTTTATTTCCCTTACTATCATCTTGCCCAGTGTCCGGCCCCTTTTGGCCCCGGAAGGACGTTTGGTCTGTCTAATCAAGCCTCAGTTTGAGGCTGGAAAGGAGAAAGTGGGAAAAAAAGGCGTGGTTCGGGAAAAAAAGGTCCATGAAGAAGTAATTGTGAAGATCGTGAATTTTTGCCTTGATAACGGTTTTTCTGTAAAGGGAATCACCTTTTCGCCCATAAAAGGCCCGGAGGGAAACATTGAGTATTTGATCTATTTGCAAAAATCTGAACCTGCACTTTTGGAAATAGACCAGGGAGAAATAGCTGGTGTGGTAGAAGCTTCCCACAAAGAATTAGCTTGACAGGTTCTATAACAAAAACCGGAAAGGCTGCTGGAATCATGAAGATCGCTATCTTGCCGAACTTAAATAAAGAGGAAGCAAAAGCATGCTTGGAAGAAGTTTTAGCTGTCCTGAAAAATTGCCAGGTCGTGGTAAAAGATTTCTTTTTTCGGCAGAATAAAGCTTACCGGTTCGAAAACGATCCAGAGCTTTCTGAATGCGACTTGTTTATCGCCATTGGCGGCGATGGCACGATCATCCACGTGGCAAAGGCCGCCGCGTTTTTCGGAAAGCCCTTGCTGGGGGTAAACGCAGGAAATTTGGGATTTAATGCGGGAATTGAAAGAAAAGATTTGCCGCTGCTTCCCAGCTTGTTAAAAAAAGAGTTTCGCTTGGAAAGAAGACATCTCATTCAGGCGGAAATCTTTTCCAAGAGTGGGGAGGTCAGGCGGTTTTTAGCTTTAAATGACGCGGTGATTTCCGGGGAGCTTTCCAAAATCATCGACTATAAAATGGCAGTGGGAAAAGAGGGTCCTTGGTACCGGTACCGGGCTGACGGGTTGATTTTGGCAACGCCTACAGGTTCTACGGCCTATTCGCTTTCCGCAGGGGGACCGGTCATAGAACCCGGCATGGACTGCATGGTCTACACGCCTATTTGCCCCCATTCCCTTTTTGACCGTAGTGTCATTTTTTCTTCGGGGACAGTGCTTGCGGTAGAAATTTTAGAAAATCCTGGGAAATTGTTGCTCACAGTGGATGGGGAGGAGCCCGTTACCCTTGTTTTGGGCGACAGGCTGAATTTTTCTATTGCGGAACCTACGGTTTCGTTTCTTAAGTTGGATCATAAAAGCTTTTATGAGGTTTTAAACGCGAAGATGATCCGCGGCATGCGGTAAGCGGTTTCAAATACATGTGATACACGAAAGGTGGTACGGAACAATGAAAACACGACGGCACGCGAAAATATTGGAGTTGATCCGAGAGTATGACATTGATACTCAAGATGAACTGCTGCGTTACCTGCGGGACAGAGGGTTTGATGTGACCCAGGCTACCGTTTCCCGAGATATTAAAGAGCTTCGTCTGGTAAAAACCCTTTCCCGGACAGGAAAATATAAATATTCTACTGGCATGGATAACAGCAACGATGTTTCTTCTAAGTTCTATTCCTTGTTTTCCGATTCCGTGATCTCTGTGGAAGCCGCCCAAAACCTGCTGGTCATCAAATGTATGACAGGAATGGCTCAGGCAGTGTGCGCTTCTTTAGATGCTGTGTATTGGCAAAATTTTGTGGGGACTTTGGCGGGGGAGGATACTATTTTTATTGTATGTCGAAACGAATCGGCCGCTTTGGAAGCTCAGGAAGAATTTAAAAAATTGATCAGCAGGTGATCTGTTTTGTTATCTCAACTGTTTATCAAAAATATCGCAGTTATTGAACAGGCTTCGATCGATCTGGAACATGGGTTTACGGTGTTGACCGGCGAAACCGGTGCGGGGAAATCCATTATTATCGACGCGATCCATGCAGTACTGGGGGAACGCACCTCAAAGGAGCTGATCCGGACTGGAGCAAAAAACGCCTCTGTCTCTGCCTTGTTCACTTCTTTGTCGCCGGAAATTCTGGAGATTTTAGAAGAACTTTCCGTACCTTTGGAAGAGGATAATTCCCTTTTAATTCAGCGAGAAATAAAAAGCGAGGGGAAGTCCTTGTGCAAATTGAATGGTGCTCCGGCAACGGTGTCTATGTTAAAACAGCTTGCACCTTTGCTTTTGAACATCCATGGCCAGCACGAAAGCTATGAATTGCTTTCGCCGGAAATTCACATGACTTACCTTGACAGGTTTGGGGAATTGGAAGATCTGCTTTTACAATACCAAAGCTCTTACCGTCGCTTACGGGAGATCAGGCAGCAGCTGGGGGCCCTGCAGATGGATGAGGGGGAAAAAGCGCGGCGGCTGGACCTGCTCCGGTACCAGGTGGAAGAAATTCAAAGCGCTAATTTAAAGCCTGGAGAACAGGAGGCCCTTATTCAAGAAAGGGATATCATTCGCAACAGCGAAAAAATTTCTGTTTCGGTGGAGCTTGTAAAGGCCCTCCTTTCCGGAGATGAAAATAGCCTCGGGCTTTTATCGGGGTTATCGCAAGCTACGGAGGAAATAGAAAAGAACGGCCAGTTCCTTTCTGGCCTTCAAGCGGTGGCGCAGAAACTGCGGGAAGCAGGCTTCCTTTTGGAAGACGCCGATCAAATGCTTCGGGATATCTCGGTAGAATTTGACCCGGAACGGCTGGAAATGATTGAAGAACGGTTAGACCTGATTTACCGGCTTTCCTTGAAATACGGCGGCAGTGAAGAGGAAATTTTGCAATTTTTAGAAGACGCCCAGGTTTCTTTGAAGAAAATAGAATTTTCAGAAGAAGAGCGTGGGGCTTTGGAAGCCGGCTATGAGGCGGAGAAGCAAAAGGCGATTTCCCTGGCCCGGGAGCTTTCCGCCAAACGGAAGGCTGTTTCCCAGGAGTTTTCCAAAAGGGTGAAAAAGGAACTGAACTTTTTGAATATGCCGGGAATGGAGTTTTTGCTGGAAATTGAGCGGGTACCTCTTTACAACATGGGCTGCGATAAGGTGCAGTTTTTGATTTCCGCCAACAAGGGAGAACCTGCGAAACCCCTTTCCAAAATCGCTTCTGGTGGAGAGCTTTCCCGAATTATGCTGGCCATTAAAACGGTGCTTTCCGGAAAAGATCGGGTAGATACTCTGATCTTCGACGAAGTGGATACCGGGATCAGCGGGGAGGCCGCCAATAAGGTGGGGTTAAAGCTGGAGGAGGCTTCCAGGGACCGGCAGGTCCTTTGTATTACCCACTTGGCCCAGATCGCGGCCTTGGCAGACCATCATCTGCGCATACAAAAGCATGTGAAAAATGGGCGCACCTTCACTCAGGTGGAGCCCTTGGACCTGGAAGGCCGGAAACAGGAGCTGGCCCGGATTATCGGCGGAGCGTCTATTACAGAACTGCAGCTAAAAATGGCGGAAGAAATGCTTAAGAAGGCTTGACTTTTTCGGGGCCTGCCTTTATAATGTATTTCAACAGCGATGACGAAATAAGTAGGCGTTGTATTCTGGCACAGAGAGCCCGCGGTTGGTGGAAGCGGGGGACAGAGCAGCGGTGAAGTTACCTTTCTGAGCTGCCGTTTTGAAAGCTTTCACGGCAAGTAGGGACGGCCGTATGGCAGGCGTTATTCTGCAAGGGCATAACAAGGGTAGGTTTGGCCTGAGTAATTCTGCCGGGCTCTTTTGTAGTGCTTGATGAGGCCACAGCCGTAAGGCTGAGGTAAATTGAGGTGGTACCGCGGCATTTTGTCGCCCTCTGTGTGAACAGGGGGCGTTTTTTTATTTCTTTGCCCCCAAAAGAAAAGATATTTTTCGGGAGAAAGGAAGAATTACACATGGAAATTTATGAGGAACTGCAAGCCCGCGGCCTAATTGCCCAGGTGACCAACGAGGAAGAAATCCGCAAAATGGTCAACAGTGGCCAAGCAATCTTTTACATTGGCTTTGACTGTACGGCCGATAGCCTGACAGCCGGACATTTTATGGCCTTAACCTTAATGAAACGCCTGCAAATGGCAGGCAACCGCCCCATCGCGTTGATCGGTGGTGGCACCACAATGATTGGCGACCCCTCCGGCCGGACCGATATGCGAAAAATGCTTACAAAAGAAGATATCGATCACAATGCCGCCTGCTTCAAACGGCAGATGGAACGGTTTATCGAATTCGGCGAGGGGAAAGCTCAAATGCTCAACAACGCAGATTGGCTTTTAAAACTCAACTATGTGGACTTGCTGCGGGAGGTGGGATCCTGCTTTTCTGTAAACAACATGCTGCGAGCGGAATGCTATAAACAGCGTATGGAGAAAGGGCTTTCTTTCCTGGAGTTCAATTATATGATTATGCAGTCCTATGACTTTTACCATATGTTCCAAACTCTGGGTTGTAACATGCAGTTCGGCGGCGATGACCAATGGTCCAACATGTTGGGGGGAACAGAGCTGATCCGCCGGAAATTGGGAAAAGACGCTCACGCCATGACCATAACCCTGCTTACCGATTCCCAAGGAAATAAAATGGGAAAAACAGCGGGAAACGCTGTCTGGCTGGATCCCAACAAAACTTCTCCCTTCGATTTTTACCAATATTGGCGCAATGTGGATGATGCAGATGTGCTCAAGTGCCTGCGTATGCTCACTTTCCTGCCTTTGGAGCAGATTGAAGAAATGGCCCATTGGGAAGGAAGCCAACTGAACGAGGCAAAATCTATACTAGCTTTCGAACTGACCAAGCTGGTCCATGGGGAAGAGGAAGCACAGAAAGCGCAGGAAGGGGCAAAAGCACTTTTTGACGCCGGTGGCAATACAGAAAATATGCCGACTACCCTGTTGGCGGAAAATGATTTTTCAAACGGGGAAATTTCTGTTTTAGATTTGCTGGTAAAAACAGGGCTTGCCGCCTCCAAAGGAGAAGGCCGCCGGTTGATACAACAGGGAGGGATTTCTCTTAATGGCGAAAAGGTTACCGATATCGGACAAATTGTGAAGGAAAGCGACTTCACAGACAGAACCCTTATTTTGAAAAAAGGGAAAAAAGTATTTCATAAATTGACATTCTAATTTTTTTGCAGTAAATTTTATCATCTGCAACACCATGTAAAGGAGGAAACAAGGATTGGCAATGAATGTGCAAAGAGCGAAAGATTTTATTGTAAAAAACGTCCGGCCGGTAGAGCTGGCAATGTACTGCTGCCTTTTTGAAGGCGGTTCGAAGTCAGAACTTATCGAAGCGCTAAAGCCCTATCAAAATGCAGATGGCGGCTTTGGCAATGCTCTGGAACCAGATAACTGGAACCCAAACTCCACCCCCATCACTACCAACGGAGCTTTAACTTTTCTCTTTGAGACAGGCGCAATCCGGGAGGCGGAAGAAATAACTGGAGGGATGGTTCGATACCTTACCTCCGGGCAGGCCTTTCACAAAGAGGCTTGTCGGTGGTTCGGTTCTATTGAAAGCAATAAAGATTACCCCCATGCTATTTGGTGGGAAAAAGATGAAAACGATACTGTTCCAAGCTGGAATCCTACTGTATCCTTAGCGACCTTTCTGGTGTGCATGG
>CANSKS010000019.1 GCA_947647615.1 uncultured Neglectibacter sp.
GGGCTGCATTGGCAAAGAGCGAGTTGTGGGAAGGCTGCTGCTGCGCGTTTGGCCCCTTTCGGGGCTGGGCGTGGTGCGGTAGTCCCCTGACCAATAAATAGTTCCAGGTAAAGGAGGGAGTCGCTTCGGAGAAAGCATTTACTGTAGTACATCCAAATAGATGTAATAGATTTATTACAACAAAGAAAGGAAATGAGAGAACATGAAAACCTGCAAAAAATTCTTTTCGTTGGCTTTGGTGCTTCTTCTGTGCCTGGCCATGGCTGTGCCCGCTTTGGCGGCGGAGGGAGATAAAACCCTTACCATGAAGAACCCCACTCCAGGCCATACCTACAAAGTTTACCAGATCTTCACCGGTGATGTTTATGACTCCAAAACGGCAGGAGAGAATGAGAAAACTATCTTTGGCCTTGCCAATGTGAAATACGGCGGAAACTATGGCACAAAAGGTGAAACCGTATCTGAGGATGACTTGGAAGACATCACCTCCAAAGGCGCCGAGGCTTTTGCAAAGGAACTTGTTGGTACTAATGAGCAGCCTGGGTCATTAACGGGGGATGCTCTTTTAACGTGGACTACACCTAAAGAAGGAGCAACTTCTCATACGGCGGAAGTAACCCCCGGTTATTACCTGATCGTAGACGAGGGCTATAATGGAGAAGCGCCTGCCGGCGACACTAATTCCGCTTACATGGTGGAGATCGTAGGCGACGTCGAGATCACCCCCAAGACTACGGTTCCTACCATTGATAAGAAAGTAGAGAATGATGAAGCTAATACTGGCTTTGGTACAACTGCCGACCACGACATCGGAGAGCCCTTCCAGTTTAAGCTGACTGCCAATGTGCCTGTGGAATACCTGGCGAAGTACGACACTTATAAGTTAGTGTTCCACGATACCATGTCTGCCGGTATCACTTTCGAGGACATTGCTAGCGTTACAGTGTCTGGCGTAGAGGGGGCACTTGCTGCTAATCAATATACGGCTGTGGATGTAGTTGGAGAGACCGGAGAAACCACCCTCACTGTGACGATTGAAGACTTGTTCCAAATTATCGGAAAGCCTGCTTTGCCTGATGAGGGCTCCGTTGAGGTAGTGGTAACCTATAACGTGCATTTGAACGAAAATGCCAAAGTCACGGATGGCGACGGTACGATTGAATTTGAAAAGAACAAGGCTTACCTGGAATATTCCAACGACCCCAATAGCGACGGCACCGGTAAAACCACCGAGAAAGAAACCGAGGTCTACAGCTTCCAGCTGGATATTACAAAGTATGCCAATGAAGCAGATCCGAATAACCCGAATGCCAACTTGCTTGCCGGCGCCGGGTTTACCTTGTGCGATTCCACTGGCAAGGAGATCTCGTTGTATTACAAAGAGGTAAACGGCGCTAAGAGCTACTATGTTTGGAATGGCAATCCGGATAAGAAGCCGGGAGACTTACTTCCTGTAGAGGCGGGAGAGGGCAATAAGAAGAACGAGATCATTACCGGCGATGATGGCCATTTGGAGATTAACGGTTTGGATGTAGGTACTTATATACTCAAAGAAACCACCACACCCACCGGCTACAATAAAATCGATGACATCAAAATTGTGATTACCGCTGAGTATCAAAAAGGTACTGATGGAAGTACTACTTTAAAATTAGATCACACAAAACAAATTGGAGAACAGGAGCCAGTAAAGTCTGAAAAAGGCGGCACACAGATCAAGGTAATCAATAAGTCCGGCACCCTGCTGCCCAGCACCGGCGGCATGGGCACCACCCTGCTCTATGTGGTAGGCGGTTTGCTGGTGGTAGGCGCTGCCGTGATCTTAGTGGTGAGAAAGAGCGTTCGCCGCAAAAGCTGAGACCCGGTGACACCTGGTTAACATTGTTTTAAAAGTTTTACGCCCCGCCGTCCTGCCGGGCGGCGGGGACCCCTTTCGGGGGTACCTTAGTAAGGAGAGCCCGGCCTATGGGAAAATGGTTAAAAAAGAATTGGCTCAACCTTTTTTTAGGCCTAGCGGTACTCGCCGGGCTTTGCTTACTGTTGTACCCTACCTTTAGTGACTGGTGGAACTCGCTGCACCAGTCCCAGGCCATCGCCGCCTACGTGGACACGGTAGAGGGCCTTTCCCAGGAGGAAAAGGACGCCATGCTCCAGGCCGCCCGGGAATATAACCAGCGGCTGTGGGAAAAAGGCAACCGCTGGATCTTGAGCGAAGAGGAGCAGCAGGAATACAACAGCTTGTTAGACGTTACCGGCACCGGCATTATGGGCTATGTGAACATCCCTTCCATTGACGTGAGCCTGCCCATTTACCACGGCAGCGAGGAAGCCGTGCTGCAAATTGCCAGCGGGCACATTTCCGGTACCTCCCTGCCTGTGGGGGGCGAAGGGGTGCACACTGCCATTTCGGGCCACCGGGGCCTGCCCTCCGCCCGGCTGTTTACCGACCTGGACCGTCTCGCGGAAGGGGATATCTTCACCCTTACGGTGCTGGGCCAAGTGCTCACCTACCAAATTGACCAAATTCGCATTGTGGAGCCGGCAGACCTTTCCCAAATGGAGCTTTACCCCGGGGAAGATTACTGCACCCTGCAAACCTGTACGCCCTACGGCGTCAACAGCCACAGGCTGCTGCTGCGGGGCCGCCGCATAGAGGACGTGCCCGAGGCTTTGGTAGCGGCTGCGGAGGCCGTGCAGATCTCCACCTATTTGGTGATCCCGGCAGTGGGAATTCCTTTGCTGTTCCTGCTGCTTACCGTGGTGTTAATTTACTATCGCCGCCGGGGCCCAAGGCTTACTGCGGAAGATCTAAAGCATCCCTTTGAAAAACGAAGCCCACGGAACCATAAGAAAAAATAAAGCCCACTGGAAAACAAGGAGGAATTGCCATGAGAAGAAAACAATGGCTGGCAGCGGCCTGCGCTTTGCTTTTTGCGGTGCTGGCCCTGGGGCTTACGGCTGTGGCAGCCAGCCAACCCTTGGATCTTGAAAAGGAATGCACCCTTACGGTGAACCCCTGCAGCCTTGACATGCCCCAGGGAAAAGAGGTTGCGGAGGCCTTGCAGAACGCTGGCCTTGTAGTCGACCTTTACCAGGTGGCCCAGGCGGAAAAGGAACCGGGGGTAGATTCTTACGGCTTTTCCCCTTTGGAACCCTTTGCCGCTTTGGAAATTAAGGCCGATATGAAGGCCGGCGATTGGGCCCGGCTGGCCCAGCAGGCCGCGAAAACGGTGCGGGAGGCCAACCCCGCCCTTACGCCTCAAACGGCCAAAGCCGGCGAAGCGGCCTCTGTAACGCCGGGGCTCTACCTACTGGTGGCCCGGGGCCAGGAACCCCAGGAATATTGGGATACCGTAACCGAAAAACTGGAAGAAGAAAACGGCGCGGGGGAAGAGGAAAAGCTGGTCACCCGGGTAAAGGCGGGAGAAAAGCTTTACCGGTTCCTGCCGGAGCTGGTGGCGGTGCCCTCTAAAGAGGCTGTAAACGGAGAAATAAATACCGCCAACCCCGGCGAATGGATTTATGACCTTGTAGTGAACCTGAAGCCCGAGGAAGAACAGCAGTTTGGCCAGGTAGAAATTATAAAACGCCTTTTGACCTACGACACCCAGCGCCCGGCCACCTTTGTCTTTCGGGTAAAGGCCGAGCTGGATGGGAAGGTTGTTTTTGACGAAGTGGTTTCCTTGGTATTTACCGGCCCCGGGGAAAAGCATACCCTGGTAGATCACTTGCCCGCAGGCGCCACGGTAACAGTGGAAGAGGTTTATTCCGGCAGCTCCTATACCCTGGTAAGCGCTTCCCCCGGTTCCGCTGTGGTAGACGCCGAAGAGGCGGCCCAATTTACCTTTGTGAACGATTACGATGCCGGCGAGCCCAAGGGCGGTAGCATCACCAACAATTTTACCTTTAACGGGGACAGTTGGGAATGGAAGCAGCTGGAAGATAACGCGACAGAATAGGAGGCGGCCCTTATGAAAAAGTCCACAGCCTTTTTGACCTTTGCGGCCATTGTTTTGGCGCTGGCTGCGAACCTTTCCCTTGCTTGGGGGTATTTTACCACCTACACCCAGGCCAGCGGCCGCTGGCCCCTGCGCATGGGCGACAAGACCAACATTACCGAAGACGTAAGCGATTGGACCAAACACGTTGTGATCACCAGCGAGGAAGGCTCGGAACCTGTGTTCGTGCGTGCCAAAGCCTTTGGCAGCGGGAAGTATGAGTTGGAATACAGCGATCCCACCAATAGCTGGTCCCGCGGCAATGATGGCTTTTATTACCTGAACCGCCCTTTAATGGGTGGAGAAAAGACGCCGGAACTGCTGGTGAAGATCAACGGCGTGCCCGATAAGCCCCAGGAGGAAGCAGATAAGGAGTTCAACGTGGTGGTGGTGTACGAGACCACGCCGGTGTTGTACGACGCCTCCGGAAACCCCTATGCAAATTGGGAAATGACTCTGCATGCCACGGAAGGAGGCGACAGCTAAATGGCCGGAAAATGGAAGAAGAAAAGCTCTGTGCCTGTGGGCACCCTGGCGCTGTTTTTTGTAGCGGTGGCTTTGCTGCTCTGCGGCTCGGTGGGCAGCGCCCAAGCGGCTCTCACTTATTTTTCAGAAACCTACACCACCCGGGTGCAAACCCATAACATTGGCGTTACCCTTTTGGAAAACGGCAATAAAATCGCTTGGCGCGATTACCAGAAGGAGCGGGCCGAGGGGATTTGGAACGAAACCCAAAACCCGGTAGAAACCCGCCTGCTCCAGCATTTGGTGCCGGAAGGAGAAAACTTTTTAATGGGAAAGGGCTACGGGGAAGAGCTTGCCGTAGAAAATACCGGTACCATTGATGAATATGTGCGGGTGAACATTTACCGCTATTGGGTGAAGGTAGGCGAAAACGGGGAAGAGACCAAGGTTCGCGACCTGGACCCCTCTCTCATCGGCCTGCGTCTTGTGAACGGCGAGGAATGGCTGCTGGACGAAAGCGCTTCCACCAAGGAACGCCTTGTCCTTTATTACCGGGATATTTTGCCCGTTGGCCAGAAAACTCCTCTGTTCAGCGACCTTCTCACGGTGAACGGCGAAACCCTTGCCAAGGTCACTCAAACAAAAACCGTAGAAAACGGATATACCACCATCACCACCGAATACGATTACGACGGGGTGGAATTCCGGTTGGAAGTGGAAGCCAACGCAGTGCAGACCCATAACGGGGAAGATGCCATTTGGAGCGCCTGGGGCCGCCGGGTCTCCGTAGATTCCAACGGCAGGCTCAGCCTGAATTAGGAAAAGCCGGAGAAGAGCTTACCGGCTCGGGAAAGGAGAGAAAGCGGCAATGGAACCCAAAACTATGGTTAAAAGAATCGCTTTGCTTTTGCTGGCTGGCCTTGTCCTTTTGGGAGCGGCCATGCCCGCGGCGGCCGAAGAGACCACGTCGACTCAGGACTGGAGGGTGACCTTCACCGACAAGCTGGAATCGAACTTCACCTCCGCCCAAATCAATGAGATCCGGCAAGGGGTGCAGCCCGGCGATAAAACCAGCTTCACCGTGAAGCTCATTAACCGGAACGTGAAATCTACCGATTGGTACATGGCAAATAAGGTGCTGAGCTCCTTGGAAGACGGCAGCGACGTGGCCAAGGGCGGCGGTTATACCTACAAGCTCACCTATAAGAACCCGGCGGGCACCGCCACCACCCTGTTCGACAGCGATACCGTAGGCGGCGATAAAACCCCGGGGGGCAACGAGGGCCTGCACCAGGCCACCGATGCTTTAAAGGATTATTTCTATTTAGATACCCTGGCCACAGGGCAAACAGGGTACATTACCCTGGAGATCGCCCTGGATGGCGAAAGCCAGGGCGATAACTACCAGAACACCGCCGCCGATATTCAAATGCAGTTTGCGGTGGAGCCGGTTTCCAGCAGCGGCAGCCGTACCCAGGTGGTAAAAACCGGCGACGAAACCAACCTTACCCCCCTTTATGTTTTAATGCTCCTCAGCGGCGGGGCGCTGTTGGGATTTTGTATTTACAGCTTGAGAAAGAGCCGGAAGCAGGGAAAGAAAAAGCAAAAATAAAAACAATCCTTTCCCTTTTCTCAATTCCCTTACGCCAAAAGAAAGGTGGTTCCACATGATGAAGCTCCTTAAACGCCTTCTCGGCGCCGGGCTGGCCCTGGCAATTTTGCTGAGCTGTGCCGTGACAGCCCTTGCCCGGGAAGAAACGTATACCTACAAGGTGCGCATTTTCGCGGGGCAGCAGGGCCTCATCGATGGCGGCGAAGTAGTTGTATACTCGAATCTTTCCTATGGAGATAAGATCAATTTTAATAACAACCGAGTTACCCTGAAGAACAATAGTAAATATTATGTAAGGGGCATCCGGGAAAGCGGCAAGGGTTCGGAAGACCTGGAAAATACCGGGAACAATACCAGGCTTGCTTCTTTTACGGTAGAACGGGACCAGGATTACGTGGTGGTCTACGGCCTTTTGGGCGAAGCCACGGAATATACCATCCATTATCAAAATGCTGCCGGGGAGGCTTTGGCCCCCAGCGAGACCTATATGGGCAACGTGGGCGACAAACCGGTAATTGCCTTTTTGTACATCGAGGGCTACCAGCCCCAGGCCTATAACCTCACGAAGACCCTCTCCGCCAACGCGGCGGAAAACGTGTTCACCTTTGTTTACACGCCCGTGACGGTTCCCCAGGTGACGCCTACAGTCACCCAAAACCCGGGGGCCACTGTGGTCACTCCGGCCACACCGGTTCCGGAAGGGGGAACAGGAACCGCGCCGGCGCCCTCTGCCACGCCGGCAGGGGAAGGCCCTGCGGAAGTGGTAGCCACTCCTTTGCCCCAAGCAGCCACTCCCTCTCCCGACCAAACGGTGAGCCTGCCGGAAGGGGAAACCCCCGGAGTAAATGCCCCGCAGGACTTGATCGATATCGATGAGGAAAACGTGCCTTTGGCGGGTGTAGATCAAAAAGAAGACGAATCGAAGCCCCTTTCTTCGGAAGGTCAGTTTTTTTGGAGCAACATTCCGGTGCTGGGGAAAATTTTAATTGCCGTGCTGGTTTTGGGCGCTTTGGCCGGTGGCCTGTGGTGGCTGTTGTTCTGGCGAAAACGCAAGAAGGACCAGGAAACCCAAGAGCTCATGGAGCTGGAATTGGGCTCCGAAGACGAGGAAGAGGAAGAGGAATAAACGAAGGAAACGAAAATTCCCTGGCAACGGGAAAAAGGGGAGATAGATCGGTTTGAAGGGGAAAATTTCCGCCGCGCTGTGCAATGTGTTTGGTGTTCTCATTTTGCTGCTGGTAATTGCGTCCTGCTTGCCTGTCACATTGCCTGCGCTGCTGGGGTATGAGATGTACAATGTTTCCAGCGGCAGCATGGAACCCAATTTGCCTGTGGGCAGCCTGATCTATGTGAAACCTGCCGTGCCGGAGGAGCTTTCGGAAGGGGAAATTATCGCCTTTTGGCGGGGCGATTCCGTGGTGACCCACCGGCTGGTGGAAAACCGCAGCCTGGAAGGCGATTTTGTGACAAAAGGAGATGCGAACCAGGAAGAAGACCTGAACACAGTGCCCTATGCCAATTTAGTTGGCGTGGTGACCTGTCACATCCCCTATTTGGGCCAAATGCTGGTGGTATATACCAGCACGGTTGGGAAAATTTACGTTATTTGCTTTGCCGCCTGCGGCGCTATGCTGAACGTCTTAGCCGGCCGCATCCGTGACCGGGCAAAGGAACAGCAGGAGTAAAGAGGAAGGGGTTTATGGGAAAAAAGTTTAAGATTTTTTTCGTTGTGGTGTTTGCCTTGGTGTTTGTGGGCTCCGCTGCCGGAATTTTAACGGCCCAGGAACGTTACCGCCAAAGCCGGCAGGCCTATAGCCAGGCGGCGGAAGCCTTTACCGCTACGGCGCCGCCTTCCTCTTCCGCCGTTTCTGCGGTGCGGAGCCAGCCAGAGGAAACCTCCCGGCCGGACCTTCCCGTTTATGTGGATTTTAAAAAGCTTTTAGAGGAAAGTCCCGATGTTGTGGCCTGGCTCTATTGCCCCGATACCGTGATTAACTACCCTGTGGTGCAAGGAACCGATAACGAGTTTTACTTGCACCACAGCTATGATGGGGAGGCGTTTAACAGCGGCTCCATTTTTGTGGATTATGAGAACTCTCCCGGTTTTGTGGATTCCAACACCGTCATTTATGGCCACAACATGAGCGACGGTTCCATGTTTGCCAGCATTTCCAACTGGAGCAGCCAGTCTTTTTACGACCAGCATCCCCTTATGTGGCTTTTGACTCCTACGGAAAATTACCGGGTAATCCTGGTAAGCGGTTATACGACCTCCGCCTATTCCGACACTTACCAGATTTTTAGGTTACCTTCTTTGGAATTTGAAGAATACTTAGGACAGGCCAAGGCACAGTCGGATTTTGCCATGGAAGATCCTTTAGACCCGGATGCCCATTATGTGTTGCTTTCTACCTGCGCCTATGAATTTGACGACGCCAGGTATGTTCTGCACGGCAGGTTGGAAAAAATAGAGTGAGGCTGGGAAACAGCTTTTGCTTTTTTAGAAGAGGTGTCGCGGTTTTTATGGTGGGAAAAACAAAGAGAAAGGCAGCGGCTTTGCTGTTGATCTTCCCTTTGCTTTGGGGGGGCTGCAGCACTGCCCAGACAGACCCTGTGCCCGACCCGGTTTCCCAAACCAGAGCAGAAGAAGATTCTCAAACCGGCGTGGAAGAAAGCTCCCGGGCCGGCGGGCAGGAGAGTTCTCCGGCCGGTGAAGGGGAACCCCCTTCTTCTCCCAAGGAGGGAGGCGCCTCCTATACAGCCCCGGATTTTGCGGGATCGGCCTTTCACAGGGAAGCGGCCCAAGGGGAAAATGGCGTGCTGCTGGACCTTTCTGCTGTTGCGGAGGGTTACGTGGCGGTTTCGGCCCGGAGCGAGGCACGGCTGAAATTTCAAGTGCTGAAGGAAGACCAAACCTATACCTATGACATGGCAAAAACCGGTGAGCCCTCCATATTCCCCTTGCAGTGCGGCAACGGGGATTACCTTTTTCGGGTCATGGAACAGGTGGGCGATAAGTATGGCAAATTGTACGAGGCCACATGCCGGGTAGAGCTTCAAGATGAATTCCAGCCTTTTCTGCGCCCAAGCGATTATGTAAACTATACCCCGGATTCCCACTGCGTGCAGGAGGCGGCCCGCTTGGCGGAACAGCAGCCCGACGCTATGGGAGTGGTACAGGCGGTGTTCGGTTATATTTGCGACACAGTAACCTATGACAAGGAAAAAGCGGCCCAGGTGCAAAGCGGCTACCTGCCGAGCCCGGATGAAACGCTGGAAACCGGGAAAGGCATATGCTTCGATTATGCCAGCCTGGCGGCGGCTATGCTCCGCAGCCAGGGAATTCCTACGAAAATGGTCTTCGGTTATGTGCAGCCCAACGATCTGTACCATGCCTGGAACATGTTTTATACCCGGGAAAGCGGATGGGTGACGGTGGAATACCAGGCCGAGTCCAACACCTGGAACCGGCTGGACCTGACCTTCTCCGCCAACGGCGGAGACCCCCAGTTTATTGGGGATGGGAAAAATTATACCAATGTATACTTTTACTGAAAGCAGGTGGCGGTATGGGAAATAAGAAGCTGGATATGCTTGGGGTAAGCGCCTTTTGCGAAAGCATGGCGATGATGGTGCAGTCGGGCATACAAACGGAGGAAGCGGTGGCCCTTTTGCGCCAGGAAGACCAAAAAGAAGCGGGACTTTTGGAGCAGGCCCTGGCCCTTATGCAGGCGGAACTGGAAAACGGTGGCAGCCTTTCCGGAGCCATGGAGAAATCGGGTGCTTTCCCTGCTTATGCCTTGAAAATGGTGGCTGCGGGAGAGGGGTCTGGGCGGTTGGAAGCGGTGCTTTTCCAACTGAGCCGCTATTACGCCAAGCAGAAGACCTTGTCCCAAAAGCTGCGCAATACAGTTACTTACCCGGCAGTCATGCTGGTGTTGATCATTGTGGTGCTGGCTCTAATGCTCACTATGGTGCTCCCTGCCTTTACCCAGGTCTATAACCGGCTTACCGGCAGCCTGGCAGATTCTTCCTATGGCTACATTCGCTGGTCCTACGGCTTTTGCTGGGGGGCTCTTGGGGTTATGGTACTGCTTTCCGGAGCGCTGCTTTTGGGGTTAGCCCTCTGGAACAGCAAAAAACGCCGGGCGGTAGAGGGAGTCCTGTATAAACTGCCTGTTTGCGGGGAGCTTTTGCGGCAGTTGGGCCTTTACCGGTTTACGGCAGCTCTTTCCACCTTTCTTGCCAGCGGAGAGCTGCAAGACCTGGCTGTGGCGGAAAGCAAGGAAATGACCGCCTGTAAGCCCATAGAAGAAAAGCTTTCCCGGTGCCAGGCCCATTTGGAAGAAGGCCATAGCATTGCTCAGGCTGCCTTTGAAGAAAAGCTTTATGAACCGGTTTACGGCCGTATGCTGCTGGCAGGGGAACGCAGCGGCAAGCTGGAAGAGATTTTGAGGCAGATAGAGGGGTTGCTGGAAGAGCATTGCACCAGCCTTGCGGACCGGCTCACCGGCATTTTAGATCCGTTGCTTTCCGGGGTGATGCTGGTGACGGTGGGAGTCTCCCTGCTCAGCGTTATGCTGCCCCTGTTGGGCATTATGAGTTCCATTGGCTAAAATAGTCTTTTGACAAAATAAGGAAACGTGGTTGCATGTATTACATAGATAAAAAAAGGAAACGCTGGCCGCTGGTTGTGGCTGTAGCTGCTTTGACACTTGTTTTGCTGCTGGGATGCTTGTGGGCGGTTTCTTCTTCCGGACAGAATTTGGAGGAGGAGGGAGTGGCCGCCTTGAAAGCCGCCATACAGCGAAGCGCCCTGCAATGTTATGTGGTAGAGGGGATGTACCCTTCCAGCCTGGATTATTTGGAAGAAGGCTATGGCCTGCAGATCAATCGGGAGGATTTTTATGTGATATACCATGCCTTTGCCTCTAACCTTCCTCCAGAGGTTACGGTACTGCGTAAGCCTTAGCGAGAGGAGGAGATGGCGTCTATGGGAAAAGGGCGTTCGCCGGTGGCGTTTTTCACCTTGGGGATAGCCGGGCTGTTTTTGGCCGGCTTTTTCCTGGTGGTGGTGTTTGGCGCTTCCACCTATCGCAGCGCGGTGGAAACCCAGGACCAAAACAACAGCAGCCGGGCCTTGCTGAGTTATCTGCATACCTGCGTAAGGGCCAACGACACCGAGGGCGCGGTGACCTGCTACGAAGAGGCGGGCAGCCCGGTTTTGGTGGTAGCGGACCAGGAAACCGGGTATGCCATAAGGGTGTACCAGCATGAGGGAAGTTTGCTGGAAGACTACGGAAAGCTCCAGGCTCCTTTAGACCCGGAAGGGGCCGCCGTGATCGGAAAAACCCAGGTGTTTCGGGTAGAGCAGGAGGGTTCCCGGTTTACGGTGACGACAGATGCCGGGCAAACCGTGTTTACTACAAGGAGCGAAAAATGAAGGAAAAGCAGCGCATAACCGCCTTTTATTTGGAGCTTCTCCTTTTGGCTGTGGTGTTTGTGGCGGTGATTTTATCGCTGACACAGGTGTTTGCCTTGGCTAAAGAGAGAAGCAGCCGTGCCCAAATTCTCACCCGCTCGGTGGTTCTGGCAGAAAATACCGCCGAAGTGTTTGCCGGCGCCGGGGAAGAGGACCTCTTAGAGCTGTTGGGCGGCGAGAGCAGCGCCGCCTGGGTAGAGGAGGGCCGTGTGCTTCGGGCGGCCTACGACGAAAAAATGAATCCCTTTGCCGGTGGTGATTACCGGGTAAACCTGGAAATTCAGCCGGAGGGAGAACTGAGCGTTTGCGAGATTTCTGTCTATTGGCGGGATGAAGAAGCCCCAGTCTATACCTTAGAAACGGCGGTATGCCGCCGGGAAGCTTAAAAAACCGGGAGAGGAAGGTGCTTTGGCCATGAAACAAGTGCCAATTCGTTTGGGCCCCTTGGCCCTGCTGCTTACCGTGATTACCATTTGTATGGCGGTATTGGGCGTTCTCACCTTGTCTACCGCCCAAAGCGACCTTTTGACAGCGGAAAAATATTCTCGGGCTGTGGCGGTACGTTACCGGCTGGAAGCTCTGGGGCAGGCCTTTTTAGAGAAAGAGGAAGAAATTCCCTGGGATGAGGCCGATTCCAATGGAATTTATTGGAAGACCTTTACCGAAGGCGATGCCAGCCTGCATATTGGCCTAATAAAGTCTGAGGAAGCGGGATGCCGGGTCGTGAGTTGGCGGTTTGCGCGGGATTGGCAGGAGCAAAACAGTATGGGGCAGCTTTGGCAGGGAGAATAGCCCTGGGAGAAATAGACGGCAGGAGGGTTTTATGGAACTACAGGAAATTTTAAATTTGGCTATCCAGCAGGGCGCTTCCGATATCTTTTTGGTGGCCGGCCTTCCGGTTACCATCAAGCGGGAAGGCCATCAGGTCCGGATGGGAGAAGGCATCCTGATGCCGGAAAAGACCATGGAGCTCATTACGGCCATTTACCAAATAAGCGGCCGTTCCGATGTCCATTTGAAAAATGGGGAGGACGACGATTTCTCTTTTGCGCTCAAGGGCTCTGGGCGTTTCCGAGTGAACGTGTTCCGCCAAAGAGGTTCTTTGGCCGCGGTGATCCGCCTCATTCGCTTCGGTTTGCCGGACCCGGTGGAAATGGAGATTCCGGAAGAGGTAATTTCGCTGGCGGAAACCCAAAAAGGTTTGGTGCTGGTGGCCGGTTCTGTGGGTACGGGGAAATCTACTACACTGGCCTGCATTATTCAGCGCATCAACCAAACCAGAGACTGCCATATTATTACTATGGAAGACCCCATTGAATATTTGTACCGCCATGAGCGTTCTATTGTCACCCAAAGGGAAATTTCCATCGATACGCCCGGTTATCCCGCCGCCTTGCGTTCCGCTTTGCGGGAAAGCCCGGATGTGATTTTGCTTGGGGAAATGCGGGATTACGATACGGTTTCGGCGGCCATCACCGCTACAGAAACCGGAGTGCTGCTGTTCAGCACACTGCACACCAGCAGCGCGGCCAATACCATTGGCCGCATTGTAGACGTTTTTCCTGCCAGCCAGCAGCAGCAGGTAAAAATACAGCTGTCGCAAATTTTAAAAAGCGTGGTGTGCCAGCAGCTGGTACCCGACGTAAACGGGAAGCTTGTTCCCGTATTCGAAATTATGAAGACAAACAACGCCATACAAAATATGATCCGGGAAGACAAATTGCACCAGCTGGAATCGGTGATGCAGTCCGGCGCGGCCGAGGGGATGCGTACCATGGACGGCAGTCTTTTGAAGCTGTACCGCCAAGGCAGAATCTCCAAGGAAACCGCCCTGATGTATTGCGCAAACTATGAAGTGATGACCAAGCGGTTGGCTTAACGGCTTTCCGGGCTGGATTCTGGTTTTTTGAAATAATATAATGAACCCCCTTCCAGCTATTGTGTATAGCCCAAGGGGGTTCTTGCTTAACGAAAAGCTTTTTATTCCTTTTCCAATATTTTTACGATCTCTCCAACAAAGACACGGTGCAGGTCCCTGTCCGGGTACCACTTTTCCAGCTGGCTTTGGTCTAAGAAGCAGGAGGCTTCCATGTCTTGGCGGTACAGCTTCCGGCATATAAGGACAAGCTTCGCCTGGGCGTAATAGGGGGCCAGATTGTCAAAAACAGGGGTCAGGCCCGTTTCCTTGTCCTTGTCAAAATCGCGTCCCGATTTTGTCCCAAAAAAGTTCAGGGCTTCCCGATAATTCTCGTCGAAAAAACAAAGAGAGTAATATTGTTCCCGCTCTACAAACTCCAAGGTGTAGCGCTGGGGGCGGATGTAGACGGTAGAAACATAACTTCCCCACAGCTCTCCCAAACCGCCCCAGCTGGCAGTCATGGCATTGTGAGAGGCTTTGTTTCCAGCGGTGACGAGCATCCAATCTTTTTTAATGAGAGTGAAGGGGTTTCCGGTAAAGGCTTCGGGAGAAATTTCATGAAACGCCATAGAAAATCAAATCCTTTCTTTATGTTGGGATTCCTTGGTTTAATAGGTATGGAAACGGGGGAACCTTTAGCACTTTTGGAAAAGAGGTCAGGAGCGCTTTCTGGCCTGAGTAAAATTGATGCTTAAATCGGGTGCCACGGCGATCCCTCTTACGTTGGGGTTCATAGCGTAATAGGTATTGTCGCGGAAAAGAGGATAAAAGATATAGGCGTCCCGCAGCATCGACTCCAGGCCCTGGTAAGAGCTCAAGTCAAAGGAAAGGCTGTGCAGGGCGGAATCGTAAATCGTGTCGTTCATCAGAGAAGGGGAAGCGGAGCTTTCAAAGGACTTCAGCACGTCGAAGGGGGCAGTGCCTCCGGCCCGCAGGGTATAAAGGGCAGCCTCATAGTCGCCGGAAGCGATGCGGCTTTGGAATTCACTGTCGGATAAAGGAAGAATGTTAAAGGAGTTTTGCAGCTTTTGGTTCCAGGCCACCAAAAAACCGTTGGCTACGTTGATGGAATCTTCATCGTTGGGACAGATTACGGTGATGCTGGGAAGCCGTTCTAAATCTAACCTTTTCAAAAGCTCGGGAAGTCCGGAAAGCACGCTGTCATCTTGGGAAAGGTACATGGATTCCCCCTCCTGGTAATAGCTGCTGCCATTCCAATGGATGCAGTCCGGCATAATGCCAAAGGCTTCGCCGCCCCCCTCCACGGCACTGACATGCCGCTCCAGCAGATCTTTCCGATCCAGGGTTTGTAAAAATAACTGCCGCACCTGGGCATCCTGGAACACTTCCGACTGAGAATTGAGCAAAAGACCGGTTACAGCGTCGTTCAAAGCGATAACGCGGCATCCGGAATCTTCCGCAGCTTTTGCCATGGTTTCCGACAAAGGCAAAATATCTACACTGCCCTCTTGTAAGGCAGAGACAGGGTTGCTGTCAATGTCGGAGTTATAGTCAATTAGGTAGGTGAGCTCCGCTGCGAAAACACGATGCTCTCCCTGGTAGGTGTTAGAGCGCACCAAAGACACTTTACGCTGGCCGTATTCCATATTCCAAGAATAGATGCTGGAAAAGGTGAAAGGGCCATTGGTAATTAGATATTCCGCCGAAAGGCCGTAGTGGCCGGAGCAAGCTTCAAAATACTCCCGGTTGCAGGGCATGTAATGGGGCCCGGCGGTAAAAGCGGGGAAATCGGGGTAGCTTTGCTCCAATTCGATAACGAGGGTGCGGTCGTCTTCGGCAGAGACGCCCAAAGCTTCGGGCTCCAACTCTCCCGCATAAACAGCACGGGCATTTTTAAGGATAAACAGATCGTCTACCCCTTGAGCACCGGTAGCAGGGGAAAGGGCCCTGGTAATACCAAAAACAAAATCCTGGGCAGTCAGGGGAGTCCCGTTGCTCCAGCATAGATTATTTCGCAAATGAAAAGTGAAGGTTCGGGAGTCATCTTTGGCCTCCCAACGCTTGGCTGCCCCCGGCGTCGCTTTGCCGTTGGAGTCGATACGGCAAAGCCCTTCAAAAATAGAATCAATTACCGCACCGGAAGCGGGATCGGAAGCCGTTTGAGGGTCTAAGGTACTGATGTTTCGGCTCAAGATATAAGTAAAAGAGGCATCCGCCTGGAAGCCGCCGTCGCATCCGGAAAGGGCAAAGAGGAGGAAGAAGCTGAGAAAGAAAAAGAAAAAACGTTTCAAGGGGGGACTTCCTTTCGACGGAGAAGTTTCGTAAGGTGGGAACTTATGTAAATCTTAGTATACACAGGGAAGAGGATAGTATAATTCTAATTTCGAAAAAACAAAAAGTGTAAAGGAATTTTACAAAGGAGAGAAAACGGCTACCTCTTGCAGAACTGCGCTGGTTGCAGTATAATCGTGAACGTGCCAAAAACTTGGGCTGTCATGGCGAGCAGAGGATAGCTCGAGCAGAGGCTGGCTTGAGAAATCATAGAAAAAGGAGTGAGATTTTTGGAGGAAAAGAAGAAAGGGGCCGCTGCGGCTTTGCCAAAAAGCATTCTAAATTATATTCTCGCATTTTTAAAATGGATGCTGCTTTCGGTGGCGCTGGGAGCTGTTTGCGGCTCTGTGGGTGCGTTCTTTCATAAAGCGATTGACCTGGTAACGGAAGTCCGTATGGAGCACAGTTGGCTGGTGTGGTTTTTGCCCCTGGCGGGGATGTTGACCTTGCTGCTTTACCAGGCCTGCAAAGTGAGCTTTGAGATAGGCACAAACTTGATTATTGAAACCGTAAATACCAATGAGCATGTTCCGGTACTGTTGGCCCCTTTGATTTTTGCAGGGACGCTGCTGTCCCACCTGTTTGGTGCCTCGGTAGGCCGGGAAGGAGCGGCATTGCAGCTGGGAGGCAGCATTGGCCATAATTTTGGGGAATTGCTTCGGATGGACGAAGACGATGTGCGGGTGCTTTCTATGTGTGGCATGGCGGCTTGCTTTTCCGCTTTGTTCGGTACTCCTCTTACGGCGGCAGTTTTTGTGCTGGAGGTGATTCAGGTGGGAATGATCCGCTACAACGCCTTTCTGCCCTGCATGATTGCCGCTTACAGCGCTTCCCTTACGGCGAAAGCCTGGGGCGTAACCCCGCTTTCTTTTACCATGGCCCAGGGGGTTCCCGCCATGACATTCCCTGTACTGGGGAGGGTTTTGCTGTTGGCAGTGCTGTGCGCCTTGGTGAGCATTGTGTTTTGCGTTTCCATTCATATGGCTTCCTTTTGGGCCGGAAAGTTATGCAGGAACCCCTATGTGCGCATTGCCGCCGGAGGGCTGATCTTAGCCATAGTCACGGCACTGTTTGGGCTTTACGATTATAACGGCGCCGGCACCCATGTTATTCAAAATGCTGTGTCGGGTTCCGCGCGGCCAGAAGCCTTTTTTGTGAAAATTTTGTTGACGGCCCTTTGTGTGGGCGTAGGGTACCGAGGGGGCGAGATCGTACCTACCATGTTTGTGGGGGCTACCTTTGGCTGTGCCATGGGGCCCTTACTGGGGTTGAACCCGGATTTTGCTGCGGCGTTGGGCCTGGTGGCGCTTTTCTGCTCGGTGGTGAATTGCCCCATCGCTTCGGTATTTCTGGTCATTGAATTGTTTGGCACCATTGACCTGCCTTTGTTTGTTATTGCGATTGCTGTAAGCTTTGTGCTTTCCGGCTATTTTGGCCTTTATAGCAGCCAAAAGATCTTTTTTTCCAAGATCAAACAGAAAATTGTGGACGTCAACACCCGGTAGGCGAAAAGTTTTTTCGAAAAGTGTTCTGCAGCGCATTCACGGAACTTACGGTGAATGCGCTGCTTTTTGATGCATCTGTTTTTGAAAAAAAGCCCTGCCTATACCGGGACAGAAGAGAACGGTAGGAAAACAGAAAACCTCCCCGTAGCAGAAGCAGCGGGTTTGGAGGCCGCATTACTAAAACTACAAGGAGGTTTTTGACAAGGGAAGTCCTTTTAAAACGCTAAGGGGGAAAGGTTACTCGGAAGCTTCTTCCGAAGAGGCGCTGCTGGTGCCCTTTTTGTTGTTTTCCGTGACAAAGGAGCTTACGGAAATACGGTTCATAGCAGAGGTGTTGAAGGTAACGCCTTCCACTTTTTTAGACTCATCTTCCACGTAATCCCGGAATTCCTCGCCCTTCATGCGCCCTAACAGGGTAAGCATATCACTTTCGTTGCCTTTGGCTTCCTCAAAGGAATCGGCAATGGGAAGCTTGTAAAGAACCAGGTAATTGCTGGAAGTCTCAACAAAAACAGCGGTGTTGTCTTTGGTGGTGGAAAGCGTGTTGCGCACTGTGCTGTTCAGGTTTTCGTTTATCACAGGAGAGGGAGCGTTGTAGGTGGAATCGGTAGAAGAAGCCTGGGCGTAATCTTCGGCGGCTTCACTGATGGTCATGTCGCCGTTGTTGATCTTCTTGATATAGTCTTCCAAGGTCTTCCGCAGCTCTGTTTTTTCTTCGGAAGTCAAATCCACCGATTCTCCCTCTTCGTCGGTGGTGGTGAGAGGCGCCGAGAAGGATTCATAATGGGAATAATTTTCCGTATAATACTTCTTCAACTCTTCATCGGATACGGCAAGCTCGCCGCCCTCTCCGTACATAGCTTCAAATACCTTCTGGTATTTAGCAGAATACTCGGAAGAAGCCAGTTGGAGAGAAGCCTTGGCGATTCCCATTTCCTCCAGCTGAGTATGGGAGTAGTTCCACAGGGAATTGGTAGTGTTATCGATGTTTGCCTGTTCTTCCTCGGTAAGTTCCAGGCCCAGGGCTTGGAACTGATCTTCGACATAATAAAAGCTCTTTACCATATCCAAGGCTCGGTCGGTAATCCAGGTCTTGGCGTCTTTTTCCTCAATGGTTGCCTTCAATACCTCGGTTTCCGGATCCACCTCGGCGGCAGCCGCATTGTAGGCGGATTGCAGGTAATAGATATAAGCGCCGATCGGGAGGGTGAGCTCACCTTTTTTTGCGGCCCAGGTGTTATTTTCGTCATAACAGCCGGCAAAGCTTAGGCACAGGGCCAAAGCCAGGCCAACAGCCATTATTTTTTTTAAAGTGCTTTTCATAGGTCATCATGCCTTTCGCAAATTTTTACACAGAACAGAATTTATTATACCTCAGCCAGAGAGATTTGTCTATACCAATCGAGAAAAAGGAGAGGAAGGGTCATCCCATTTTCCCGGGGTCTTCCGCTTTTGCCTCTGCCATAATATCCAGTACCTGGGAAAGAGCGGCCAAGGGCGCGTTTTTCCCAAGCTTTACGTTGATATAGGGCCGGCTTCCCGCGCTGAGCAAAACCCTGCCGTTCAGCGCCTTGACCAGGGCAGATATTTCCGGCATGTCGAATTTCTTCTTGTAGAGCAGAATGCCATCTCCCTGTTGTTTTACTTCGGTGATGCCCAGCTGGGCGGCAGTGTTCCGCAGCAGGGCAATATCGATCAGCCCCTGTACAGCAGCGGGGGGCTCGCCGAACCGGTCGATGAGCTCGTCGGTGACATCAAGGGCGTCTTCTCGGCTGCGTACGGCCGCGATACGGCGATATACTTCCAGGCGCAGGTTGGTGCTTTCGATGTAACTTTCGGGAATGTGGGCTTGTACCTGCATATCCACCAGGCAATCCTCATCTACAGGCCTTTCGGGCTCTTCTCCCTTCATGAGACTGACAGCCTCATTCAAGAGGCGCACATACATTTCATAGCCTACGGTTTCCATATGACCGTGCTGCTCCCCGCCTAAAATATTGCCGGCTCCCCGGATTTCCAGGTCCCGCATGGCGATTTTGAAGCCGGAACCGAATTCCGTAAATTCCCGAATGGCGGAAAGGCGCTTTTGGGCGATTTCAGAAAGCACCTTGTTTTTCGTATAGGTGAGGTAGGCGTAGGCTCGGCGGCTGCTGCGCCCCACCCGGCCCCGCAGCTGGTGTAACTGGGAAAGTCCAAAGCGGTCGGCGTTCTCGATGATCAAGGTGTTGGCGGTGGGCACATCTACCCCGGTTTCGATGATGGTGGTACACACCAGCACGTCGATCTCGTGGTCTAAAAGCCGCCGCCATACCTCGGAAAGTTCTTCTTCGCTCATTTTCCCGTGGCCAATCCCCACTCTGGCCTCAGGCACCTGCTGCAGGATGCGGGAGGCGGCACGTTCGATGGAAGCCACATCGTTGTGCAGGTAGTAAACCTGGCCTCCTCGGCGCAGCTCCCGGCGGATGGCATCGGCCAGCACGCCGCTGTCGTATTCCAGCACATAGGTCTGCACCGGGTGCCTGTCATGAGGGGCCTCTTCAATAACGGACATATCACGTATGCCGGAAAGGGACATATTTAACGTGCGGGGAATGGGGGTGGCGGAAAGGGTGAGTACGTCAGCCATTTTTCGCACAGATTTCAGCTTTTCCTTTTGAGCCACGCCAAAACGCTGTTCCTCGTCGATAATCACAAGTCCAAGGTCGTGGAACTGCACATCCTTCGACACCAGCCGGTGAGTGCCGATGATGATATCTACAGAGCCTCGGTGGAGCCTTTTTAAAATTTCTTCCTGCTGCTTTGAGCTGCGGAATCGAGAAAGCAGCTCTACCTCTACGGGAAAGCCCTCCATCCGTTTTGTAACTGTTTGGTAATGCTGCCAGGCCAAAATGGTGGTGGGCACCAAAATGGCGCATTGCTTCCCGGCGGTAATACATTTGAAAGCGGCCCGCAGAGCCACCTCGGTTTTGCCAAAGCCCACGTCACCGCAAAGCAGGCGGTCCATGGGGATTTCCCGCTCCATGTCGTCTTTAATCTCATTGATGCAGCGCAGCTGGTCTTCTGTTTCCTCATATTCGAAATGAGATTCAAAATCGTGCTGCCATTCGCTGTCCTTGGGGAAGGCAAACCCCTTTTGCTGCATACGCTGGGCGTAGAGCTGGATCAGTTCCTTGGCGATATCTTTTACCGCAGCCCGCACCCGGGTCTTTTGCTTTTGCCAATCGGCACCGCCCAGTCTGTGGAGCCGTACGGCAGAATCTTCCCTGGGGCCAATATATTTCGAAACCATGTCCAGTTGGGTCACCGGCACATAGAGGGTGTCGTTTTTCGCGTAACGCACCTTGATATAATCTTTGGTGATGCCGTTCATTTCCAGCTTGTGAATTCCTTCAAACAGGCCAATGCCGTGAGAGGCGTGAACCACATAATCTCCTGGGGAAAGCTCGGAAAGGGAAGAAATCTCCTTGCTGTTTTTGTCACGCTTCCGCTTTTGCTTCACAGCGCTCATCCGGCCATGGGTAATGAGGGCGAATTCCGCCTCGGGAAGCTCGAACCCGGCCGATAAAGTCCCAGGGGTTACGGTAACTGTGCCCTTTGCAGCGGTAGCTGGAGTTTCCAAAAACGAGGCGGGCAGTCCGGCCTCTTTAAGATCTGCCGCCAAAGTTGTGGCAGCCCGCTGGGTACCGCCCAGCACGATACAGGCTCTGCCCTGGGAAAGCAGCGCAGAAAGGTCTTCCGCTAAAAGCTGGGTGCTCCCCCCCCAAGGAGAAAGCTGCTTGACGTTCATATTCACCAGGGTTTTTAGGGGGATTTCGTAGCTGCCCCTGGCAAATACATCTAAAAATAGCGTGGGGGTGTTTTGAGCCCGGTCCAGGGCATAGGCCCAGTCCTCGCTGTACTGTTCCAATCCCTTGCATAAGATGCCTTCGGCCAAAAAAACTTTCAAATCTTCTCCCCACTGCCAAAGAGTAGTACGCATCCGCTCTTTCAGCTTATTTCCTTCAGAGAAGAACCACAGGCTTTCCTCAGGAGAAAAAAAGTCCAGCAGCGTAGAAGCCTTGGGATAGACCAGGGTGATGAATTTATCCAGCGACCCCAAATATAGGCCGTTTCGCAGCTTTTCCGCTTCCCCTTCCAAAATTTCTTTTGCCTTGGGGGCGTGCTTTCCGCGCAGAGAACCGGCCAGCTTTTGAATTTTGGCGGCCAAAGCGGCAGGAGAGTCGGCAATGACTTCCACGCAGGGGGCTAAAGTGACGGTTTCCACTTTTTCGGTGCGACGTTGGGTTTCCGGGTCAAAATAAGAAATGGAATCGATCTCGTCTCCCCAAAACTCCACCCGCACAGGCGCCTGGCTGCTGGGAGAGAAGAAATCCACAATGCCGCCCCGGTGGCTGAACTGCCCGGTGCCTTCTATTTGATCCTCCCGGGTATACCCGCATTTCAGCAAGGCATTCAGCAGGCCTTCGATGTCCATTTCCATGCCGGCATTTAAAGTGAAAAGGCGCTGGGAAAGCTCTTCGGGACTTATGGTGTATTGCAGGGCGGCGTCAATACAGGCTATGACGCAATCGCTGCTGCCGTTTTGCAGCTTGGAAAGGGCCTCCAGACGTAGCCGTTCATATTCGTGAGAAACCCCGGCGGTATCCCGGAGGCTGAAGTCTCGGATGGGAAACAGCACGGGCTTTTTTCCAAGGGAAAAAAGGTCTTCCGAAAAACGCTGGGCTTCGGCCTCGTCGGCAGCCAGCACCAAAGCCTTTTTTCCGGTAATTTTACAAAGCTGGCAGATCAGCAGGCATTTGTGAATGCTGGAGACCCCGGCTACAGCGCCGGGCAGGGCTCCTTTCTTTACGGCCTGCTCCAGGCGGGCATATTCCGGATATCGGCTCAATGCCTGAGAGAGAAATTGTATGGCGGCCACCTTCCTTCTTTTAGAGAGTTCAGTTAGTTAAATAAATTCATGGCCCGGTCTGTTTCCCCGGCGGCGATCAGCGCCGCGGCTTCACAGGCGGAATCTATTGCCTTGGAAAATTCCTTTTCCTCCTGGGGAGTAAACCGGGAGAGGACCCAATCGGCTAAGCTATAATCTGGGTGGGGTTTTTGCCCTACTCCCATTTTGACCCGGGGAAATTCGTCGGAACCCGTAAGGTAAATGATGTTTTTCATCCCATTTTGGCCGCCGTCGCTGCCTTTGCGGCGAATGCGCAGCTTCCCCGGGGCGAGATTGATATCATCCAGAATAATAAGGGTTTGCCGGGGGGATAACTTGTAGAAATTCATGGCCTCCCGTACAGATTGCCCGCTTAAATTCATAAAGGTAGAGGGCTTTAGCAGCAAAACATGTTTCCCGCCCAACACACATTCGCCGGTGATTCCCTTGAATTTTACGCGTTTGATTTCGGCGCCGTACTTTTCGCCCAAGGCGTCCAGTACGCGAAAACCGGCGTTGTGCCTGGTGTTTTCATATTCCTTGCCGGGGTTTCCCAGGCCTACTATTAAAAATTCAATGGGCCCGGCCGGGAGAGGCGTGGTTTTTTTCCAAAAATTTAGCATAAAGACTTGCAAGCTCCTTTCGGGAAAAGGCAGGGCAGAGTAAAAGGGCGGGGGAGAAGGGCCCACCCGCCTTTAATTTCAGGGTATATTATGACATCTCAAAGGGATTTTTTCAAGACTTTCTTCCTTTCTCCCTGCAAGGAGCTGTAAAAATTTTCAAATTCTCCGATTTCCCTATGGTATTTCTCCGAAATCTTTGTTATAATTCTACTGTAACCGTAAGGGACAGGCTTTGGAGCCGCACCAAGGCGGTTTATTCTGCTGTCAATCCGGATATGTTTTCCGGTTGAACATTTTCTAGGAGGTTGTTACCAATGAGCCACAAATATGTCTATCTGTTTAGCGAAGGCGACGGATCCATGAGAGAGCTCCTTGGCGGTAAGGGTGCAAACCTGGCGGAAATGACCAAGCTTGGTCTTCCCGTACCGCAGGGCTTCACCATTAGCACTGAGGCCTGTACCCAGTATTATGAGGATGGAAGAAAAATCAACGACGATATCCAGGCCGAAATCATGGAATATGTCGGCAAAATGGAGGAGATCACTGGCAAGAAGTTCGGCGATAAGGAAAACCCGCTGTTGGTTTCCGTGCGTTCCGGCGCTCGTGCTTCCATGCCCGGTATGATGGACACCATTTTGAACCTGGGCCTCAACGAAGAAGTGGTCGAGGTCATGGCAAAGAAGTCCGGCAATCCCCGTTGGGCATATGACTGCTATAGAAGATTCATTCAAATGTATTCCGATGTTGTTATGGAAGTGGGTAAGAAGTACTTCGAAGAGCTTATTGACCAGATGAAGGAAAAGAAGGGCGTTACCCAGGATACCGAATTGACTGCCGAAGATTTGAAGGAACTGGCAGAGCAGTTCAAGGCCGAATATAAAGAGAAGCTGGGCCAAGATTTTCCCACTGATCCCAAAGAGCAGCTCATGGGCGCTGTGAAAGCGGTGTTCCGTTCTTGGGATAACCCCCGCGCCAACGTTTACAGAATGATGAACGAGATCCCCTATTCCTGGGGAACTGCAGTCAACGTGCAAATGATGGCCTTCGGCAACCTGGGCGATACCTCCGGTACGGGCGTTGCCTTTACCCGTGACCCTGCCACCGGCGAGAAGAAGCTGATGGGCGAATTCCTCATGAACGCTCAGGGCGAAGACGTGGTGGCCGGCGTGCGTACTCCCCAGCCCATTGCACAGCTGCAGGAAGTTATGCCCGAGTGCTACAGCCAGTTTGTCGAAATTTGCAATACCTTAGAGAACCACTATAAAGATATGCAGGATATGGAATTCACCATTGAAGATAAGAAACTCTATATGCTGCAAACCAGAAACGGCAAGCGTACTGCTACCGCCGCCATTAAAATCGCCTGCGACCTGATCGACGAGGGCATGAAGACAGAAGAAGAAGCCTTGTTGATGATCGATCCTAAGCAGCTGGATGCTCTTCTGCATCCCCAGTTCGATCCCAAAGCCTTGAAGGCTGCCACTCCCGTGGCCAAGGCCTTGGCTGCTTCTCCCGGCGCTGCCTGCGGCAAGATCGTGTTCACCGCAGAAGACGCTGTGGCAGAAGGCCAAAAGGGCGAAAAGGTAGTTTTGGTACGTTTGGAAACTTCCCCCGAAGACATCGAAGGTATGCACTTTGCCCAAGGCATTTTGACAGTGCGCGGCGGTATGACCAGCCACGCCGCTGTTGTGGCCAGAGGCATGGGCACCTGCTGTGTTTCCGGATGCGGCGATATCAAGATGGACGAAGCCAACAAGCAGTTCACCCTGGCTGGCCGCACCTATAAGGAAGGCGATTATATTTCCCTGGACGGCACCACCGGCAACATTTACGGCGAAGCCATTCCCACCGTTCCCGCTTCCACCGAAGGCGGCTACTTCGGCCGGATTATGGAACTTTCCGATAAATACCGCCAGCTGGAGGTACGCACCAATGCCGATACTCCCAAGGACGCCCAGCAGGCTGCCGCCTTCGGCGCTCAGGGCATTGGCCTGTGCCGTACCGAGCATATGTTCTTTGACCCCGACCGTATTGCCGCGATCCGCGAGATGATCTGCTCCGACACAGTGGAACAGCGCACGGCTGCTTTGGCTAAATTGGAGCCCATGCAGCAGGGCGACTTCGAAAAGCTGTACGAGGCCATGGAAGGCAAGCACGTCAACATCCGCTTCCTGGATCCCCCGCTTCACGAGTTTGTTCCCACAGAAGAGAAAGACATTGAGCTGTTGGCCAAGACCCAGGGCAAGAGCGTGGAAGATATTAAAGCGATTATCGCTTCCCTCCATGAGTTCAACCCCATGATGGGCCATCGTGGCTGCCGTCTGGCTGTCACTTATCCCGAGATCGCTGCCATGCAGACCGAGGCTGTGATCAAGGCTGCTATCAATGTGAACAAAGCCCATCCCGAGTGGAACATTGTCCCCGAAATCATGATTCCTCTGGTAGGCGAAGTCAAAGAGCTGCGGTTCGTAAAGAAGACGGTTACCGAAACCGCCGATAAGATTATCGCGGAAGCCGGCGCTGATCTGAAATATAAGGTTGGCACCATGATCGAGATTCCTCGTGCTGCCCTTACTGCCGATAAGATCGCGGAAGAGGCCGAGTTCTTCTCCTTCGGTACCAATGACTTGACCCAGATGACCTTTGGCTTCTCCAGAGACGACGCTGGGAAGTTCCTGGGCTCTTATTACGAAAACAAGATCTATGAGAACGATCCCTTTGCCCGTTTGGACCAGGAAGGCGTTGGCCAACTGGTAAAGATGGCTTCCGAAAAGGGCAAGAGCGTCCGTGCCGATATTATTCTCGGCATTTGCGGCGAGCATGGCGGCGACCCGACCACCATTGAGTTCTGCCATAACGTAGGTCTCACCTATGTTTCCTGCTCTCCCTTCCGCGTGCCCATTGCCCGTTTGGCAGCTGCCCAGGCGGCAATTAAGAATCCCAGAAAGTAACAGGATTCCTCGCAAGTAAAAAGAGGACATACTACCAGACAGCTTGGTGGTATGTCCTTTCCTTTTACCTTTGAGACCTTGTGGTATAAATTTCTAATCGACTTAAAAAAAACGGTCACCCCAGCTTGGAAAAAGCCAGCAACAGCAGCAAAGCTCCCCCCAGCCAAGAGGGGTTAAAAGGCAGCTTTTTTGCCAGCCGGTTCCCAAGCTGTGCTCCCAAAAGTACGGCCAAAAGCTCTGCCAGCAAAGAACAGACCAACAGCAAGGGCAGAGAGAGGTTTCCCAAAGCAGCACCAAAACCCACCGCGGCGCCGTCTAAAGAAAGAGCCGCGGCCAAAGAGGCCGCCTCCTTGGGAGAAATGGTTTTGGAATGGTCTTGGTCGGCCTTTTCCGGGTCGGCATAAAGGCTTAGCACAAATCGGAGATGGAAGAGCCGGAAGCGGATTTCCCTGCCAAAGCCGCTGTGCTTTCGCAGCAGGGCCTTTACCATGCCGTCCAGCAGCTTTACAATGCCCAAAGCCAGCAGGATGAAAAAACAAAGGAAGGAAGTGAGCCAAGGAGGGATCCAGCCTTTAGCCCAAGTTCCCAATAACGTGGAACCCCCCAGTATACCGGTACACAATAAGGAGATCACCTGGGCGGAAAGAAAGGAAATACGAATTTGCTGGCTTCCGTAAGCAAAACAGGCTACAAAAGCGTCCACAGAAAGAGCGGCGGCCAAAGCCGCCGTCTGGAAAACAGAAAGGAAAAATTCCAAAATAAGCGCCTCTCTTTCCCAATTTCTTTCTTCTATCTTATGGGGAAAGAGAGGCAAATGTGAAGCCGTTATTTTTTGAAAGCCCGTTCCAGCCGTTCCAGGCCGGCCTTTAATACCCATTGGGGACAGGCCAGGTTTACCCGTTCAAAGCCGCTGCCTTCTTCGCCGAAAAGGTAGCCTTCGTCTAAAAACAGCTGGGCATCGTTTACCATGAAGCTTTCCAGTTCCTCCTTGGTTTTTCCCAGGGCGGTGCAGTCCAGCCACAACAGGTAGGTGCCTTGAAGCTCTATAGGTTTGATCTCTGGCAAGTGCTTTTTTAGGAACTCTACAGCGAAACGGTAGTTGCCGGAAACAGCTTCCCGCATTTCTTCCATCCAAGGCTTGCCCAGGGTATAGGCCAACCGGCAGGCCTCCAGCCCCAAAGCGTTCGGGTCGTGGTAAGCGATCCTGTCCCGCACGGCCTGAAGCTTCTTACGGTCCTCTTCCAGTGGGATGATAATGTTGGAGGTTTGCATCGCGGCCAAGTTAAAGGTTTTGCTGGGAGCGGTGCAAACGACCACCTCTTCTTTACAGTCAACGGCGTTTTGAAATACCGTATGGGTGTGGCCTGGGAGAATGATGTCGAAATGGATCTCGTCGCTGATAATGCGCACCCCGTGCTTTTTGCAGATTTCCCATACATTGCGGAGCTCTTCCTTTTTCCACACACGGCCCACCGGGTTGTGAGGGCTGCAAAAAATTAGGAGTTTGCTGCTGCTTTCCGCGGCCACCTGTTCCAAAAGCTCAAAGTTGATGGAATAAGCGCCGTTTTCATAGAGTAAAGGGCATTTCTTCACCTCACGGCCCTGGGCAGTGACGGCGCTGTAGAAGGGGTAATACACCGGGGGCATGAGAATAACGCCATCCTTTTCCTGGGTGAGAGCGGCTACCAGTAAGTAAAGGGCCGAAACCACGCCGCTGGTGCAGCAGATGGACTCCGGAGTAACGTCCCATTGGTGCTGCTCTTTCATCCAACGGCATACCGTTGACCGGTATTCCTCAGTGGGGCTGGTATAGCCCAGGATGTGGGTATCTAAGTATTTTTTTAGCCCATCTACAATTTCCGGCGCGGTTTTAAACTCCATGTCTGCCACCGAGAAGGGCACAATGTCTTTGGGCAGCTCCGGCCGGCCTTCCCGCATGGCGTCCCATTTTCCGGCGCCTTGGCCGGAACGGTCGACCAGGGTTTCAAAATCGTAGCTCATATTTTTTACTTCCTTTCTTCGCATAGGGAATATACCGGAAAGCAGGACCGGGAAACAAAACCCCGGAGCTCTTTCACAGGCTTCTCCTTTGAGCTTTTTTTGTGGTTTGTTTTTTCTCCAGGCCTGCTTTTTTACAGAATTCCGCCATGCAGCAGTTTTCGCACATGGCTTTCCGGGCGGTGCATACAGCCCGGCCGTGAAGCACGGTGCGGTGGCAGAAGTTGTTGCTTTCTTCCGGCGGCAGCAGGGCGCGCAGGTCCTCCTCTACTTTTTGGGGAACCGTATTTTTCGTAAGGCCTAACCGCCCCGCGATGCGAATGCAGTGGGTGTCGGTGACAACGGCAGGTTTCCCGTAAATATCTCCCACCACCAGGTTGGCAGTCTTGCGGCCTACGCCCGGTAGCCGAACGAGTTCTTCGATGGTGTCGGGTACTTTGCCGCCGAATTCATCGCGGATCATGCGGCAGGCGGCCAGAATATCTTTGGACTTTATCTTATAGAATCCGCAGGAATGGATGAGCTCCCCAATCTCCTCTTCCGTGCCCTCGCAAAAAGCTTCCAGGGTGGGGAACCGGGCAAACAGGGCAGGAGTCACCAGATTTACCCGCGCGTCGGTGCATTGGGCGGAAAGCCTGGTGGCGATGAGCAGCTGTAAAGGATCTTGGTAGGTGAGAGAACAAATCCCGTCGGGATACTCTTTTTTTAAGGCTTCTACAGCCAGCAGAGCCAGTTGTTTTTTTGTCATGAATGTTCTCCTTTCCGCTTCGGCTGCCGCCGAAAACGAATGGCTTCTTAACGACATTTTACAACAAATTTTTTCCCTTGGCAACCGGCTTGTAGTGAAAATATGCCGGGACTTTCCGGAAACGGGAAAAGGGCTGGTTCTCCTTTTTCTTAGCGCCGTTTTCTGGGAATGAGCTGGTGGACGAGGAATTTTCCTTGGGACGGCTTTTCTATTTTTCCCCTTGTGGCAATGCCGCTTTTCCGCTATAATAAGGGAAAGCGGCAGCTGTTTTTGTTAGGGCCTACTGAGAACGGCTGTGTATAAAAACAAAAAAATGCAGGAAAGGATTAAGAGTATGTTTCGTGATTTGATGGATACGATTGGTTTTGTTTCTGGGAAAGATCCGGCGGTAGGGGAGGCTATGGAAAAGGAATTTGCCCGCCAGCAAAGGAATTTGGAACTTATCGCCTCGGAAAATATTGTGTCGCCTGCTGTTATGGCTGCGATGGGTACGGTGCTTACCAATAAATATGCCGAAGGCTACCCTGGAAAGCGCTATTACGGTGGCTGCCAGTGTGTGGACCTCGTGGAGGATATTGCAAGGGAACGGGCCTGTAAGCTTTTTGGGGCCGATCACGCCAACGTGCAGCCTCATTCCGGCGCCCAGGCGAATTTGGCGGTATATTTCGCTTTGCTGCAGCCCGGTGATACGGTATTGGGTATGAACCTTGCGGAGGGCGGCCACCTTACCCATGGTTCCCCGGTGAATATGTCCGGCGCTTTGTACCATTTTGTGGCGTATGGTGTAGACAGCGAGAGCGGATGCATCGATTATGAAAAGCTGATGGCTCAGGCTTTAGAAGTGAAGCCCAAGCTCATTGTCGCCGGGGCCAGCGCCTATCCCAGAGCCATCGATTTCCAAAAATTCCGGGAAATCGCCGACGCCTGCGGCGCTTATTTGATGGTAGACATGGCCCATATCGCGGGCCTGGTGGCTGCGGGCTGCCACCAAAATCCGGTTCCCTATGCCGATGTGGTCACCACCACCACCCACAAGACTTTGCGGGGCCCCAGAGGCGGCATGATCCTTTGTAAGGAAGAGTTTGCAAAGCAGATCGATAAAGCGATCTTCCCCGGCACCCAGGGCGGCCCCTTAATGCACATTATCGCGGCCAAGGCCGTATGCTTGGGGGAAGCGTTGGCGCCGGAGTTTAAGGCCTATGGGGAACAGATCGTAAAAAACGCCAAGGCTTTGGCAGACGGGCTTCTAAAGCGGGGCGTGAAGCTGGTTTCCGGCGGTACCGATAATCACTTGATGCTGGTAGACCTTTCCAATTCCGAGCTTACGGGAAAAGAACTGGAGCGCCGTTTAGACGAGGTATATATTACCGCCAATAAAAATACAGTTCCCGGCGAGAAGCGCAGTCCCTTTATTACCAGCGGCGTCCGTTTGGGCACTCCTGCCGTTACCACCCGAGGCCTGCGGGAGGATGATATGGACGTAGTGGCCCAGTGTATTGCCATGGCAATGGAAGACGGGTTTGAAGGGAAAATAGAGACCATCCGTGGCCTGGTAGACGGCGTTTGCAAGAAGTACCCCCTGTACCAATAAGGGAGCGGGCGGAGTTTTCCAACTGCTGTATTCTATACAATTATTATGTCATATTTCTTTTGAATAATAAAAGACAGGCATAGGGAAAGCGGGAAAACAGCTTTGGCTTATGAGGCGGGAAATTCTGTTTTTCATAATTTTTGGGGATAGCAAATTGACCTGTCTTCTAGTAGAATGATGCTTGCCTTATTCCGGAGGATTCCGAAGACAGCTTTTTCTCTCAGTGGGAGGAAATGGCGGGTTGAGTTTCCCAGAAGACCTTCGGAGGAACTGATTTCTGAAATTTTGTAGAAGAGGAAAGTGATCGTATTTATGGCAAAAGACCAAATGACTTCCCGGGAACGTCTTTTTGAGGCGCTGCATTCCCGGGAGACCGATCGCATGCCCTGGGCTCCGCTGATGGATGGGTATTTTACCAGTTCTCTCCCAAAACAGGGCCACCCCGACGATTTGATTTATGCGGCTAAGTTCACGGGATGCGATTTCCTGGAGCGCCATGTGGCCGGGCCGGAGGAGATCATGGAAGGGGTGACCATCCGCACGGAATCCAACGACGCCGGTTCCCGTACCTATTACGAGACCCGGGTAGGAACTGCTTACACCGAACGGAAAAACAGCGGCAACACCAACTATGTGAGCAAGCATATGGTGGAAAGTATAGAGGACGCCAAGGTTTTCCAATATATTGCCGAGCATACCACATACCGCCCCCGCATTGAAGAATTCCTGGCGAGAGATCAGCAGATCGGCGATATGGGCATGGCCACTTTAAGCGGGAATATGAGCCCTGTGCAGGAGACCTTGCAGTTTTTGAGCGGCGTGGAAAATACGGTGTACCTGATGGCGGATTACCCGGAAGAAATGGAAGCTCTTTTCGAAGCCATGCAGCAGCGGAACATACGCCAGTACCAGGCGCTTTTGCAATACCCCTGCGGCGTGATTATCGATTATGAAGACACTTCTACTACCGTGATGAGCCGCAGCATGTTTACCGAATATTCCCTGCCTGCCATTAACACCTATGCCGACCTGTGCCATGAAGCCGGGAAGCTGTATATTACGCATATGTGCGGGAAGCTCTCCGGCTTTGTGAAGGAAGTGGGCAGCGGCCGGCAGGATGGAGTAGATTCCGTTTGCCCGCCCTTTACCGGCGACCTTTGCCCTTGGGACGCCAGGAAGGAATGGGGCGCGAAGAAGGTAGTCATTGGCGGCATTGACCCGCCCAGGCTTTCCATGATTACGGAAAGAGAGGCGGTAGAAACCGCTGTAGAGGTGATGGAAAAGCTGGAAAATAAGGTGGGCTTTATCCTCAGCACCGGCGACGCGGTACCCCACGGCACTCCCATTGGGAATTTGAAGGCGATTGCCGATCTCATCAAGGCTTTGGGTTCCGGCTCCTTAACGCAAACCCCGGACAGGGAGATCGTAAAGAGCTTCTTAAAATAAGGAAGCGGTAATTTTTGGAAAGATGTCATTGCAGGGTTGAGAAAAGCTTTTGCAATGACGTTTTTTTCGTTTTTGAAAAAATTTACAAACAAACGTTTGCGTTTTTCCAAAGAGGATGCTATACTAAAAATGTAAGGTTCTGGCCTTTTTTGAGCCCCTTTGGCGAAAAGGGGAAAATTGTGGAAGAGGTTGGGGAGGGAGAGGAGAATGGCCGCGCCGCTGGCAGATAAAATACGTCCTGTTTCCCTGGAAGAGGTGGTAGGCCAGGAGCATATTTTAGGGCCTGGGAAGGTCTTGCGCCGAATTATAGAATCGGGACAAATCCCCAACATGGTATTTTACGGCCCTTCCGGAGTAGGAAAGACTACGGTAGCTTCTATTATTGCCCGGAATACCGAACGGCACCTTGTAAAGCTGAACGGGACAACGGCTTCCACTGCGGATATCAAAGAGGCGGTTTCCAGGACAGATACTTTCCAGGGGATGAACGGGGTACTTTTGTATTTGGACGAGATCCAATACTTCAACAAAAAGCAGCAGCAGACCTTGTTGGAGTGCATGGAAAACGGCAGTGTCACCTTAATCGCCTCTACCACGGAGAATCCCTACTTTTATGTTTACGGTGCCATTCTCAGCCGCGCTACTGTGTTTGAATTTAAGCCGGTGGAACAGAGAGAAATAGAAAAAGCGGTGAAGCGGGCCTTTGCCATGCTTTCCGAAGAGCAAGGAAAACAAACGCTCCTGGAAGAGGGTGTGTGCCGTCACATTTCTTTTGCCTGCGGGGGAGATGTGCGCAAGGCTATGAACGCGGTGGAGCTGTGTTACCTTTCCTGCGACAGCGGCGGGGAAGAGGTTTTTATTGACCTGGAAAGTGCCCGGGAGCTCACCCAAAAAAGCGCCTTGCGTTATGACAGGGGAGGGGACGAGCATTACGACATCCTTTCTGCCTTTCAAAAATCTATGCGCGGTTCAGATCCGGACGCAGCCCTCCACTATTTGGGCAGGCTGCTGGAAGCAGGGGATTTGCCCTCTGCCTGCCGCAGGCTGTTGGTTTGCGCTTGCGAGGATGTGGGCCTCGCCTGGCCACAGATCATTCCCATTGTGAAGGCTGCGGTAGATTCTGCCTTGATGGTAGGGCTCCCGGAAGCCCAGCTGCCTTTGGCCGACGCAGTGGTGCTGGTGAGTCTGGCGCCAAAATCCAATTCCGCCCACACCGCTCTGGCAAAGGCCATGGCAGATATCAAAAACGGGAGCACCGGAGCCATTCCCCGGAATTTGCAGAATAAGCATTACGATGGGGCAGAGGTGCAGAAAAAGGGGCAGTTCTACGAATACCCTCACGATTACCCCAACCACTGGCTGCCCCAGCAATATATGCCGGATGCTTTGCTGGGAACGCGATATTATGAATATGGGGAAAACAAGAATGAACAAAGTTTCCGGGCTTATTGGGAAAAAATAAAAGGACAAGCGGGCTGAAAGCGAAAAGCCCGCGAAAGAAAATTTGTCCTTTTGGAATAACCGCCGGTCTTTTTCTGTATGATAGGAAAGCGGTGGAACAGCTTTATTTTCCAGATTCTTCTTTTCATGGAAAGGGATGACGAATGCAATGAAACCCCAGGTATTGGGCAATCTTTCTTACGGTATGTACGCGATAGGAGTAAAGGATGAGGAAAAACCTTCGGCTTGTATTGTCAATTCGGTAATGCAAATCTCCAAGGCCTCGCCTTCGGATGCGCCCTTGGTGGCGGTAGCTTTGAACAAAGAAAATTACAGCACGGAGTGCATTGAAAAAAACGGGATTTTTAGTATTTCTGTGCTTTCGGAAGATACGCCCGCTTCGGTGACCGGCGCTTTGGGGCTGGTTTCCGGCCGCCATACCAGGAAACTGGAAAATATTCGTCACAAGGTGCTGTTAGAAGGCGTGCCGGTGATTAAAGAAAATACCTGCTGCTGGTTTTTGTGCCAGGTGAAGGGCAAGCTGGAGGTGGGCGGCCAGGTCATTTTTGCGGCGGAGATTATTGCCGGAAGCGACGTGGCCCAGGGAACCCCCATGACCTACCGCTATTATACCGAGGTCCAGAAGGGTGTTTCCCCCAAGAAGGCCCCAACCTACCTTCCTCCCCAGTTGACTTTTGATAAAAGCAGCGGGGAAAGCTTTGTTTGTTCCGTATGCGGCTATGTCTATAGCGACCTGAACTTTGGCTTTGAAGAGCTGCCCAAGGACTGGACTTGCCCGGTTTGCAAAATGCCTAAAAAAGCTTTTGTGCGGAAAAAATAGGGAATTCGGAGCAAAAGAGTACCTTGCCCTGCTCAGGCGGCCAAAGGGGAAAACCAAATAGAAAGGTAAAATGAGGGAGTGCTGCATTTTGCAGCACTCCCTTAAAAATGCTTGCAGGCCTACGGTATAGCCTGTTTTTTATATTTGCTTGCCGGTATCTTTAAAAGTAAAGATGCCGTCGTAGCTGCAGTTCAGCACGTCGGCAATAGCCCGCAATTCCTTTTCCGAAAAGTTATCGCGAGATAGTTTATTGCTTAAATTATTTCCGGTGGTGCCGGTCTTTTCGGCCAATTCCTTTATGGTCATGCCTCGTTCCAACAGGATTGTTCTAATTTTTAAAGCCATTCCCACAATAAAATCCCCCGTTTTTCATTATCTTCGCAGTGCTATTATACACGAAAATGTGTGATTCATCCATTTCAAAAAACTTATCAAACGGGAAAGTGATGAAACATGCTTGACAATTCAAACAATAAAGTGTAATATCATATATGAAACTACCTAACCTTATTTTTAAGTTTGAAAAATGGGAGATGTAAATTTTTTATGAACTACATTGACGAAATCTTTTTCAGGGCAGATCTCCAACAGATCCGGGAATTTCTTTTGCACGGTACGGAGGAATTGAGACCGGACCCGCGCACCTACAAAGAGCGGCTGGAAAGTGCCCAAAAGCGCGTGACGGGCCGGCTGCGCGAGGAATTTCACGACATAGAGGAATACGAGGAAATAACGGGGCTGCTTTTTGAATACGCGAATACCCTTGAGGCTGTTTATATGGAAATTGGCTTGCAGGCCGGTGGAATCCTTGCTGCCCAAACGGCCCAAAACTTAAAAACGACATTCGAAAAGAAATGAGCAGAGAAAAAGGGGCGTGCGGTATGCCGCGTCCCCTTATCCTCTTATTGTGCCAGAATTGACGCGCCCGTTTTTTGGCAAACCGCTTCAGAACGTCCCCGCTGTGGGCAGGTCGCCCAAGTTGTTGCTTTCGTCCCCGTCGGGGAAAGAACGCAAGTACTCGTTTCCGTTTCGGCTGGCAATGGCCACGCCGCGAATGCCGCCTTGCTTTGCCAGGGCCACGCCCTCCCGTTTTGTGAGCATGGTGCCGTCGGAAAGCTCGTAGCCTGCTATTTTTCCGTTTTTCCGAACAAGCCCTTTAATGCTTTTGGCATCTTTGTTGGGCACCGGGTTCATGATGTTGATGTTGGCGGGCAGGTTTCCTATTCTGCCGTTTTTTTCTTGCCGCATGAAAAACAACTTCCTTTCTAAAAAATCCAAAGACTGCAAGGGTAGTTTTCCGTTTCCCAATGGAAAATATACGGGCTGACGAAAAATGCGGAAGCCGGGCATTGCTTTTTTCCGGAAAATAGGCTACAATTTCCTAGAGCAAAGCCGCTTTTTCATAGCGGCAATGGCGGAAAGGAAGGATCAGACACATGAACGCACAGGAACGGAAAGAACTTCAATTAACTGCGGCGAAGGTTCGTCTGGGAATTGTGGAAGGGACTTTTCACGCGAAGTCGGGGCACCCCGGAGGCTCTCTTTCTTCTGCAGATCTTTTTACCTATCTTTATTTTAAAGAGATGAATATCGATCCCAAGGAGCCTAAGGCCCCGAACCGGGACCGGTTTGTGCTTTCCAAAGGGCATTGCGCTCCCGGCCTTTATTCTGTTTTGGCTCAGCGGGGCTATTTTGGGGAAGAAGAGCTGCAAAAGCTTCGCCATATTGGCGCCATGCTGCAAGGCCATCCGGATATGAAAGGGACTCCCGGCGTAGACATGAGCTCCGGTTCTCTGGGCCAAGGGATTTCGGCGGCGGTAGGTATGGCCCTGGCAGCCCAGATGGATCAAAAATCCTACCGGGTATACGCTCTTTTGGGCGACGGTGAAATAGAAGAGGGCCAAGTGTGGGAGGCTGCCATGTTTGCGGGCCATCACAAGCTTTCCAACCTTTGTGTGATCGTAGATAACAATGGCCTGCAAATTGACGGGCCTGTATCCCAGGTGGGCGGGCCGGAACCCATTGACAAGAAATTTGAAGCCTTTGGTTTTGAAGTGATGACCATTGACGGTAACGATTTCGAGGAAATCGAAAAAGCCTTCCAAGCGGCCAGAACCTGTAGCGGCAAGCCCTTTGCCATTGTGGCGAAGACCGTTAAGGGAAAAGGGGTCTCCTACATGGAAAACCAGGTGGGCTGGCATGGGAAGGCTCCCAACGCGGAAGAGTATGCCATTGCGAAAGAAGAATTGACCAAAACCCTGGAGGTGCTGGAAAATGCGTGAGATTGTGAAAAAGGCCACAAGAGAGAGCTTTGGCGAGGCCATTACGGCTTTGGCGGAAACCAATCCCAATATCGTCGTGCTGGACGCCGACCTGGCGGAGGCCACCAAAACCGGTATTTTTAAGAAAAAATATCCCGAACGCTTCATAGATTGCGGGATAGCGGAATGCAATATGGTGGGCATTGCCGCCGGACTTGCCACCTGCGGGAAAGTGCCCTTTGCGGCTTCCTTTGCCATGTTTTCCGCGGGCCGTGCCTTTGAACAGGTACGCAATTCTGTAGGCTATCCCCACCTGAACGTGAAGATCGTGGGTTCCCACGCGGGAATTTCCGTAGGGGAAGACGGCGCCACCCACCAATGCTGTGAAGATATTGCCCTAATGCGTTCCATTCCCGGAATGGTGGTTTTAAACCCGGCAGATCATTATGAAATGCAGGCAGCGGTAAAGGCTGCGGCGGAATACCAGGGCCCGGTTTACATCCGTTTGGGCCGTTTGGCAGTAGAAAGCTGCAACAACAACGAAGATTATCACTTCGAGATCGGCAAGGGCATCACCCTGCGGGAAGGCGGAGAGATTACTGTGATCGCCACCGGCTTAATGGTCAGCGAGGCTTTGAAAGCGGTGAAGGCTCTGGAAGAAGACGGCATTGATGCCCGGCTCATCGACATGCACACGGTAAAGCCTCTCGATAAAGAATTGGTGCTAAAAGCGGCAAAAGAGACAGGGCGCATTGTCACCGTGGAGGAACACAGTGTGATGGGCGGCCTGGGGGAAGCCGTGGCTTCTTACCTTTCCGAGGTATGCCCCACACAGGTGACAAAGATCGGCGTTCAGGATGTGTTCGGCCATTCCGGCCCCGCCGTAGATTTGCTGAAGGAGTTTGGCCTTTGTGCAGATAACATCCGGGCCACGGTGAAGAAAGTTTTAGGAAAGTGATTTGCTTCCTTTTGGAACCGGTTCCCTGAATTGCTTTTTCAGGTTTTACAGGCCGTATTTGAGCCGTAATCCCCAGGCGGGGGTTACGGCTCAAAAAAAAGAAAGGTGAGAAGCTTATGGAATGGAAGAAAATGATCTCCCGGCTTTTGTGGGTATCTGTGCTGGTGCAGGGAATGGCCGCGCTGCTGCTGGTTTTGCTGGTCTTGTTTCAGGGAAACATCAAGCAGGTCTTTTGCCCCGACGCGGAGGCTTGCGCCATGTTCACGCTGCCCTACACGATGCTGGTCAACGTGCTATACCGGCTGACTTTTCAGGCTCTTTTCACCTGGGGAGCGCTGCGGAGCCTCGGAGAAAACGGGGCCAAAACCAGCTGGGAGGTTGCGGGAATTATTTTAGCCGCTCTGCCCGCCTTTTTCCAGTGGGCGGTCGATTCGGTAGTTCTGAACCTTTGCGCGGCCCAGTCCATGGCGGCGGTAAACAGTTACCAGGCCTTGCTCAATGCGGGAGAGTTCTTCCTGGAGCCCATACAGTTTTTAGGGCAGGTAGTGTTTTTCGTGGGCATGGGCATGTCCATTGGCTGGAAGTGGCACAGCCGCGGTTCCGGCGCGCCGGTTTCCAGGCTTAAAAGGTAACCGGTTCTTCCTATTTTTGGGAATGAGGCGGCATTGAGAAATGAGCCAAAAAGGCTGCCGCCTTTTTCTTGCCTTGTTTCGTACCGGCACCCTTTCTGCCTGGTCTTGCTGTTGCGCCAGGCCAGGAGGGTAAAAAATGGAGCTTCCCGCAAAGGGGAGAAGAGCATAAATTTCGATTTGTAAGCATTGACAAAAGGAAAAGTTTTGCCTATAATGGTAACATATGTTGTGTAACGTATGTTACAGAACGGAGGTGAAAAATGCCCCCAAAGCCTACCGTAGAAAAAGAAGAGATCCTTTCGGCAGCAGTGGAGCTTATTCGAGAAGGCGGGCCAGGAGCGCTAAATGCCCGCGGCTTGGCGAAGGCGCTGGGCTGTTCTACCCGGCCGCTGTTTCGGGTATATAAAAATATGGAACAGCTGAAGAGCGACGTGAGACTGGAATTGGACGCCTGTTACGATGCCTTTATGGAAGCCCGCATGACAGAGGAAAACCGGCTGCTCAGCCAGGCGATTGCCTATGTGGAGTTTGCCAGGCAGGAAAGGAATATTTTTTCTGCATTGTTTATGGATAAAACCATGGCCGGTTCCACTTTGCGGGATATTGTTTATGCCAAGTGGAACCGGGCCTCCATCGAAAACGCTCAAAAGGTAACGGGTGTTACCATGGAGGCCGCCGAGATGCTTTTTTTAAATATTTGGCTCTATTCCCACGGTATTGCGGCCCAAATGGTGTCCAACGAGATCACCTTCCCTTCGACTACAGTAAAACGGCTGCTTACCGATGCCTTTATGCGGTTTTCCCTAAAGCTTCCCGGGGTGAGATAGGCTCCGAAAGGAAATTTCGGAAGTTCCCTTTTCGCCAGGGGGCCGGGGCTTACTTCCCTTTTGCGAAGGGACAGTTTTTCTCTGGCCCTACAGGCCCTTGGTGAAATGGAGTTAAAAAAGAGAGGAGAAAGTTATGCTGGAAAGTAAAGTGAGAACGCCGGAAGAAACTGCCCGGTATATGGCGGAGCTAAAAGCGTGGATCCATGAGGAGGAAGGCACGCCGGCGGAGGAGATGGCCGCCTTTTTTGCGAAACGGCTGGAGAACTATGAGACGGTCCATTTGGGACAGTGGGCGCCGGAATATGAACATATTGCAGATTACTTTGACGCGCCGCTCTCTAAGATTTTGGACCTGGGCTGCGGTACCGGTTTGGAGCTGGAAGCCATGTACCGCCGGTTTCCCAATTTGGAGGTAACAGGGATTGACCTTTCCAAGGATATGATGGCAAAGCTGGAGGAGAAGTACCGGGAAAAGTCCCCCAGGCTAATTTTGGCAGATTATTTTGAATTTCCTTTTGAGGAATCCTTTTACGACGCTGCCCTTTCCTTTGAAACCCTGCACCATTTCAAATACGGGAAAAAGCAAAAGATCTACGAAAAGCTCTTCCGTGCCCTTCGGCCGGGCGGGTATTATATTGAATGCGATTACATTGCCTGCTGCCTGGAGGAAGAGGAGATCTGCCAAAAGCGGTACGACCGGAAACGGAAGGAGAGCGCCATACCGGAGGACCAGTTTATTCATATCGATATTCCCCTGACGCTGGAGCATCAAACAGAGCTCATGAAAAACGCCGGGTTCCAAAGGGTGGCAGTGCTGTACGAAAACGGCGGCACCATGATCTTGAAAGCTGAAAAATAAAAGGGAAAACCACCTGCGGCCAATTTGAGCACTGCCATATTGCCAAAGCAGGGGAACTGCTGTATAATTTTTTTATTAGCCGGGGAGCTTTTCTCGGCTTCCAAGAAGAGGTGGAATAGAACTATGGCAAGATTTTGTACCAAATGCGGCGCGTCCGTCCCTGAGGGTAGCGCCTTTTGCCCCGCCTGCGGTGCGCCTGTCGTCCAGGAGAACCAGGCCCGAACCCAGCCCCAGCAGCCGGTCTTTTACAACCAGCCCCTCCAATCCCCCCGTTATGGGCAGTCTGTGCCTGCCCGGGGCGGCAATAGAAACATTGGGCTTATTGTGGGGCTTTCCTGCGGCATAGCGGTGCTGCTGCTCATCCTGGCAGCCGTGCTGTTTTTCGGCATTTTAAAGTTTGGGAGCAATGCGTCCGCAGAACCCCCAAAAAGCGCTCTGGAGGTTATGGTTTCCCCGGAGGCTTCCCCCACGACGGAACCTACAACGGAACCCACGACGGAACCTACAACGGAACCTACAACGGAACCCACGGCAGAGCCAAGCCCCGAGGTGGAGGAAAGCAACTTTTACATCCTGCCCCAAAGCGACCAGAGGCTTCTCACCTATGTGGACATCCAGAATTTCACCAAGCAGGACATGATGTTGGCCCGCAATGAGATTTTTGCCCGCCACGGCAGGAAGTTCAAGGACGAGGACGTGCGGGCCTATTTCGAGGCCCAGTCCTGGTACAACGGCACCATAGAACCGGAGGATTTCTCCAGTTCGGTATTTTCTTACACGGAGCAGCAGAACATCGACTTCTTAAAGCAATATGAGGATGGCCTTAACGGCATCTCCCAGAATGTGGGCAATTCCGGGAACTATGTGCTGACCTATAACGGCTATATGATTCCCCAAAGCTCATCCCGCCGCCTGACTTACGCGGATATTGCGGGCCTGTCCTCCTGGCAGCTGTCTATTGCCCGCAATGAAATATATGCCCGCCACGGCCGCATGTTCAACGACCCCGACCTCCGGGCCTATTTCCAGGCCCAGTCCTGGTATTATGGCACCGTCCCGGCAGACAGCTTTGACAACTCTGTGCTGTCGGCCACGGAGATATATAATATCGACTTCATCAAATCCTATGAGTGAGGCGCCCGACAGGCTGTACGGGAAAAGCTGTCGCTAAGCTTCGCGCATGTCACAGGCACCTCTTTAAAGATATTATATTATGATTAGGCTGGTATGATCCGTATAATTAATTTCAAAAAAAGGTACAGCTTTTATATTGGCAAAGGACCTTGAACAGATTGCAGACAGTTGCTTCATACGATCGGAAACTGCAAGCCCTCTTGCCCTTGCCAAAGCGCCGTAGACACCCACGTCTACGGCGCTCATTTTATCCCCACAACCACCGGCTATGCCGGTGGAAAAAAAGCGATAGCGACAATTGTAGAAAAAAGGACCTTCTTTGATTCCCAAAAGGCAGCAGGTGGCTTTCGTACTTATGGAAGGTCAGAAGGAATAGCTTCCGGCGGTGAGGCGATACACAGAGCCGTCGGGGGCACAGTACTCGGCTTCGCAGTCGAAGGGTACCGTGATATCGCAGCGGAAGGCGTTGCCCTCGTAGCGCCAGGCTACCCGGTAAAGGCCGGAGGCGGTGCGCTGGGTCATTTCCACCCGCCCTATGCGCGGGTCCGGCATGGGACGGATTTTGGCCTTTTTGTAGCCAGGAGCTTCCTCACAGGGAGTGAGGCCGCAAAGGTTCCGGTACATCCAATCGGCAATAGAGCCGTAGGCATAATGGTTCAGGCTGTTCATACCGGTGCCGCTAATGGAACCGTCGGGCAAAATGGAATTCCAACGTTCCCAAACAGTGGTGGCGCCCATTTTTACCTCGTAAAGCCAGCTGGGAAAATCTTCCTGCAAAAACAGGGTGTAGGCATATTCATTCAAGCCGTTTTCGGAAAGGACCCGGCACAAGAAAGGTGTGCCGCAGAAGCCGGTATTCAAATGCAGGTTATTATTTTCCAACCGCTTCTTCAGCTGATCTACCACGACCTGCTTTTTCCCTTCCTGGTAAAGGCCAAAAAACAGGCTGAGCACACAGGCAGTTTGGGTGCCGGTAATGGCGAAGCTGCCGTCTTCATGGAAATACTCCGCCAGTATGGCGGCTTTTATTTTCTCTGCCAATTCGCCGTATTGAGCGGCATCCTCTTCCAGGTCCAAAGCTTTGGCAGCCTTGGCGGTAAGGGAGGCGGAATAATAGTAGAAGGCGCTGGCGGTATAGGGCAGGCTGGTAGCGCCAAAGGGGTTTTGAGTGTCCCCGTCTTCCCGGTCCAGGGCCAGCCAATCTCCAAGCTGGTTGCCCCGAAGCCAGAGGCCCCGGCCGCCGTCGGCCTCGTCGTCTTGGCGAATGCGCTCCACCCAGGTCTTCATGAGGGGATAATGGGCTTTCAGCAAGGCCTTGTCCCCGTAGTTTTCATAAAGGGCCCAGGGCATCATGGTGGCCACATCGCTCCAAATAGCGGTGCCGCTATAAGCGGTGGCAAACCAGCCCGCAGTATTCCTGGGGGGCTTTAGCTTGATCATGGGCACGAAAACCGGCACCGCACCCTTGTGGTAGCGCTGCTCCAGCTCCACGTTTTTCAAATAGTGGTGGAAAAAGGCGGGCATGTACAGGTTTTTGCAGGCCGTGGCGCTGATGATGGCGGCGTCCCCTGTCCAACCCAGCCGTTCATCCCGCTGGGGGCAGTCGGTGGGAAGGTCCAGAAAATTATCGAACTGGCCCCAAAGGCCGTTTAAGAAAAGCCGGTTTACCAAGGGATCGCTGGTTTCAATAGAACCAATGGGGTCAATATCCGAACGGATGTGGCAGGCCTCAAAATCCTTTGGGTCCACCTGGGAAACACCCTCTACCTTTACATAGCGGAACCCGTAAAAGGTAAAGTGGGGCCGCACCCAGGCGGGCTTCCCGTCGGAAATATAGTGGTATTCACATTTGGCTGTGCGCAGGTTATCCCGGTAAAAGCAGCCCTCCTGCAAAACCTCCCCGTAGGAAAGCTTTACTTCTGTACCGGCGGGGACGGCTGCCCGGAATTCCACCCAGCCTGTCAGGTTTTGCCCAAAATCCAACACGGTTTCTCCCCGGTTGGTATGCAGGACCTCTGCCGGAAGGAACTTGGCTTTTTTCACAATCTTGGGGTTCAGCCTGGCGGCCAGGAGCTCCGTGCCGTCGGAGAGCTCTTCCGTGGGGAAGGTTTCCGCCGGGCATTTTGGAGAAGACCAGCCAGGGGTTGCCCTGGCGGCATCGTAAATTTCCCCGTCGTAAATATTGCTTTCCAGCACAGGGGAGGGCAGGCAGCGCCAGCTATTGTCGGTGACCACTACCTCCTCACTGCCGTCTTCGTAGGAAAGGTGCAGCTCGCAAATAAATTTCATGGTGTCGCCATAGGTGTTATCGTACCGGTCAAAGGTGAGGCTTCCTTTGTACCAGCCGGGGGCAAGAGAAGCGCCCAGGGTGTTTTCCCCATCCCGTAAAAGGCCGGTGATATCGAAGGTCTGGTATTGTAAAAGCATGTCGTAGCAGTGGAAGCCCGGAAGCAGGTATTCTTCCCCGACTTTCTTCCCGTTTATTTCCAGCTCATAAATTCCAAGACCGCAGGCATAGGCCCGGGCAGACCGCAGCCCGGCTTTGGCGGGGAAATCCTTCCGCAGGAGGAAGTGCTGGTCCTTCGGGAAGGTAGAGGTGATCCATTTGGAGGACCAGGGTTCCTTTTCCTTGGCAGTTTCGAACCAGGAGGAGGCGCTGGCGCTTTCGCCCTTTTCCCCCCAGACAGTGACGCTCCATTGGTACCGGGTTCGGGGCGCAAGAACAATTTCCGGGGAAAAGCCCAGAGAAGAGAGGTCTACCCGTTTTCCGCTGTCATATACGAGCCCTTGGGCGTTCCAAACCTTGACTTGGGCCGCTTCCTGCCTCTGGCTTTCCGCGTCTTCGGCAATCCAGGAAAAGGAAAGGGGAGAAAGGCGCATTCCCAAGGGTTTTTCAAAATGGCTGACACGCAGGTCGGTTATAATCATATAAAAGCCTTCTTTCCAAAAGTTAAACTCAGTATAACGGAAAAGAAGGAAAAAGCCAGGACGTATTTTTCAAAAAAATTGCGTCCTTATTTTTCCCGGGTTTTGACGGGGTCAAAAAAGGATGGTATAATTTCAGCACGTTCTGATCGCGGTGAAGAACAGGCGGCGGAACCGAAATAGGATTTCCCCGTTTTCGGTGAAGGGGTACAGGGCCTTTGCCTGTTCCAGCAGCTCTTGCTCGAAAGCGCGTCCCTCTTCCGGGCTCAGCGCGTTCAAATAGGGGCGAAGACGGGTGCTCCTCACCCAGTCCAACAGAGCCTGGTGAGAAGGCATCATATGGTAATAGACAGTCTCCCAAATTTGGAATTCCCCGGCACAGGAAGATAAAATACGGTAGTAGTCTTCCGGGTTTAAAACCATGTTCGGTTCCAGTTCCTTTTTTTGGAAATGCCATTTGGGGTCTTCTCCCAGCCGGGTGATGGCGCGCATCAAGGGCTCTTCGCCGTTTCTTGGCACCTGCACGGCCAGCATGCCGCCGGGGTTCAGGCGGTCCATCAGGTGGGGAAGCAGGGTTTTGTGGCCGGGCACCCACTGCAGGCAGGCATTGGAAAAGAGCAGGTCGTACTGGCCGGAAAGGGAGCCTGCGTCTTCCTGGCGGAAGCTGAGCTCCGGGTGAAGGGACCTAGCTTTTTCCACCATGCTTTGGGAATTGTCCAGGCCGATGATTTCGGAATCAGGGAACAGGCTGTATAGCACCGCTGTGCTGTTCCCGGGGCCGCATCCTAAATCGGCAATGGTTTTGGGAGAACAGGCCCTGGCCCGGTTGGCAAGGTCTATGGCGGGCTGGGTGCGCTGGCGCTGGAATTGCAAATAGAGCTCAGGGTTCCAATCTGGCATAAAAACATCTCCAATCCAGTAGAAAATGGCGGGACTTCCCAATTTGCCGCCCTTTTTGGAAGGCGAAGGGTTTGAGGTATAGTCCCCCTATATTTTAAAGAAGGGAAAGGGAAAATGCAAGAAGATAAAAAAATGCTCATATTGTTCGGCTCTCCTCACGGGAACGGTCATACCAGAGAACTGTTGGAAAGCTTTCTTACTCCCTTTCGGAAGCAGGAGCATTGGAAAATTACAGGGTACAGCGCCTACCGCTCTCCGGTAAAGCCTTGCATTGGATGCCGGGTGTGCGCAAGAAAGGAAGGCTGTATTTACGACGATTTCAACGAAATAGATAAATCCTTGCGGGAAAGCGATTTGCTGGTGGTGGCTTCTCCCGTTTACCAGTTTTCTTTTCCGGCCCCTTTAAAAGCGGTGTTGGACCGCACCCAACGCTATTTTGAGGCGCGCTTTTCCCTGAACATTGTGCCGCCCATCGCGAAGCACAGGGAGGCGGTGCTGCTGCTCACCATGGGTTCCGAGGAGGCCTTTGGGGCGGAGGTCGCCTCTTACCAGCTGAAGAGGGCCTTTACCGTGATGAATACCAGCTTGAAAGATTGTATTGTGTGGCAGGCTACCGATGCCCCAAACCAAAACGGGGAAGAGGCAAAACGTCTTGCCGCAGAGGCGGCAAGACGTTATTGGTAGCTTTAGCGAAAATAAACCCCCGGTTATACCGGGGGAATAGAAAGGCTT
>CANSKS010000020.1 GCA_947647615.1 uncultured Neglectibacter sp.
TATTTCCCCCTTCTAGGGGGTGTACAAACCCCTAGTTTACTAGGGGTTTTGATTATAGCCTCAGCTGTTTTCCTGTTCTTCTAAAAAGCATCGAATGGCGTTGGCCGTGTTTTCGTAAGACTCTTTTACAGGGAGAAGCAGGGAAGAAATATCGGGGGGAAAACCGTTTCGCAGAGCTTCTGTCAAAGCGGAGCTGGCAGTGAAGAGAGAGGTGAATCCCAGGTTTTGTGAAACACCCTTTAGGGTATGAGCAGCTCGAAACGCTTCCTCACCTTTTCCCTCTTCTATAGTGGTCAACAGTTCCTGGAAACTGGGGTCATCTAAAAATTTTATCACGAATTTCTGCACCAGCTTTTCACTGCGCAGACGCCGCAGCACATCTTGGTAATCTGCACCAATGGCGGCATAACACTGTTCCAATGTCATAGTACTATCTCCTTTCCCGCAAAACAGAAGCCCACGGTTTTCATCATTTTTAAATATCACATAAAAGTATGATTATTTGTCATCGTTAAAGATGAGGCCCTCCCGGTTTAACATGGCCGGAATGCTCCTCTTGTATATCAATAATCTTTCCCACCACTCGGGTGTAGTGAGTAAGATTATCCTGGGACCAAAGCCCCCTGGCAATCACCCGGTACCACCGGGGAGACTCCTGGGAGGGAGAGAGCAAGTCCAACTGTACTTCGGGGGAATCTGCTGTAGTTTGATGCAGCGCTTCTATAAGTTTTTGGATATTTGCTTTTCCCAAAAAGGCCTGCTCCTTTTGGTGAGGTTTGGAAATCATCCGCTTCATTCCCAAAACTTGAGAGCCATAATCGGAAAGAATCACCATGTCGGTTTCCACATCATAATCGAAGCGCAACTCTTCCGAATTTGAAGCGAAGAATTGGATTTTTTCCCATTCCTGCTCCATGAGCTGTACGCTGTGCACAGGAGTAGAAATCTCTTGTTCGCGCAGCAGCTCTTCCAAACCACCATGCAGGGGAAGGGCCTCCGGAGCGGTAGGGTCTTCGTTTACTTGCTGAAGCTCTTGGTACAAGCTATCGGCCACTTCGGAAAGACATTCCAGCAGTAAGGGATGAAACGTGCCGCATTCCCCATTTGTAATCATTTCAATAGCTTTTTCGTGAGAAAAGGCTTTTTTGTAGCAGCGTTCGCTGGTCAGGGCATCGTAAACGTCGGCCAAAGAAACAATTTGAGCCGAAATGGGGATTTCTTCTCCCTTTAAACCATCGGGGTACCCTTTTCCATCCCAGCGTTCGTGGTGCCAACGGCAAATTTCATGGGCAGCTTTTACCAGAGGCTCCTTCTGGAAGGAGGCAGGCAACGATTCCAGCATGGAGGCACCTACGGCGGAATGGGTTTTCATAATGGCAAATTCCTCTGGGGTAAGCTTGCCAGGCTTGTTGAGAATCTCTTGTGGAATGGAGATTTTTCCAATATCATGCAGCGCGGCAGCGCTGCTGTAAAGAGAAATATCTGCAGGGCTCAAGGGATACTGGTCTGTTTTTAAGGCCAGGTGGCGACACAGAAATTCGGTGACTGTTTGGATATGAATAACGTGCTGGCCGCTTTCACCATTTCGAAATTCCACAATATGGCTGAGGATTGTGACCATCAGGTTGCTGATCTTTTCCCGTTCGTATACCTGATTAGCCACCATTTGCATTAGCATTTTTTGTTTGCCGTAAAGCATTAAGGTATTGGTAACTCTTCGCTGGACCATCAGAGCATCGAAAGGCCGCCGAATGTAGTCGGCGACTCCTAACTCATAGGCCCGTTCCATCAAGACAGAATCATTTTCTGCCGTAATCATGATGACGGGGATCTGGTGGTTCCAGCCGTGATGATGCATAGCTTCCAATACACCGAAGCCATCCATTTCCGGCATGGTAATGTCCAGCAGCAGCAGGTCAATTTCCCCTTCATGTTCCCACAAAGAGGCTACTGCCTCAACACCGTTTACCGCTTCCAGAACGAGGTAATCCTCGCCTAACATATCTTTTAAGATCTCCCGGTTCATTTCTGAATCGTCGGCAATGAGAATTTTCTGCTTAATGGCACTCCTCTTTTCCTTCATAACAGTCAGTCCTTTACTCTAAATCTTAAAAGGTGCTTTTCTATCTCACGTTTGAGAAGACAGGTCCCCAGAAATACAAATGGGGAAAAGGGGACGTTTGAGACACACTTGACGATACATAAATATTATAAAGGGAAATACGAAAAGAGGCAATAGTTTCTTTTGGCATTTTATTTTTTTTGCATTTTTTAAGGTCGATTTTTCTTATGGTGCTTATTTAGCAAAGAAGCTTTCTTAGTAAAATATGGGGTTTGGGTGCAAAGAAAATGCGAAATAATAATTAAAAAGTAATTTTGATTTTTTAAACCTCTATGATTTTTGTTAAAAAACTATGATTTTTATGTTTTTTGGATTTCGAGTTTGTGATAGGATTTTTTCATACACTAACAGGGGTTAAGTTTCCCTGTTGGGGGAATTCAAGAAAGGATGAAAAATATGAAAAACAGAAAGCGCATCGTGCCGGTATTGCTGGTGGTGCTGTTGCTTGCCGGAATACTGGCGGGCTGTGGCGGAGAGACAGCGAACAGCTCTCAAAAAGAAAGCAGCACAGCGGCGAAAAGCAGCGGAGAAGAAGGAAGCATTTCTTCAAAGGAAGAAGGTTCTTCTGCGAAGGATATCAGTGCTACTGTAGATTTGTGGACCTGGGAGCCTTACGAAAACCAAAAGGCCGTGATTGACGACTTCAACAAGGAGTATCCAAACATTACGTTGGAGTTCACCACGGTAAGTTCTGCAGATATGCCTATGAAGCTGCAAACCGCTTTGGCTTCCGATTCCGACATTCCCGATGCCGTATGGTGCGAAATTTCCAACCGTGGCAAAATGATGGCCCTGGATTGCTGGGAAGATCTTTCCCAAGCGCCCTATAATCTGGACAAAAGCCAAATGTTAGACTACCAGATCCCGCTTTCCGAAACTCCCAGCGGTAAGCTGGCGGGCATTGAGGTTTCTACCCCTGTAGCCGGCCTGGCTTATAAGCGGGATTTGGCCAAAGAATATTTGGGAACCGATGACCCCGAGGAGTTGGCAGAAAAAATTAAAACTTGGGATGACATGCTGAAAATTGGCCAGGAAGTGGTAGAAAAGTCGGGAGGTCAGGTGAAGCTTTTCACTTCCGCCAACCAGCCTTTTAACATTATCAAGGGCCAGAACCAGGAACCCTACATTATTGGAAACAAATTAAATTTAAAAGCATCCTTAGGTGATGCTTTTGACACAGTAATCGCTATGCAGAAGTCCGGAATTGTAGATACCATCGAAAGCGGTACGCCTGCCTTGGATGCGGCTTACGCCGGAAAGAACCATATTTTCTTTGGCTGTCCCACCTGGGCTCCCACCTGGGAAATCAAGGCCAAAGACCCTGACGGCAGCGGCAACTGGGGATTGATGCTTCCTCCGGGAGGCGGCTATATGAACGGCGGCACTGTGGTGGCTATTCCTCAAAAAGCAGAAGACAAAGAGGCCTCTTTTGCTTATTTGAATTGGTGCTATTTCACCGTTGAAGGAGCTGTGTCCAACAGGGATCATTTGGATTACATGTCTTGCTACAAGCCGGTTTATGAAGACAAAGAATTCTACAGCGTAGAAGATGACTTTTTTGCTGGACAGAACGTTTTACAGACTTATGCCCAAGTGATTATCCCTAACACCAAGGTGCCCCGGCAAGTACACCAATACGATATTGAGGTGTCAGATGCTACGAATATTGCTCTAAAGACTGTAGGTGACAGCAAAGGCGAGGTCACTACCGACCAACTGCTACAGGATATTACCAAGGAAGTTTTGAACAAGGTTCCCGAGCTGGAAGCGGAATAAATCAGTTGAGGGCTGCCGCGTTCGCCGCGGCAGCCTTCTTCCTTGCCGAAGCCTCCCTGGGGCGCTAAGAAAGGAAGTTACCATGACATGAAAAAGAACAGGCTTGACAAAGCGTACCCTTACCTTTTTATTCTGCCCTTTTTCCTAATTTTCATCGCGTTTAATTTGTTTCCCATCCTCTATTCTTTCGCCATAAGCCTGACGAAATGGGATGGAGTAAATCCCAGTGTTTTTGTAGGATTGGAAAATTACATTCGGCTGTTTACCGCCGACCCTCTTTTTTATCAGAGCATTCTCAACACAGTGATCCTCATCGCAGTGGCTATTCCTCTTCAGCTTGCTATGGGGCTGTTGATGGCTGTACTTTTAAAAGACTTTTTCTCTAAGTCCCGAGGCTTTTTTCAATTTGTGAACTACACACCCAATATCACTACCCCGGTAGCGGTTGGCCTGGTGTTTGCCATTTTGTTTGATACCCGCATTGGCACTGTAAACCGGATTTTAATGGCCCTTGGGATTACAGGGGATTATATCGATTGGCTGGGCCAGCCGGTACCGGCAATGGCGGTGGTAATTTTACTTTTGGTATGGAAATATTTCGGCTATATTATGGTGATGTTTCTCGCGGGGCTTTCCGGAATTCCCGACGAGCTGTACGAGGCGGCCTCTATCGACGGCGCCGGTTGGTGGAAACGGTTTACCCACATTACCATACCCATGCTGAAAAACACTTTTGTGTTCCTTGTGACCACCAGCCTTATCAGCGGGCTACAGCTTTTTGCGGAGCCCCAGCTGCTGTTTTCCCGCGGGGGAGGCGGAGTGGTAGGGGGCCCGGGAAGAAGCTGCCTTACCGTGATATGGCACATGTATGACACCGCGTTTAAGCGGTTCGAGTTCGGCTACGGTGCCGCCATTGCCTATGGCCTGTTCCTGATCATTCTGGTGCTTTCTTCCGGCTCCATTAAAAATATTGTGAAGGAAGAAGATTGATGATAAAGCGGTTTTCCCTTTCAAAAGCTTTGGTGTGGGCCGTTGTAATCTTGATCTCTTTGGTCACACTGTTCCCCTTTTACGTCATGATCATCATGAGCACCTACGTTTCGGAAGACATTATGGTTTCTTTGCAGCTCTTTCCCGGAAATTATTTGTTGGAAAATTTAAAAACAGTGTTTGCCACAGATTTTCTGCGCTTCTATTGGAACAGTACTTATGTGGCTGTAATAGCCACCCTGGGGGGAGTTTTGGTGAGCTCTATGGCAGGCTTTGCTTTTGCAAAGTACCGTTTTAAGGGCAGAAAAGTTTTGTTCGGGATCGTACTGGCCACTTTGATGATCCCTTCCCAGTTGGGACTGGTAGGCCTCGTGATGCAGCTGAAAGGCATGAAGCTGATGAACACCCATTTCGCGCTTATCGTGCCGCCTATGGCCAATGCCTTTTACGTATTCTGGATGACGCAGTACATGAAAGGCTCGGTTCCCACCGAGATATTGGAAAGCGCCAGAATAGATGGCTGCAACGATTTCCGCGCTTTTTTCCGAATTGTGTTTCCCATTATCCGTCCGGCCACGATCACGGTATTTTTACTTTCGTTTTTAGGCTCTTGGAACAACTATCTTACTCCCTTGGTAGTGCTCAATAAGGAAAAGCTTTATACTATCCCTATGGCTATCACGTTATTCAGCACTACCTACCGCAACGATTATGCGGCCAGTATTCTGGCCCTTACCTTAGCTACCTTGCCTATTATCGTCATTTTTGCCTTTGGCTCTAAATATCTTATTCAAGGCATGGTGGCGGGAAGCGTAAAGGGATGATGTGGAGAAAATAAAAAATTATAGAAAGGAAAGCCTAGTCGGCAAGACCAGAATCACAGGTTTTGTAGTATAGGGTGATGGTGATTTTGATGGATCACGACCGCGAAATTTTACGGAGACTGGCCCATGAAGTGGCGGAGATCGCAGCTTCCGACCGCATGCAGAAGCTGAAGGAGGAGTGGCGGCAGCACAATGCCCTTAAAAGCCGCCGCCCCATGATTTGTGTTTCCCCGGAGGGAAGCTGGGTGGAGATTCTTACCGAGCAAGACCTTCAATGCGAAGACTCGCTGCTGCGCTCTTTTGAATATAAGCTCCGGCAGAAAATTTACTGGGCCAAAGAAATTGGGGATGACACCCCTGTTTCTGAATTTTTTAATGTGCCATATGTGACCAGTCGGTCTTTTTACTTAGAAGGAGCCGGCAGCAACGAGGTGCGGGTGGAAGAAAGAGGCAGCTTCCATTATCAGCGTCTAATCACAGACCTGGATGAGGGCATGAAAAAGCTGAAGTTCCGAAAGGTGACCTTTCATAAAGAGGAGAGTTTCCGACAGCTAGAGGCCGCAGAGGAGGCGTTTGGCGACCTGCTGAAGGTGCGCCATCGCGGAGTTTTTTGGTGGACGCTCGGTATTACGGCCGAGGTGATCAAACTGATTGGCTTGGAAGAAATGATGCTCTTCATGTTGGATGATCCGGAGGGAATGCACCGTCTAATGGGATGGTTCCGGGACGAACACAAAAACCTGATGGATCAATATGAGAAGCTGGGAATCCTTACCCTGAATAATGAGGATGATTTGGTGGCTTCCGGCGGCATTGGTTATACCGATGAGCTTTCCCAAAAAGGCAAGGAGATTTCTTATGAAGACCTTTGGGGGTTTGCGGAAAGCCAGGAAACGGTAGGAATCTCCCCGCAGATGTTTGGCGAGTTCGTATTCCCCTATCAGCTTCCCCTGCTGGAACGGTTTGGCCTGAATTGTTATGGATGCTGCGAGCCGGTGGAAGCCCGATGGGAGTGGATCAAAACAATTCCCCGTCTGCGGCGCCTCTCTGTTTCTCCATGGAGCGACCAGCGCGTCATGAAAGAGATTTTGGGGAAGAATTATATTTTCAGCCGGAAGCCAAATCCCGCCTATGTATGTGGCGGTTTTATAGAAGAGGAAATTCGGAAGGATTTAAAAGAGACCCTTTCTATGGCGGCAGATCTCCAGTTGGAGATTATTCTCAAAGACACTCATACAGTAGAAGGGCATCCTGAGCGTTTCCGAAAGTGGGTGGAGATCGCCAGGAGCCTTGCAGAATGAATTTGCACTGCCGTTTCTTAATTCCGGTTTCAGGAAGCGGCAGCCTTTCTTTGTCTTCAAAAAAGATGCGGAACTGCTTTTCACAGCATCCCACATCCGGACCGGCCACTATTTCAGTTTTTGAAAAGGGGAGGGTTTTATGGGAGATCAGATCGGTGTCATGATCGTAGATGATGAATATATTGTGCGGGAAGATATGAGGGCTATTGTCGATTGGGAAAAGCTGGGGTTTCGCATCCTGTGCGAGGCCACCAACGGGAGGCAGGGGTTAGAGCTTTTTCTTTCCTGCCGGCCAAAGCTTGTAATCACAGATATCAAAATGCCTGTGATGGATGGGCTGGAGATGGCAGAAGCCATTTTAAAAACCGCTCCGGAAACGAAATTCATCCTGCTTACCGCTTATGATGAATTCGACTTTGCCAGGGCAGCCATGCGGCTTGGCATTACGCAATACCTGCTAAAACACGAAATAGATTCCGAAACTATGGAAGAGCTTCTGAAAAAGATTTCGGACCAAAGCAGCGAAGAAGACCAGACCAGTTGGGAAGGAGCCGCCCTTTGCGCGCGGGATTTGATCTTGGGAGCTGTTCCCCAGGAAAACGGGAGAAAAGCATTGGAGAAAATGGTAAAAGAGGGATTTCTATCTCTGGTACTTTTTCAAGGAGGTAAACGACTTTCTCAGCAGGAACGCAGAGAACTGATGACGCGAAAAGAAGAGCGAATGAAAGCGGTTCCTATTATGGCGGACCAGGAAATATATACCGTGCTTTTTGCTTTTCAAACTCCCAGTGAGTTGGCATACTATCACAGCATTTCCCAATACATCAGCCAGGTAATGGCCGGTTTGGGAGGGCAAGGCGCCCAAGCCGATGTGGCAGTTAGCGAAAGATGGAAAGACCTGCAGTCTGTCAAAAGCGGGTACCGGCGAACTCTGGCTTCGTTGGAAACGGCAGTATTTCAGAAGGAACACGGCAGAATTATCCGGGGCGAGATAACCCTTTGCAGGGAAATCGACTATGTAGGCCTTTATGAATTTATTATGCTGATGAAAACCTGCCTGGCTAACAGATCCTATGACAGAGTTTACCAGGAATGTAGGGAATATGTATTGCAGGAGTGCCTGCCGGAAAAGAAAGTGGATCAGTTCCGAATATGGCGTACTTTTTTGATCGGCATGCTGGAAGAGCACAACAGCGCGCTACAGTATGTAGAACCCTTTCAACTGGTTCATGTCAAATGTGAAAGCGATACGGTTTTCGATTTTTTAGAAAAGCTCCAGGAACTGCTAAAGCTTTTTGCTGCGGCGAGCGGGAAAGATTTCAGCAAAAACATCCGACGGGCGGTGGCCTATATCAACGAGCATTATACGGAAAACATCACCCTGGAAGAAGTGGCGGATGTGCTGGGCATGAACGCCATGTATACCGGCCAGATTTTTAAAAAGGAGATGGGGATCTCCTTTAAGCAGTATTTGGCCGAGCTTCGGGTGGAAAAGGCAAAAGGGCTGTTGCGTTCCGGAAATTACAAGATTTATCAGGTAGGAGAAATGGTAGGATACCAGAGCACCCAATATTTTTGCAGCGTCTTCAAAAAGCTCACCGGAGTCAGCCCGGCGGAATATGAAAAGCAGGCTTAATTATGAAATTCAAACACATGCGGAGCCGAATCGCCTTTTATATGCTCACTGTTACCCTTACGGCACTGGTCTTCTGTTGGCTTATTCTCTTTTTCTATTTCCGTGAAACTTTAAGCCGGCAGGCCATAAACGATTATTATGCCATGATCTCTCAATTCGCTTCGAAAATAGACCGTGATTATTCCTATGTGACCGATTACACGGCGGTAGTAGTTTATGACGATCCCCTTTTAGATGCTTTAGACAGGTATGAAAACGAAACAGGGTTCTGGAAATTTTCCGCTCAGAGGGAAATCGATGAACGGCTGGCCAATTATATGCTTTTGACCCAAGACATCATCTACGATATGTATGTGGTAAACCGGGAAGGCACCTACTCTATTAGTAGCTATGGAAGGCATTCCGAACTTTTAGCGGAAAGCTGGTTCCAAGATGTCCTTGTTTCCGGAGGAGGAATGACTGGTTTTCACCAGACCATCAATAACGCGGTGACGCACCAGAAGCTGATTACCTTCAGTTATGTCCGCCCATTGGTAAAGCTGGATAGCTCTTTTGAAGTATTGGGGTACCTGGTGGTGGATTTTTCTATAGACCACATGTTTTGGAATTCTTCTGACCTGGAAGATGGCTACTTTATTGCAGATGAGGCCGGGGTTTTCTTTTCCAAAACCAGGGGAAAGCCTGTAGAGCTTCCCCTGGAAAACCTTTCTGCCTCTTCCGTAGAGTTTTATCAAGGGCAATATTACTGCAAGGCCTATATGGAACATTTTGGAAAATACTTTGTAGGGCTGCTGGATCAATCGGTCATTGACTATGCTATGAGCGGCAGTATAAGGCTTATGAGCTTAAGCTTGTGCTGCGGTATTTTGATTACCTTAGCAGCGGTGATCTTTCTTTCCAAAAGCATGACAAAGCCTGTTCTATTATTGACAGATGGAATGAAAAAAGCTGTTGGCAGCAGATTTCAAAGGCAGCTTCCTCTTTCCGGCCGAGACGAGCTTTCGGAATTGACAGAAATATTTAATGGTATGCAGGCAGATATTCGTGAGCTTATGGAGCAAAATGAACAGATCTATAAACGGGACAGAGACCTGCGGCTAAAATATTATATGTCGAAGATCAACCCCCATTTTCTTTACAATTCTTTAAACTGTATTATCTACCTTACGAGAAAGGAGCTTTATTCTGAACTTATCCCCTTCACCCGGGCGCTGATCTCTATTTTGCGGAGGAATATCGCCATGGGCGACGCGCCTATTTCTTTAAAAGAGGAAGAGGAATACTTGCGAAATTATTTTGAAATCTTAAAATATCGGTATAACGACAGCGTTTTCCTGGAACTAAAGATTCCCCGGGAATTGGAGGATTGCAGCATACAACCTATGATTTTATACCCGTTGGTAGAAAACGCCATATTTCACGGGATAGCTCCTTCCGGGCAAAAGGGAACGGTAGAGGTAGAGATTCGAGAAAAAGAGGGCAGGGTGCTTTTTTTGGTGAAGGATAACGGAATTGGGATTTCTGAGGCCCGCAAAAAAGAAGTGCGGGATTACCTTTCCGACAGCGAAAACCGCAGTATTTATGGAAGCATTGGTTTAAAAAACGTGAACGACAGGCTGCGGCTGCTTTATACTTCCTGCGCAGGGCTTTCCCTTTGGAGCGAGGAAGGGAAGGGGACAACCATCACCTTTTCTATAGAAAAGCAGGAGCTGTACCATACTTCCGCAGCATCCTCCCCCGATGCATGAGAGAAAACAGGACCAAAAACAGAAGGAGATTTGGCTCTTGAACCTGTAAGTTTTTCAACTGGAATTTTGGGGATTTACATGACAATCTCCTCGCTTGGCCCTAGGTTTTTCTCGAGACCTTTACGGGTTAGAGATGGAAAGATTTCATATTTTTGTATCGTAAAAAACGCAAAAAATGCAGGAATGATAATTGACTTCTTCACAAATTTCTCTCATAATGAATGAAAAATACTGAATTTGGAGGCTGCAAAATGAAAAGGACCGTTCAACCTGTTTCCGAAGAGTATCGCTCAGCGGTTTTGGACTTGGTGGAGAAGGTCTTTACTGAGCATGAAAACGCTCAAGAAGGAGCGATGGTTCGGGCGTTGGTGGAAGAGATACGAAGGAAGAAATATTACCTTCCGGAATTGGAGCTTATGATGGGTGACGAAGCCGGAGAGGCCATAGGTTACGCCATGTTCTCCCGCTTTCATCTCGAGGGAAAATACGAAGACCAGCTGCTCCTATTGAGCCCGGTAGCGGTAAAAACGGAATTGCAGCGCCAACATATTTCAAAGGAATTGATCGAATACGGATTCACAAAGGCTGCGGATATGGGATACCAGGTTGTCCTTGTGGAGGGCGATCCCCAAAATTACAGGGCGAGGGGCTTTGTGACAGCCGCAAAATACCAAATTTTTCCCAGTGAAAAGATTCATCTTCCCCATATCGATTGTTTGATGGTGCGGGAGCTTGTGCCAAATGCCCTGCAGCATATCAGCGGCATAGTGGATTACAGCTTCTATGAGACGCTGTCCTAGACTGGCACCGGTTTCGCAAGCTTATATGTAAACATCTCACAACAGGAGATTGGTTTCCGGCTGTGAGATGTTCTGTTTCAATAGCTTTGCCGTAATCCTTTTCGGCGAAGAGCTCGCCTTGGAACATCAAATACTGTGCTTCCGGCAGGGTGATAATGTCAAACCCATCCGGGAGGCTGCCGTCGTAATCGACAGCGGACTCCACCCCCTGCACATATGCCGAGGTGTTAGGTTTTCGGTATGCTGCGGGCAGCCACAGGCATACCGGCTCACCGCAGAGGGAATGCATTCATTTCTTTGGTGTGCGAATTCCAGAACCTTCCGGCTGGAAGGTGGGCTTGTGCCTCATTCCGTTAGGGAAAGTGGATATTTTTAAATCCACTCAAAGTTTTCTTTTCCGGCGCCAACTTCAAAATGGTATTTACCGATGCCCAAATCGATGCCTGCAAAGCGGCCGCTATCACAGGTAAGGGATACCTTGTTTCCGTCACCCCTGACCGTGAAAGCCTGCTTGTTTAGGGCAGTAGGAGCCAGAAGCAAGGTGTCTACGCCATCAATGAACCACTGGGGAGCAGTGCCTTTGTAGCTGCTGATTTCTGCCGCGGTTTTGGATTTATGAGGAACACCTTGCGTTTGGCCGTACCCGACAGCAAGCACGCCGTTAATACGCACAGCGCTGCTGTTCATGTTTTTCTGTGCGCCCTTGGCATTGTACATGCCACCGATCCACCAGGTATTGAGACCAAGAGTCTGTGCATACAGGATCATGTCTGCGCCGCAGTAGCCCAGCTTTTCGTCAAGGTCTGCAGAATCCGTACCGGCCAAAATAATATAATTCTTGACACCCTTGCCGAGCATCTTTGCCAAAGCACCCAAGCCATCGGCGTTCCCGGTTATAAGGGAAAGAAACAGGTTATGTGCTTGGTTGTTTTCTGTGATTCTGGTGTTCAATTTTTCCACCAAATCGCCGGGAATGGGTCTATCAATGTATTTGCGAACCATGTGCCTTTCTTTCGCCGCTTCTTTGATGTTCATATGGTTCCTCCTGCTTTTTGGTAGATGCTTTCAAACCATCATTTAAAAAATAGCACAATTTCATTCTGCAACGTTCTGCAACGTTTCGCGGTGCTTTCTGTAAAACACAATGATAAACGCACAATACATAAAAAGTTGACAGGCTCTCTTGGCAGCCTGTCAACTTATCCTGGTGCCGCTGACCGGACTTGAACCGGTACGATGTTTCCACCGAGGGATTTTAAGTCCCTTGTGTCTGCCTATTCCACCACAGCGGCAATTTAACTTATTTATATTATCATAAGAAATAAGAAAAATCAAGAGGATAAATTAGAAAAAAGCTGTGAAAATTTTATGCCTTCCCTTTGCTTTTAGAGATGAGATATAGTATACTAAAAAGTAGTTGGGGACACCCATAAATATTATTTACCTGATAAAGGAGTTTAAGATCATGTATTATCTCGGTATTGACCTTGGCGGCACCAACATAGCGGTGGGCGTAGTAAACGACAATAATGAGATCGTTGCCCGCGCCTCCACAAAGACGAAAGTAGAAACAGCGGAGCAAGTAGCCGACGGCATGGCGGAAACAGCCCGTATGGCCTTGACCAATGCCGGTCTCACTTTGGCCGATGTGGAATGGGCTGGTATTGGTTCTCCCGGCAGTGCCAACCAGGAAACAGGCATCATTGAATATGCCAACAACTTACCTTTTAAAAACACACCTTTGCGCCAGATGCTTTCTGACCGTTTGGAAGGGAAAAAGGTTTTCTTGGAAAATGACGCCAACGCCGCGGCTGTGGGAGAATACATGGCCGGCGCGCTCAAGGGTGCAAAAAATGCCATTGCCATCACTTTGGGCACCGGCTTGGGCGGCGGTGTCATCATTGACCATAAGGTGTATTCCGGCAGCAACTATGCCGGCGGCGAGTTGGGCCATACCGTTATTGTGAAGGACGGCCGTCCCTGCACCTGCGGACGTAAAGGCTGCTGGGAGACCTATGCTTCCGCCACCGGACTCATTAAAACAACGAAAATTCATATGGAAAAGGCCCCGAAGGATTCCGTCCTGTGTCAGATGGTAGAGGGGGATATCAACCGTGTGAGCGGGCGTACTGCTTTCGATGCTATGCGTAAGGGCGATCCCATTGCCAAAGAGATTGTAGACGAGTTTATCACCGATCTCAGTGTGGGCTGTGTCAATATGATCAACATTTTCCAGCCGGACATTTTCTGTGTGGGCGGCGGAATTTGCAACGAAGGCGAAACTTTGCTGGCTCCGGTACGGGAGTATGTGGCCAGGGAACAATATGCTATGAACGCCGCAAAGAAAACCGTGATCTGCAAGGCTCAGCTGGGCAATGATGCCGGTATTATTGGTGCGGCATTGTTGGGAAAAATGTGAGACTTTCTGAAATTGAAGGTGGAGGAATAGCAAAATGTCTGTGACAAAAACTTTGTTTGGAAAGCTGGCAGATGGCAGAGAAGTGGAAGCCTACACCCTGGAAAATGCAGATGGTATGCGGGTAACGGTTACACCCTACGGTTGCCGTATTCTAAGTCTGCTGGCAAAAGACAAAAATGGAAGCCTTGGAGATGTGGTGCTGGGTCATAATACTTTGGAGGAATATTTTGGCGATTTCCATGGAACTCTGGTAGGGCGCTATGCCAACCGTATTGGCGATGCAAGATTTACGTTAAACGGTAAAACCTACGAGCTTGCCAAAAACGATGGCAGGAATACCCTTCATGGAGGGCCGGGCGGTTACCACCAGGTGTTGTGGGAGGTAAAGGCAATAAAAGACGACAAAGAGCCTTCCATTTGCTTCTCTCATATAAGTCCCGATGGGGACGAGGGGTATCCGGGAACGCTTTCCATGAACGTCACCTACACGCTCACTGCTGGAAACGGCCTGGTACTGGAATATGAGGCTACCTGCGACCAGGAAACGCCTTTTAACCCCACAAACCATTCGTTTTTCAACCTTTCTGGCGATTGTCAAAAGGAAGTGTTGGAAACTGACTTGGCCATTTATGCCAAGTCAGTTACCGCGGTCACTGACGACCTGATCCCCACCGGAGAACTGCTTCCCGTAGCAGGCGGTCCCTTGGATTTCACCGCGCCCAAAAAGCTGGGGAAAGATATGTTCGCGGAAGATCACCTCATCCAGCTTTGCGGCGGCTTCGATCACAATTTCTGTGCCGATGGCCAAGGCTTCCGCAAGATTGCCGAAGCTTATGAACCGGAAAGCGGCCGGGTGATGGAGGTGTTTACCGACATGCCGGGTGTGCAGCTTTTCACCTTTAATAAGGCTGGGGGAAGCAAGGGCAAGGATGGCAAGGAAATGAGGCCTCACACTGCTTTTTGCCTGGAAACCCAGTTTTATCCCGATTCCGTAAACCACGAGAATTTCCCCTTCCGGTACTTGAAGCCCGGAGAGCCGTTTACCACCAAAACGGAGTATCGCTTTTCTGTAAAATAAGTCTTTTGAAAGGCGCGCCGCTGGGAAAGCCCGCGGCGCGCCTTTTTCATAGAAACGAAAGGATGGTCCTTGTGAAAAAACAGGAAAAACAGGAAAAATCCTGTGGTGCTGTCGTTTATCGCAATGGGGAAAAGGGCTTGGAAATCCTGCTGATCCAGCATAAAAACGGCGGCCACTGGGCGTTTCCAAAGGGACATGTGGAGAAAAAGGAAACAGAAGAGGAAACCGCCCGACGAGAGATTCGGGAGGAGACCGGACTGAAAGTGGAACTGGACACAGGCTTTCGCGCCGTAACCACCTATTCCCCGAAGCCCAATGTGATGAAGGATGTCATCTATTTTGCCGCCTGTGCGAAAAAGGGTGAGTGGAAGGCCCAGGAAGAAGAGATTTTGAAAATCTGTTGGGAAACGCCGGAATCTGCCCTGGATATGGTGACATATGAAAGCGATAAAGAAATTTTGCGGAAATTCCTGGCTTACAGGGAGGAGATTTCCCAATAGCCGTTTTTTGCAATACACAAAGTAGCGAGCCGCTTCCCAAGAAAAGCAGCCCGCTATTTTTTATATTCAATTTCTGCTAAATTCGGAAAGCAATAATCCCTCGTTGTGCTCTAAAGCCCAGTTAATGCTCCATTGGTTTGAAAACAGCAAAAGGTAACGGCCTTTTGTATCCTGTACCTTTTTGGTGTCGGAAGTGAGATTTAGTCTTTTTAGTTCAATCTCCTCGTTGTCAATCCACCGGATAAATTGGAAAGGTAGCGTCTGCATGGAAATTTCTACGTTATACTCATTTTCCATACGGTATTGGAAGACATCGAACTGCAGAGTGCCCACTACGCCCACAATGATCTCCTCCATACCGGAATCGATCTCTTGGAAAATCTGGATGGCGCCTTCCTGGGCAATTTGGGTGGCACCTTTTACAAACTGCTTGCGCTTCATGGTGTCTTTTTGCCGCACCAGGCTGAAGAGTTCCGGTGCGAAGGTGGGAATCCCCTCAAAGGTAATCTTTTTCCCGGGCGAACACAGGGTATCACCAATAGAGAAAATGCCAGGGTCGAATACGCCGATGATGTCCCCGGCGTAGGCTTCTTCGATGATTTCCCGGCTTTGGGCCATCAGCTGTTGGGGCTGGGAAAGCTTGATTTTTCGTCCACCCTGTACATGTTCAACTTCCATGCCCTTTTCAAATTTGCCGCTGCAAATTCGAATAAAGGCGATCCTGTCCCGGTGAGCCTTGTTCATGTTGGCCTGGATTTTGAAGACAAAGGCAGAAAAAGCACTGTCAAAAGGATCTACCTGTTCTTGGGCAGTATTCCGCGCCAAAGGCGGCGTGGTCAAATGCAGGAAGCTTTCCAAAAAGGGTTCTACACCGAAATTGGTCAAAGCGGAACCAAAGAAAACAGGAGAAAGCTTGCCGTGACGAATCTTTTCCAGGTTGAAATCGTAGCCGGCCCCATCCAGAAGTTCCACATCCTCTTGAAGCTGGCCGTAGAGGTTTTCACCGATCAGAGATTTTAAGGCAGGGTCTTCCAAAGAGTAATCGGTCTCCTTGGCTTCTTTACGGCCCGCAGTTCCTTCTTCCGGCTCAAAGGTAAGCACTTTTCCCTTTTTTCGGTCATATACTCCTTTGAAGTCTACACCGGAGCCTATGGGCCAGTTCATGGGATAGGTGCCAATCCCCAACTCTTTTTCTACTTCGTCCAACAGGTCGTAGGGGTTTTGAGATTCCCGGTCCATCTTATTGATAAATGTGAAAATGGGAATATCCCGCATGACGCATACCTTAAAAAGCTTTCTGGTTTGAGCCTCAACACCTTTGGAAGCGTCAATTACCATCACGGCGGAATCGGCCGCCATCAGGGTACGGTAGGTGTCTTCCGAGAAATCCTGGTGGCCGGGCGTGTCCAAAATATTGATGCAAAACCCGTCATATTGAAATTGCATGACAGAAGAGGTGACAGAAATTCCCCTTTGCTTTTCAATCTCCATCCAGTCAGATACCGCATGGCGGGAATTGCGTTTCCCTTTTACCATACCTGCCAGGGTAATAGCCCCTCCATAGAGCAGAAATTTTTCCGTTAAAGTGGTTTTTCCCGCATCGGGATGGGAGATGATGGCGAAGGTTCGCCGGCGGTTTATCTCGGTTTGGTAGTCAGGCAATGAAAACGGCCTTCCTTTCTCAGCAGATTGTTGTTGGTCCCTCATTATAGCATAAGGCTTAAGAAAATTCAACACTGCCAACCTTTGACAGGTTTCTCTTTTCTAACATGGTAATTTTTTAGAAAGACGAACTTCTAAACCTATAGGAAAAAAGGAGAATGTTTCATCGTGAAAAAGTGTTCGAAAAAGAGGATAGTGGGCAGCCTTTTGACGCTGCTTTTTGGCTTTTTTATTTTTCCTCTTCACACGGCTGCCCAGATTCAGGGGCCGGAGAGTCCTCGAAAAGAAAAGGAGATTTTTTGCAGCAGAGAGGTGACAGTACAGGAAGATTCTGAGACCAGGGCCTTCCAGATAAAGCTTTGTATGTGGGATGAGAGGGTAGAAAAGGCGTGGGAGGCGGGTACCTGCAGCGCGGTGGTGCCTCATTACGAAAAGGCCGGGGAAATGGCTTTGACGGTGTACCAGGACCTGGATCCGAGATTTTGGATATCGCCTGTGGAAAGAAAACGCATAAAAGATTCCGGAGGAAACTGGGAGCAGCGCGAAAACGATGGATTCCAGGTGTTTTGGGAATTTTCTTTGCCCGGTTCCGGCCTTTGGGAAGTTTCTTTTACGGTACATGCTCAAAACGATTTTTTAGGCGGCAATGAAATTCTGTTGGATGGCGAGGAAAGCGGTGTTTACCGGCAGAACAGAAGGGTGCTGGAATTTTCTCCGGCCAAGCTCAATGTCCCTTTAGCCTTCCGGCTTACCGATTTGAACTTGAAACTCTTTTTGGGTGAAAGGCTCCCCAAAAGGATTGGGGGAGAAGATTTGGAAACTGCCATGTTGGGCGGGCTTCCAAATTGGTATGGAAAAGGAGAAACAGGAAAACTTACCTTGCTTTGGCGTAAGGAAGGAGGAGCGCTCATAGGTTCTGCGGAACAATTGCTGGAGACGAGACCCAAAGGCTACAGGCGATATTTGTTTATCGCCTCGTATTCTCCCGAAAAAAGCGGAAAGGGAGGAATTGGCCCGGCTGTGACAGAACAGGAGGCTTTTTCCATACTTACGGTGGACATCGTCCAGGGCAGTCTCATTTTGCGTGCAGTGACCGAAAGCGAAAAGCTTTGCTCGCCTCTGTTTTTATTGGAGGGGGAAGGCCTTTCCCTTTATAGCGCCGGGAAAAAGGAAAGAAAAGGGGAAAAAACTGTTTTTCATGCGGCGTTTACAGGGCTTCCTTATGGAAAATACCGGGTGAGTCAAATAAATCCCTCCTATGAAGAGGTGGCGGAAGAGTATTGGGTAGGCGCCCACCCGGAAAACGATACCTTGACGCTGGAACGGAATGCCCCGGAGATTTGGCTGGAGCTTTCTGCTGGGGAAGAAAAAGAAGGGCTTTTTCAAAGCGCAGCGGTTGGGGAAACCTTTCGGGTCTCTCCCTTGGGAGAAGACCATTGAGAAGAAGAAAGACCAGGGTATGGCTTGAATTCTTGCTGACAGTTTTCCTGGGTGCAATAGCTTTTCTGTTTGTAGCGCCCCGCCTTTTTGGCATGGAGATCTACGCGGTGGCCAGCGGCAGCATGGAGCCTACTTATCCTGTGGGATCTTTGATTTTCATTCGGAAAGCTGCGCCTGGGGAGATAGCGGCGGGAGACTGTATCACCTATTCTCTTGGAAAAGGCACCATCACCCACCGGGTAATGGCTGTAGACGAAAAGCAGCATTTGTTTTTTACAAAAGGAGATGCCAACCAACAGCAGGACCGGCCGGTGGAGTTCCCGCAGCTCTTGGGAAAAGCGGGGAAAATTTCTATCCCCTATTTGGGATACTTGGTCATAGGTCTAAAAAGTATGGGCCCGTGGGGGCTGGCCGGATTATTGGGGCTGGTGCTGCTGGCCATGATCTTTTGGAATTTTTCTATGCTGCGAAGGCTAAGGAGGCGTAAAAAATATGAAGAGGAATAGAGTGCGGCCTATTTTGGCATTGCTTGCCGCATTATTGGGACTGGTTTCCTTATCTGGCCTCACCTTTTCCCGGATGCAGGAAAAACCGGGAAATGCAGAGGCAGACGAAGTGCTACAGGTAGAGCTTCATTGGGAGGGCCAGGAAAAAGCGGGAAGCATCCCGGTCTTAGGAAAACAATCTGTGGTTTCCAGGCGGTTATACGTGGAGAATACCGGGGACCTTCCCTGCTATGTGCGAATAAAGCTGCACATCCCTGAGATGGGAGATGCCAGCATTTTTGAATTGGGAGAGCTTTCTGGGGAAGATTTTTTTCCGAAGGAGGGGCAGGCCTCGGCTGCAAAAGAATATTGGGAGAAGAAGGGGGAGTACTTCTATTACCGGAATGTACAGACTCAAAACCTTTTGCAGCCCGGCGGCAGAACAAGGCCTGTGTTTTCGGCACTTCGGGTAACACCGAGCTTGAGAGAAATGCCCGCCTCCCAAATGGAGCTAGAAGTTACAGCATGGGCACAGGCGGCGAAGCCGGAAGCCGGATTGGACGAATGCCAGATTTGGGACAGAAAAGTCCCACAGGCATAAACCTGTGGGAGAAGGGGCGATAGAGACCCTCTTTAGTTTAATCAGCCGAAAAAGGAGGTGCGGACCAAATGGCTGATAATGGCCACTGTAAACCCCAGCAATGCCCCACAAATCACCTCGATCACTCGATGGCCCAAAGACTCGTTAAGCTGAGGAATCAGCTCATGCAGGTTTTCTCTCCTTTCGTCGTCATCGGCTTTTTCCAAGTAGGCTACAATATGGTTAATAGCCTTCGCGTGAAGTCCGGCGGCCCAGCGGACCCCTGTGGCGTCGTACATCACAATGAGAGCCAAAACAAAAGAAAGTGCGAAAATAGGGGAATTAAAGCCATAAAGGTAGTAGGAGCTGAGCAATACAGAACAGGTTACCGCAGAATGTGAACTTGGCATACCGCCGGCGCCGGCCAACCGCCGCCGGTTTAATTTTTTGTGTTTAATGGTATCCAGCGCGGTCTTGATCAATTGGGCACTGAGCCAGGCAATCACACTGACATTGACGAGATCATTGGAAAAAAGGAAGGAAAAATCCATATGCAGCCCGCCTTTTCTTTTTTATACTACAAAATTCTTAACTAAATTGTAAACGGAATTTATAAAACTGTCAATGAAATTTGAAAAAAGGGCGTAAAATATTTAAGTTTCATGGTTTCCTGTCTTGATTCAGTAAAGGGAATATGTTAAACTCTTTTTGTTTTTCCGGCCCGAAAGGCCTGGAATAAGGGAATATAATATAGGTGTGGGGAAGGGATTTTTATGCAGAAGCTTACAAGGGAACGCGATGTTTCCATCGATTTCCTAAAGGCCCTTGCTTTTTCACAATTCCTGTGGTAGTGGCGTGCAATTTATTGATCAGTTGTTTGGTTTATTGGATCTTTTGCCATATCCCGCTGGCAAAAAGCTATTTGGTTTAGAACTTTTTGGAGTCCAACAATTTTTTCGGTTCCGCCTGGGCTCGCATGCTTGAAACCGGAAAAAACCTGTGATAAAATATTTGGGAATATAAAGTGTTGTAAGACAAAGGGGAGAGACCAGCTTGCAGCCCAACAGAAATTACGCCAAGGAATTAGACCAAATTTTGGCAGCCCTGCCGAAGCGGCAGCCCTCTAGGCTGTTGCTTCATGCTTGCTGCGCCCCTTGCTCCAGCTATGTGCTGGAGTTTCTTTCCCCGTATTTTTCCATTGACTTGCTCTATTATAACCCCAATATTTCTCCAAAAGAAGAGTTCGAAAAAAGAAGGGATGAATTGGAGCGGCTGGTAAAAGCAATGCCGCTGAAAGGCCGAGTGACCTTACTTTCAGCAAAACATGAGGGAGAGGCCTTTTTGGAGGTGGCCCATGGCCTGGAAGAGGAACCCGAAGGGGGGGCCAGGTGCTTTAAGTGCTACCGGCTTCGGCTGGAGGCGGCGGCGCGGGTGGCAAAAGCCCGTGCCTGCGATTACTTCACCACGACCCTTTCTATAAGCCCATTAAAAAATGCGGCGGCGCTCAACCAAATCGGGGAAGAGGTAGGGGAAAAATGGGGCGTGCCTTATTTGCCTTCCGATTTCAAAAAGAAAAACGGGTATAAAAGGTCTCTGGAATTGTCTAAAGAATACGGCCTTTACCGCCAGGATTACTGCGGCTGTGTTTATTCCAAGGAAGAGAGCCGCCGGAGAAAGGAAGCAAAACAAAATGCCAGTGATTCATAACGGGATCTCTTATTTTGCAGCGGATGCCCACGCCCATATTTACCCGGGGAAAATAGCAGAAAAGGCTACCGCTTCTGTAGGAGATTTCTATGATATTAAAATGCAGAACGTAGGGTTGCCCCATGTGTTGGCAGAGCAGGGGGGAAAAGCAGGGATCGATCGCTTTTTGGTGTGCTCTGTAGCTACAAAAGTAGAGCAGGTGCGCTCTATAAACGAGTTTATAGAAAAGAAATGCAAAGAATACCCCCAGTTTGTGGGTTTAGCTGCCTGGCACCAGGATGTGAAAGATATTGGTGCCGAAATGGACGATATTCAAAAACGTGGCCTGGTGGGCATTAAGCTTCACCCCGATTTTCAAAAATTTCATATCGACGACGAGGCCATGCTGCCTGTATATGAGGAGGCCAACCGCCGGGGCCTCCCGGTGCTGTTTCATACCGGGGATTGCAGAATGGATTACTCTTCTCCAAAAAGACTTCAGCACATTTTGCAAAAGCTGCCGGATTTCACCTGCATTGCTGCCCATTTCGGCGGGTACAGCGAATGGGAAACGGCCCGCCGGGAGCTGCGGGGAACGAATGTGTATGTCGATACTTCCAGTTCCCTTTTTCAAATCACGCCGGAAGAGGCCAGGGAAAGCATTTCCCATTTTGGCGTGGACCGCACCATGTTCGGTACAGATTTTCCCATGTGGCAGCCAGAGGAGGAACTGCGCCGCTTTTTTGCTTTAGGGCTCACGGAGGAGGAAAATCGGAAAATCCTCTGGGAGAATTTTGCCCGCTTGTTCCATTTGGAGTCAATTTTATGAGGGGGAACCCTTCCCGGTTTCTGGAAGCCTGCCGGAGATCTATGGCGGAGCTGCCGGAACGAAAGGGCGTTGGTACCTTGGGAGAAAGGACGCTCCACGCGGTGCTGAAAGATTATTTTGAGCCAAACCGGGAGAACCAGGAGATCAAGGTAGGGCCTTATGTGGCAGATATTTATGGCTCCCAGGGGATCATAGAAATCCAAACGAGAGATTTTAATAAGCTTCGCAAAAAGCTGGAGCTTTTTTTGCAGGTAGCCCCCGTTACGGTGGTATATCCGGTCGCTGCCAGAAAATGGCTCATTTGGTTGGAAGAAGACGGTGCTGCCTCGACTCGGAGGAAGAGCCCCAAAAATGCCGGTCCCTGGGAGGTGCTTCGGGAGTTGTACCGCATCAAACCGTTTTTGAAGGCGCCCGCTCTGCGATTTTGTGTTGTAGGGCTTGAACTGGAGGAATACCGCTTGAAAAACGGGTGGGGAAACGGGGGAAAGCGGGGCTCTACTCGTTTTGACCGCATCCCGGTTTCTCTGCTGGAAGAGGTTTGGCTGGAATGCCCGGAAGATTACCAAAGGCTTATTCCAAAGGGGCTTTCAGAGGTCTTTACCGCAAAAGAGTTTTCTAAAGCCGCTTCCCTTTCTTCCGCCGGAGGCACCGTAGCCATGAATGTTCTTTTTGAAACGGGCGCTGTGTGCCGGGTGGGAAAGCAGGGGAACTCTTACCTTTACAAACGAGAGGAGAAAAGCGGAGAGCCATGATTTTAAATACAGGCAGCCGTACTGATATCCCCGCTTATTATAGCTCGTGGTTTTACAACCGGGTGAAGGCGGGGTCCGTTTTGGCTCGCAACCCTTATTTCCCCAGTAAACTTCTGCGCTACCGCCTGGACCCGGAGGTGGTGGATATCCTTTGCTTTTGCACCAAAAACCCGACGCCCATGCTGCCCCGGTTAGAAGAGCTTTGCGCCTTCCGGCAGTGCTGGTATGTGACCATTACCCCCTACGGCAAGGATGTCGAGCCTTTTGTGCCTGAAAAGGGCCGGGTAATGGCCGCTTTAAAAGAGCTTTCGCGGCGGGTAGGGCGCCGGGCGGTCTTTTGGCGGTACGACCCTGTTTTCCTTTCGGAACAATATCCGATGCAGTTCCACCGGGAGGCCTTTGCCAAAATGGCGGAAAGCCTGGGCGGGTATATCAATTCCTGCGTTGTGAGCTTTCTTGACCTTTACGAGAAAACCAAAAAAAATTTTCCCGACGGTCGGGAAGTAAGCCAGGAAGCCCAAGAGGCCCTGGCTGGTTTTTTTGCGGAAACCGGACGCCGCTATGGCTTTTCTGTGCGCACCTGCTGTGAAAGGGAAAGCTTGAAAAAATTTGGCATAGATACCTCCGGCTGTATGACGAAGGAGGTGCTGGAGGAGGCCACGGGCTGCAGGTTGGAGGTCCCGGGGAAAAAGAGATCTCCCCGGGCGGAATGTAACTGCCTGCTGGGAAACGACATTGGAGCCTACAACACCTGCGGGCACGGCTGTCTTTATTGCTACGCGAACTACAGCGCTCAGGCAGTGGAGAAAAACAGGAGGCTCCACCATCCCGACTCCCCTTTGCTGGTGGGCTGGCCCCTTCCGGGGGAAGAGGTGACGGAGGCGAAGCAAGTTTCCTATTTGAGCCCAGGGCCTGCTTTTAAACAGCTGCATTTTTGACCGTTAAAACCTATTGAGCTGATTATATATTTTTGGTTGTAACCTGGAAATAAATATGGTAAAATAGGCTATAGACACAGCAACGGAGCAAGATCAAGCTCTGGAAAAGAGAAAGGCGGTAAGAATATGCAGAAAAAGAAGTTCGATTTGAAGGCCTATGCTGCGAAAGCCAGAGAAATGGCGGCGGAAGGAGCTGTATTGCTGCGCAACGAAGGGCAGGTATTGCCCTTTCACAAAGGGACCCGGCTGGCGGTATTCGGCAGAAGCCAGTTCAACTATTACAAAAGCGGAACAGGTTCGGGGGGGTTAGTCAATACGGCTTCTGTGCCTAACATTACGGAAGCTTTGGAAACCGCCGGAGATGTCACGGTAGACCGGGAAGTGAAAAAGGTATATGAAACCTGGTTGGAGACCCACCCTTTTGACGTGGGCACAGGTTGGGCGGCAGAGCCTTGGTACCAGGAGGAAATGCCCTTGGAACCGCAGCTGGTAGAAGCGGCCTGCGGCCGGAACGACGCCGCCTTAATAATTTTGGGCCGCACAGCCGGGGAAGATAAAGATAATTCCGAAGCGCAGGGCAGTTACCTCCTGGCCGGGGAAGAGCAGCGGGTGTTGGAGCTGGTGTGCAAAGCCTTCCAAAAGGTTGCCGTGGTACTGAACACAGGCGGCATTTTAGATATGAATTGGGTGGACGAATACCGGCCGGGTGCCGTGATGCTGGTTTGGCAGGGCGGCCAGGAAGGCGGCTTGGCTGTGGCCGATTTGCTTACCGGCCGGACGCAGCCTTCCGGCAAACTGCCGGATACCATCGCCCAGACCATTACCGATTATCCCGCGGCCGCCAACTACGGCAGTGAAACCTGCAATGTGTACGCGGAAGACATTTATGTGGGCTACCGGTATTTTTCTACCTTTGCCCCGGAAAAAGTGCTTTATCCCTTTGGTTTCGGACTTTCCTATACCAGCTTTGAGGTGACTTCCAAAAAAGTAGAAATGGCGAAAGAGGTCCTGTCTTTTTCTGCGGCAGTGCGCAATTTGGGGAATTGGCCCGGCAAGGAAGTGGTGCAGGTTTATTGTGAAGCCCCTCAGGGAAAGCTGGGTAAGGCGGCCCGCAGCCTGTGTGCCTTTGGGAAAACCCGGCTGCTGCAGCCGGGAGAAGGGGAAACCATTACCCTGGAGTGCCCGGTGGGGGCCTTGGCCTCTTACGATGACAGCGGTGTTACCGGCCATAAATCTTGCTGGGTGCTGGAAGAAGGGGAATACCGGTTTTATGTTGGTACCGATGTGAGCAGCGCCCGGCTAGCCGGTTCGGTAAGGCTTTCCGAAGTAGTGGTGGAAGAGCTGGAAGAGGCTTGTGCTCCGGTGGTTTCCTTTGAACGCTTAAAGCCTGGAGAGAATGCCGGCGGTGTTTATGCCAAACATTACGAAGCCGCTCCAAAACGGACGGCTTCTCCGATGGAACGCCGGGAGGCCCGCCTGCCGCAAGAAATTCCTTATACCGGTGATCGGGGCTGGAAGCTGGCCGATGTAGCGGATGGAAAAGTGAGTATGGGGGATTTTTTGGCGCAGCTTTCCGAGGAAGACCTGTGCTGTATGGTTCGAGGTGAAGGTATGTGTTCTCCCAAGGTCACGCCCGGTACGGCCGGAGCCTTTGGCGGTGTTACCGATGCACTTCTTTCCTACGGTATTCCCGTGGGCTGCTGTGCCGATGGACCCAGCGGGATTCGTATGGATTGCGGCACAAGGGCCTTTTCCATGCCCAGCGGAACCTGCCAGGCCAGCAGCTTCAATGTGCCTTTGGTAAAAGAGCTTTATGAATATGAGGGAATGGAACTCAGGAAGAACCAGGTAGATACCCTGCTGGGCCCCGGCATCAACCTGCACAGACATCCCTTGAACGGCAGGAATTTCGAATATTTTTCAGAAGATCCTTTGCTTACCGGGAAGCTGGCCGCCGCTCAGCTTCAAGGAATGCAGGAATATGGTGTAACAGGCACGATCAAACACTTTGCCTGCAACAGCCAGGAGTTCCGCCGCAATGACGTAGAAGCTGTGGTTTCGGAACGTGCCCTGCGGGAATTATACCTGAAATGCTTTGAAATCGCCGTCAAAGAGGGTGGGGCCTATTCTATTATGACCAGCTACAACCCGGTGAACGGTTTTTGGTCGGCCAGCAATTACGACCTGCTCACTACGGTGTTGCGGGGCCAATGGGGCTACCGGGGCCAGGTGATGACCGACTGGTGGGCCAAGTGTAACGACGAAGGTCAGCCAGGTGATCGCACCAATACGGCGGCCATGGTACGGGCACAGAACGATTTATATATGGTGACCACCAGTGCCCAGGAAAACTCTATGAACGATAATTCCGCCGCCGGCCTGGCTTCCGGCACCTTGACCAGGGGAGAGCTTCTGCGCAGCGCTCAAAATATTTGTAGCTTCCTTTTGCGCAGTCCGGCCCTTACTCGCCTGCGGGGGGTAGAAACAGAACTGGATAAAGAGTTGGATGCGGCACCCTCTTTGGACGATGCCGATCTGGGGAACCTTTACCAGGCCCAGATAGGGGAAACCGGTTTTGGGGAGCTGGATGTTTCTGTGATCGGTTTGGAAAAGGGGCAAAGCACCCGTTTCGCAGTGGCCGTAAAGAAACCCGGAATTTACACCTTGACCCTGGTGCTGCGCAGCACAGATGAGAACGATGTGTCGCAGCTTCCCATTTCTGTTTTCCAAGACAGGAACTTGCTGGGGACCTTTACGCTCACCGGTTCCGAAAGGGAATGGAAGCCTCTGGAAATGGAGGTAAAAGCCTTTTCCGGGAACTTCTACCTTCGCTTCTTTGCTGCCCAAACGGGGCTGGCCCTTCAGAGCTGCCGTCTGGAGTTGAAAGAAGCTCTGGGAAGGTGAGATCTTCCCGGTACTGGGCCCGCTCCAGGAGGCTGTCGAAGTCTATATCGGCGATCACCGATTGGCACCACTCCCTGTTTTCCTGCTGAGTCGAAATATCGGGGACAGCTTCCCCGATGAGCCCCAGATCCTGGGCGAAGCTCCAAACCTTCCGTTCTGCCTGGAGGTCGGTAGAGCCTTCGTAGGGAAAATATCCCACATCGATCACGCTCCAGGCTCCTTCCGACCAGCGCAGGGTAAAGCCATAGAAATTCTTTTTTTCGTCCAGGCGGAAGTACAGCTCGGGAAATTTCCGGGTTTTCTCTTCCCATTCCAATTCTCCGTACTCGGCGGTCAGCAAATATTGCTCGCCGGAAGCCATGGGAATATATTTGTATTCCAGCTTTTCCGGTTCTTTTGCCAGCAGCTCTTGGGCGAATTTCCATTGGTGGGCGGCATATTTATCCGCCTGCAATTCTTCCCAGGCCATGTCCCGGTAGGAGATAAAATCTCCCGCCGTACTGTACAGCCGCTCCTGGTACCAAAGGTAATCTTCCGTACCCTCGTGCCAAGCTACGCTGTATTCCTCGGTGTGGTAAAAATCGTGCTCCACGGTGTTCCCCCGGAAGGTGATGAGGTAGCCGTACCAATTGGAGCATTCTGCCTCTTCCATGTCTGTGCAGACCTGCTCGTAAACAGCTTGGGCCTCGGTGGCGGAATAGGTTTCTTCTCCAAAGGGCTCCCGGTTCGGCAAGGTGATGGGACGGCAGCCGGCAAACAGGCAGAGCAGGCCGGAAATGGCAGCCAATAACAGAACGCTCGTTCTTTTCATAAAGCCTCCTAAGATTTTTCTATAGGGCAAAAACTTGGGTTTTTGCCCTGGAAAATCATTGACAAAGGGCGGGTACCATGCTATGTTGTAATTGCTTTTTAAGGCGCAAAATCTTTTGGGAAAGGATGGGTTATCTTCTATGGAGAAGAAAGAGAAAGATCCTTGGGCCAGGGACGAAACCTCTGTGCTGGAGGTCTATCATGTGGAAACCGGCAGGCGGGAGGTTTTGGCGGAATTCGAGGAAGTGATAGAAGCCCCCAACTGGTCGAAGGACGGCAAATTCCTGGTATATAACAGCGAGGGAAGGCTTTACCGGTTTGAGCTGGCAAGCAGGGCTTCCACCGTGATCCATACCGGCTTTGCCACTGCCTGCAACAACGACCATGTGCTTTCCCCCGACGGCAGCATGGTCGCCATTAGCCATGTGGAGGAAAAGGACCGCTGTTCTAAGGTGTATACGCTGCCTCTTACCGGAGGCACTCCGAAGCTTGTGACCCCTGTGGGACCAAGTTATCTCCACGGCTGGTCCCCGGACGGAAAAACGCTGGCTTACTGTGCCCAGCGGGGCGAAGAGTTCGATATTTACACAATTCCTGTGGAGGGCGGCGCCGAAACCAGAATAACAGAAGTCGCGGGGCTGAACGACGGGCCGGAATACGACCCCAGCGGGGCCTATCTTTGGTTCAATTCTGTGCGTACCGGGCTCATGCAGGCCTGGCGCATGAAGGCCGACGGCTCGGAACAGACCCAGATGACCTTTGACGAGGACCGAAACACCTGGTTCCCCCACGTTTCCCCCAATGGAAAGCTGGTGGTAATGCTCTCCTACCGGAAGGGGGACTTAAAACCCTCGGAGCACTTGCCCGGAAAGCAGGTGGAGCTGCGCCTGATGGCGGCTGGTGGGGGAGAGGCGCGCACGGTGGCCGAGCTTTTTGGGGGGCAGGGTACGATCAATGTGAATTCCTGGTCGCCCGACAGTAAAAGCTTCGCTTTTGTCAGCTATAGGCCCAGGTAAGGGTTTGGCCGCAATAACGCTTTGTCGCTGAATCCACCACGAGGAAAAGCAGAAGGCTTAAAACCGCTTTCTGCTTTTTTGCTAACATATCGTTTTGATAGAAAGCCGAGGACGACGCTTCCCTTGAGGAACAATGCATCCTCCCCGGCTTTGTTTTTCCCTAAAAACGGTGGAATGAAATACCCATGGCACGTTAACAGACGGGAATTTACCACAAGCCAAGAATGTTCTTTTCCATGCTCAGAATCAGATCATTAGAATCATCGGTAATATTGCTGAGAAAAGTGACCATCCTTTTTTGCTTGGGAAGAACATAACACTTTTGCTTCCACTTGCCGTTGATACTGAAGCCATCTCTGTATTTCCAGAAAAAGTACCCGTATCCACCTTCGCGGTTCATCTGTTGGACGGAAGAGGCCCTTTCCACATAGTCTTCAGAAACAATCCTGTTTCCTTCAAACGTTCCGCCATGGTAGAGCAGCAAACCGATTCGACTTAAATCATTCACAGATAGTTTCATCCCGGACGCGCCGTAAAAGTATCCGTCGGGACACCGGGCGTATTCGGCGCCGATAATGTGCAGCGGCTTTAAGATGTTCCTGTTGATGAATGCCCATGCATCCTCCTGTACGGCTTCGGTCAACGCGATACCCATAAGGTATGCCGGAATATTGCTGTAATGAAACCGGATGCTTTCCGGTGCGGGAATGGGGCAGGCCAGCGAAAAGCGAAGGTAGCTGTCGCTCTCCGGGCGGAAGGGGTAGCCTTCCACAGACATCGTCAGCAGACGGTGCAGTGTGATTCCCCGGTAGGTATCCCGTTGACTCTGCGTCATTTGCGCAGCAATTCGTTGGGGCAGATAATCGAGTATGCTCCTTTCGAGCTTGAGCCTCCCTTGATCACAGGCAATTCCGACGGCCACGGAGAGAATGCTCTTCGTCGCAGAGTAGATGGGATACTTTGTATGGCAGGTATCCCCGAAGGAATACGTCAATTGTCCGCAGCAGTACACTTCAACGCCGTGTACCTGCCATTGATTGTTGAGAATGTCGTGCACAAAAGCATCAAAATCCAATTTCGTCACCCCTGCAAAATTCGATTTGTCCAGCAACCTTCCTGGTTCTGTAATCGAAACTAAAAACTGGACACCCATTTCGATACCCATTGCCATTAAAAGTCTGCGGTTACAAGGGCTTAAGCAACGTAAGCGTGAGTTTTTCGGAGAGGGGGAAGCTGTCTGCGGTGGACAGCGTTATGACCCGACCGAGCCGATAGGCGAGAGGCCGCAGACGAGCGTAACAGGCGGCATTTCTGCAAAGAAATGCCGCCGCAAGAGCGAATCTTGCGGCGACGTGGTGCGGGCAACAGGACTTGAACCTGCACATCGGAAGATACCAGAACCTAAATCTGGCGCGTCTGCCAATTCCGCCATGCCCGCAGGAAATTTTATATATTATAGCCCATTTTTTCGAAAACTGCAAGACCCGGTATTTCTTTTCTTGATTTTTTTCGGAAAAAATAGTATGCTAAGCTTGCGGCGGTTTTGCCGCGGTCAGTCGCGATATCCTGACCTAAAAAAATACTAGGAGGAACGAAATATGAAATCTGCCGAAAAGAACCGTTTTTTGGCGCAGGGAGCCGTGATAGCGGCTCTTTATGTTGTCCTTACGTTTGTGGCGGCAGCCATGAACTTGGCCTACGGCCCGGTTCAGTTCAGGTTTTCCGAAGCTCTCACTTTGCTGCCTGCCCTTACTCCGGCGGCCATTCCCGGCCTTACCTTGGGCTGCTTCCTTTCTAATTTGGCAAGCCCGCTGGGCATCGTAGATTGGGCCTTTGGAACATTGGCTACCCTGTTGGCGGCCTTGGGGACCTGGGCGGTTTCCAAAATTCGGGTGAAGGGGATTCCTTTTTTGACTCCTTTGCCGCCTACGCTTTTCAATGGTCTGCTGGTGGGCATGGAAATTGCCTGCCTTTCGGAAGCAGGTGTGTTTTCCTGGAGCAATTTCTCTTGGCCTGCCTTTGGAGCGGGGTTTCTTTCTGTTGGCGCTGGGGAGCTTGCCGTGTGTTGTGTGTTGGGAATCCCCTTGATCATGGCGCTGCAAAAAGCCCGGACCGCCATGCCTAAGCTCTTTGCGTAACCCTTTATTTTCGAAGATGGGGGAGAACAGTTTGGAAAAAGAAAAAATCAGAACTAAATTACGAGATACTCCACCGGTCAGGCTCATTGTCATCAGCTTTGCGCTGGTGATTTTGGCAGGAACCATTTTGCTGTCCTTGCCCGTCTCGCAAAAGGCCGGCTCTGTTTCTGTGTTGGACGCCTTTTTTACCGCTACTTCTTCTACCTGTGTGACCGGCCTTTCTATTGGCGATACTTACCGAACCTGGACGGTGTTCGGCCAGGCTGTCATTTTGGTTTTAATTCAAATAGGCGGTTTGGGCCTTGCAACCTTTGCCATAGGGTTTTCCTTGCTGATCCGCCGGAAAATGGGAATTCGTGAAATGATGATCTTCAATGAGGCCTCCGGTGCCGCTTCGGATAGGAACTTTCTCCTGCGGTTGATGCTGGGTTTTACTTTTGCCTGTGAGGCTTTGGGCGCTGGACTTTTGATGCTGCGCTTTGTGCCCTTGTATGGGGAAGCAGGAGTGTGGCCTGCTATCTTCGTTTCGGTTTCTGCCTATTGCAATGCCGGCTTTGACATTCTTGGCTTCCTTCCGGGGAATTCCAGCGTGAGTGCTTTTGCTGGGGACCCTTTGGTGTGCTTGACAATCTCCGGGCTCATCATTATAGGCGGGCTGGGCTTTGTGGTGGTACAAAATGTTTATGAAGCCAAACTCAGTTCTCGCTTTCATAAGAGAAATGTTTTGAAGCTTAATTTCCATTCCCAAATCTGCCTGCGGGTTACCTTGGCTTTGTTGGTGATAGGTACGCTGGGATTCCTTATCTTGGAGTACGATAACACTATGAAGGGCCTAAACTTTTTCGAAAAGCTCAACGCCGCTTTTTTCCAGTCTACCAACACCAGAACGGCTGGCTTTGCTTCTGTAGATATCGCCGCGCAAGATGAGATGACAAAGCTGATGTCCGCGTTCTTGATGTTTATTGGCGGCTGTCCCGGTTCTACAGCTGGCGGCATTAAAGTGACGACCTTTGTGGTGCTGTTTGTCACGGTGTTTTCTACCTTGCGGGGAAAAACTGAGGTTGTGGTGTTGCAGCACCGGTTTGCCAAAGAGCTCGTTTACAAATCTCTTACGGTAGTGGTGTTGGGAATTTTGATCGTTCTAATCGACACCTGGATTATCACTACTTTAGAGCCCCAAGTCAGCCTGTTGGATGGTTTTTATGAAGCCACGTCTGCCTTTGCTACGGTTGGACTTTCGGCCGGTGTCACCCAATCGTTAGGGGCTGTTTCAAAACTATTCATTATCTTCACCATGTTCATTGGGAGGGTAGGGCCTGTTTCTTTTGGCCTTTCCATTATGATGCGCCAAAAGAAAAAAGGAGAATCTATTTTGCCGGAAGGGCGTATGTTGATCGGTTAAAGCACAAAGGATTAGACGTTTCTTCTCAAATTTGTTTTTGGCCAAGCGGGGAATTTTCTTGGAAAGTACTCACTTGGCCAAGTCTTTTCCCGGGAGCTTTGAAAGGTTTTATGGTTCTCAGTTTTTCCATGCCAAAGTATCCGATGAAGAAGAGAAGGCCGGCAAAAGTAGTTTTTGTACCCAACAAAAGAAAGGTGTTTTCCAGAGGCAGGCTTTTAAGTGCCAACTTGGCAAGGCCGACAGCCAGTACGGCGGTGGCCAAGGGGAAAAGGAAGGTGCGAGAAAGTGACAAATGTACGTTTGTCACTTTTAGCAGCCGATGCAGGCTGAGAGCAGCGTTAAAAATCGTACTGAAAAAGAGAATGCCAACATAGCTTTCCATTCCTAAAAACCGCAGCAGGCACAAAACCAGTATTACTCGGATTAAGGAGTCGGCAAAATTATATTTCATAGAATTGAATTGTTCGTCCAACCCTTTTAACAGGCTGTCTACCACGACATCTAAGTAGATCAAGGGGACAATGGGGGCAAGCACTTGCAGGTAGCGGCCTGCGTTTTTGTTTTGATAAAAGGCCAGCCCCCAGTTTTCCCCAAAGGCGATAAAAACGGCTGCAAAGAAGAAACCAAAAGCCAACGCATAATTTACGGCCTTTCCCGTGATGTGGGCCATAGCCTTTTTATGGTGTTGTTCCCGTTCTTTGGCAATTTTAGGGATTAACAGGGAGGCGAAGGAGCTTAAAAAAGAGGAAGGAAAGAAGAGCATGGGCATGGCCATGCCCTGCAGCAGTCCATACTGGGAAAGGGCGGCGGGATAACTTAAGCCAAAGCGCTGAAGTTCCCGGGGAATCAGCAGGTTTTCGCCGGTATTCAAAAGGCTTCTTGCTGCGGAGCTTAAGGTGCAGGGCAACGCAATGTGAGAAAGCCCCTTTAACACCCCTTTTCCCGGCTTTTTGGTTTTTGGAGTATTTCTCCGAAGACTCCGGCGGTAAGCAGTCCATCCGCACAGGAAAGAGACTGCTTCTCCCAAAGTGGAGGCGGCCATAGCTGCCAGGCAGGCGGCTTCTATCCCTTTGGGGGAAAAATGCCAAAAAAAATAGACGGTGGCCAAGATAGTCAAAATTTGTTCCAGTGTGTCCGAGGCGGCGGTGGAAAGAGATTCGTCTACTGCCAAAAAATAACCCTTCATACAGGTACACAAGGCCATAAAGGGGAGCCCAAAGCCTAGAATTCTCAGGCATGGTGCCGCTTTCGCGTTGTTCAAAAACAGTTTTGCCGCCGGTTCCGCCAGCAGGAAAAGCAGTCCGGCAATGCAAAAGCTGATGGTCAGACAAAAGGCGAAGCAGCGGGAAACAATGGAACGTATGGTTTCCCTTTTCCCTGCGGCAATGGCAGCAGATACCATTCTGGTGACCGCTAAGCTGATGCCGGAGGTAGAGAGAGTAACCGTAAGCATGAAAATAGAAAATATCAGTTGGTAAAGTCCCATGCCCTCGGAACCGATCTGTTGAGAAAGGTAGGACCGGTATCCCATATTGGTGATCCGAAGGAAAAGGGAGATGGCTGTGAGTAGTACGCCTTGTAATAAGAATTTCTTTTTTGTCATATAAGCGAGCCCCCTTCTTCCTTTAGGTTGAAAAAAGAGAATAGATCAGGTATAATAGTTTCCTATCCACGGAAAGCAAAGCTCTTAGGCGGCTGAAAAGCCAGAGAAAGGGAGAAAAGCAAGATGGAACCTGTTTGGACAGAAATCAAGCTGGAAATTCCGGCAGAATATGCCGAAACCGCAGGGGGTATTGCCAATATGACAGTCCCCTACGGCATCTATATGGAAGATTATTCTCATTTAGAAGAAGAAGCGATGGAAATTTCCCATATCGACCTTATCGATGAATCTCTGTTGGAAAAAGATCGTTCAAAGGCCTGGATTCATATTTATATCAGCCCTCAGGAAAATCCCAACGAAGCAATTTCTTTCCTGCGGGAGCGCTGTGAGGCAGAAAAAATCCCCTATGAAATCTCTTGTGCCTCCTGTGCCCAGGAAGATTGGATTAACAACTGGAAGAAGTACTTTAAGCCCATTCCTGTAGGGAAAAGGCTGCTGATTCGCCCGCTTTGGGAAGAGATAGAAGATCCCGGCACGCGGAAAGTGTTGAACCTGGAGCCGGGAATTGCCTTTGGCACCGGGACCCATGAGACCACCCGCCTTTGCCTGGAGCTCATCGAAAAATACCTGACGCCAGGAATCAGATTTTTAGATATGGGATGCGGCAGCGGGATTCTTTCGGTGGCGGCCCTTTTACTGGGGGCGGAAAACGCTGTGGGAGTAGACATTGACCCGTTGGCTGTAAAGACTGCCGTAGAAAATGCCAAAAACAATGGAGTAGAAGACCGGTTCACCGGAATATGCGGGAATCTTACGGAAAAGGTAACAGGGAAATATCAGTTGGTGGCGGCAAATATTGTAGCCGACGTAGTGATCTCTCTCAGCCAGGACGCACCTAAATTCATGACACAAGACGCTGTCTACCTGGTCAGCGGAATTATCGATACCAGGGAGCAGGATGTCCTGAACACGATTTCCGGCAGCTTTCAGGTTTTGGAGCGCAAGGAAGAAAAAGGCTGGGTGGCTATGGCCTTAAAGCAAAGGTAAAAAAGGAAAGCACCTTTTTAGCCTGGGAACCCAAGAAGCTGCTGGTTTTTGCACTATGGCGGCTTACCAAAGTCAAAAGAGAGCGGGAAAGGGGAGGACTAAATTACACGCGAGACAGTTTGCGCCCTTTATTCTTAATCATAAAAAAACGGCCCTTTCCGGTATGCATATGCACACCGAAAGGGTCGTTCTTTCTGCGATTACAGATTTGCTTTGATCCAGGCGATATCTTCTTTCAGACAGCTGATTCTGTCCTTATCGCCATAGTTGGCTTCACGTTCTACCACATAAAGCACATCGTCGCGCTGAGCGTCGGCGACAGCTTTTACCGCTTTCCAGTCCACAATGCCGGTTCCCTGGGGTACGTTGAGCTTGTCCCGCTCTTCCAGCATTTTTTTGAACTCCGGCGGGAAAACGGGCTTGCCGTTTTCATCCAGCGTATATTTTGGGGGCTCGGGAGGAGCGTAACGGGATTTCGGCTTTTTGGAGCCAATCACGCCTCCGTTTTCTTTGATATGAATGCCCTTGATGCGGCCCGCGTGCTGTTTGATGTACGCGGCGGGGTCCATTCCCGCGGCAGAGGCCCACCCACAGTCGATCTCAAAGGAGACTGTTTCCGGATCGGTATTTTCAATGAGCCAGTCCATCAAGTATTTGCCATCCACCTGGAAGAACTCGTCCGTGTGGTTGTGGTATCCAATAGTAATGCCATATTCTTTGGCCATTTTTCCCAGCTTGTTCAGGTCTTCGGCATACTCCTTCGCTTCCTCTGCAGAGCAGAAGGGAGCATTGGGGCAAATTACAAAACCCACGCCAAGCTTTGCCAAATAGGGGATATCCTCTTCCATAAACTTCATGGCCACATGGGCGGAAACCGCTTTTACCCCGGCTTCATCCAAAGCCTTTTTGACCTCTTCTACCGGGAGCTCTTCATAGCCACGGGCAAATTCTACGCCGGAAAAACCCATTTCACCGGCACACTTGATTTTTCCCAACAGCGAAAGATCGCTTTCGTGACCAAAGGAATACAGCTGTAAATTAATATTATCCATAATAGCTTCCTTTGTTAAGAATTAATCAAAATAGACAGGCTTTCCGGTCTTGGAGGACTGGTAAATAGCATCCAGAATTTTGGTGACACAATAGGCCTGGTCGGCGGTTACGAACAGTTCGCCTTCCCCGCGAAGGGCCTTTACCCAAATATCAGCTTCCTTGGAAAGGGGAGCGGGGCCCTGGCTAAAGCCGGGAATGTAGGAAGCAACCTTATTGCCCACATAGGTGACAGAAGGCTGGTTCGCAACAATGTGGTTCAGGCGTACTCTGTCTTCCAGAGTATCCAAGCCGCCCTTGGTGCCGGCCAAAGTGGCGTGAGCTTCGTTGTTGCAGCCGGTTTCGGCAACCATATTCATGGCCCAGGATGCGCGCAGGTTAATCACAGCGCCGTTCTTCATCTTGATATGGCCCACTGCGGAATCTTCCACATCGAAGGTCTCGTTGTTCCAGGAGTCATGCTCGCCTCTGTGGTTGACCTGGCCCTGATGCTCGGGATCCAGCAGACGGCCAAGCTTCTCAAAAGAAGTACCTACCACATAATCTACATCATAATTGTTCATCAGGAACAGGGTCAGATCCAAAGCATGGGTGCCAATATCGATCAAGGGACCGCCGCCCTGCTTGGACTTGTCGGTGAATACGCCCCAGGTGGGAACACCGCGGCGGCGCAGGTAAGTGGCTTCCGCATAATATACATCGCCCAGCCAACCGTCATCCACTACCTTCTTGGCCACCTGGTTCACCGGGAAATGACGATACTGGTAACCGATCGTCAGCATCTTGCCGGTGCGGTCGCGGGCTTCCAGCATCTTTCTTGCATCGGCTTCGGTAGCGGCCATGGGCTTTTCGCAAAGCACATGCTTGCCGGCTTCCAAAGCGGCAATGGTGATTTCGCAGTGAGCGATGTTAGGAGTAAGCACATGTACCGCGTCGATGGTGGGATCGGCCAGCAGTTCATGGTAGTCGGTATAGACCTTGGCATCAGGAGTGCCGTAATCTTTCGCGGCTTTTTCGGCTCTTTCCGGAATCAGGTCGCAAAAAGCGCACATATCTACATATTCGCTTTGCTGTGCCATGCCGGGGAAGTGCTTGCCGTTGGCGATTCCGCCGCAGCCGATGAAGCCAATTTTTAATTTAGCCATTGGATTTTTCCTCCTAAAGTAAGCCTGTAAAGGCTATGTTGTTGATGAGCTTATTCTAGTACATTATCCTGGAAAAGTAAAGGCCTTTTTCGAGGAAAAACCGCTAAAAATCAATACTGGCGTCCCCAATAAACCATATGCTTGGCGGGCTTCCCACAGCAGACACACACATCGGAGAGATGTTCTTCCTCAAAGGGGATGCAGCGGGATTTTACGCCGCCGGTGGCTTCTTTGATTTTGTCTTCGCAAGCGCTGTCGCCGCACCACATGGCCTTGATAAACCCGGGCTTATTCTGGGCAATGTCCAAAAATTCGTCATAATTTGTGGCGGTGAAGGTCTTGCTGTGCAGGTTTTCCACGGCCCTTTGGTACAGGGAATCGTGCAGGGAGGCCAAGGTCGCTGTCAGTGTTTCCTCCAAATTTTCCAAAGCCACAAAAATCTTTTCCCGGTTATCCCGGCGCACGAGGACGCACTGGCCCTTCTCCATGTCCTTAGGGCCAATCTCCAGCCTTAAGGGAACGCCCTGCATTTCATACTGGGCGAACTTCCAGCCGGGAGAGTTGTCGCTGTCGTCTAACTTTACTCGGAAACTTTCGCTTAGCTTTTCCTGGAGTTCTTGGGCTTTTTCCAAAACTCCGGGCTTGTGGTGGGCAATGGGAATGATCACTACCTGAGTGGGCGCGATTTTCGGAGGGAGGATTAGGCCGTTGTCATCGCCATGTACCATGATGACCGCTCCGATGAGCCGGGTGCTCATGCCCCAGGAGGTTTGATAGGGGTTATGCAGGTCGTTATCTCGGCCGGTAAAGGTGATGCCGAAAGCCTTTGCAAAGCCATCCCCAAAATAATGGGTAGTGCCGCCCTGCAAAGCAACGCCATTGTGCATCATAGGCTCTAAGGTATAGGTAGCCTCGGCCCCGGCGAATTTTTCCTTGTCGGTCTTTCTTCCCACTACCGGAGGAATGGCCAAGGCCTCGCGGTATACCTCCTCATAGACCTGCAGCATTTTCAAGGTAAATTCCTGTGCCTCTTCCGGCGTTTCGTGCATGGTGTGACCTTCCTGCCATAAAAATTCCATCCCTCGCAGGAAAGGCCGGGTAGTCTTTTCCCACCGCAGTACCGAGCACCATTGATTATATAACTTAGGAAGATCCCGGTAAGAGTGAATTTTCTTTTGGTAGTGCTCGCAAAACAATACCTCACTGGTAGGGCGGATGAACAGCTTTTCCGTAAGTGCTTCTCCGCCGCCATGGGTAACCACAGCGCACTCCGGCGCAAAGCCCTCGATGTGGTCTTTCTCTTTCTGCAGCAAGCTTTCCGGGATGAGCAGGGGCATATATACGTTTTGAACACCCAGCTTTTTAAAGCGCTGGTCCATTTCACGCTGTATATTTTCCCAGATGGCATAGCCGTAAGGTTCGATCACCATGCAGCCCTTTACGCTGGAGTAGTCCATCAGCTCTGCCTTTTTTACAATGTCGGTATACCATTTGGAAAAATCCTCTTCCATGGAGGTAATATCTTCCACCATCTTTTTTTGCTGTGCCATACGTCTAACCAATCCTTCCCTCACGCTCAGGCGAAAAACTCATCCTGTTACACCAACGCGAGAATAAATTTTCTACTATTATATCGGGAAAACAAATGCTTTGCAAGAAAAAAGCGTCTGAAGCACGGTTCAGACGCTAAAATTTTCTGAAAGAGTAAAAAGCAGCAGGGTCAAATGCTGGAGTGGTTTTCGATGTATTCTACAAGAGCACCCACCGTTTTGATATTTTCTACTTCTTCATCGGGGATTTCCACTTCAAATTCGTCTTCGATAGACATAAGCAAGTCAACGACATCCAGAGAATCTGCTCCCAAGTCATCGGCCAAGGTGGTTTCCGCAGTAATAGAATCTTCCTCTGCATCAAACTGTTCGCTGAGAATTGCCTTAACTTTTTCTAACACCATTACGAAATTCCTCCTAAAATAGTCAAGTTTGCGGTATTGCCGCGAAACAAGCCGCTGTGGACAAAACCCACCATGATGTGGTACAATCCTTAGCGCGGCAAAGCTTTCGTTTCGCCGTACCATCTTTGTTACCTACATTTTATTTTCTCCCTTATGCTTTGTCAATACAGGAAATAGAAATTTTTCTGATTTCCCGGTGGAAAGGTGTTTTTCTAGATGAAAATTCAAAAAATTGCCGTGATTGGCCATCCTATTGGCCATACTATGTCCCCTTTTATTCAAAAAAGGCTCTTTGCGCTTTCGGGGATTCCCATGGAATATTCTGTGATAGACGTGCCGGAGCTTCCTAAACAGCTGGAGCTGCTTCGACAGCTCGACGGCTTTAACGTAACCGTTCCCCATAAAATTGAAATGATTCCTTACCTGGATTGGTTGGACGAAAAGGCAAAAGCCTTCGGCTCTGTGAATACTGTGAAGGTAGAAAAGGGAAAGCTGCTGGGTTATACCACAGACGGAGAGGGCTGCTCTATGGCCTTGGAGCAGTGCCGGGAAGATTTTTCCGGGAAGATTCTGCTTTTGGGAAACGGCGGCGCCGCCAGAGCTATCGCTTTTGAGATCGCTTTGCAAAACCCCGATTTTCAAATTGTTTTGGCCTGCCGGGAACAATCCCTTCCAAAAGGGGAAAAGCTCTCCTCTCAGGTACAGGCCTACAGCCGCAGCCTGCCGGGAAGAGAGTCTTCCGGCGGGAGCGGGCAGGTTCATTCCTGTTCTTACCGGCAGATAGAGGAAGGGAATGAGGAGTATGACCTGCTAATTAACGCTACCAGCGTGGGCATGTTTCCCAATATAGGGCAGTCTCCTGTCTCAGAGGCAGTGATTTCCCGCTGCAAGGCGGTATTCGACGCCGTATATAATCCCGGGGAAACAGAACTCTTAAAAATTTCCAAAAGGCTTTCTAAAAAAGTCATTGGAGGCATGGACATGCTGGTTTATCAGGCAGCCGCAGCCCATCGCATTTGGTATGGCACGAGCTTTTCCAAGGCCGATATGGCGGCCCTTTGCGAAGACGCCCGGCAAGAGCTGAAAAGGGTTTTTCCCTGAATTCTTCCGGCGAAGAGGGAGAAGGGCCTTTCCGGGCCGGAAAAGGATAAGACTTGGGACGCAGCCGGTTTGAAATGCTGCGTAAGATTTTGTTTAGGAAAAGGGAAAGGGGAAGTACTCTATGAACCAGGGGAATCTTGTGCTGTGCGGGTTTATGGGCTGTGGAAAAACCAGTGTAGGCAAACGAGTTGCGAAGCTGATTGGCTGGGAGTTCTGCGACCTGGATCAGTACATTGAGAAAAAGGAAGGCATGACGATCTCGGAAATTTTCCAAAAATATGGGGAAAAGAGCTTTCGCCAGCGGGAAACTCAGGCGGTGCGGGAAGTGGCACAGCGGCGGGACCTGGTGGTGGCCTGTGGGGGCGGCACGGTGTTGTCCGAAAAAAATGTGGCGGCCTTTCACCGGGGAAACGGAATCATACTTTATTTGCAGGTGCCTTTGGCCGCGCTCCAGGAACGGCTAAAGGCAGATACCCAGCGTCCCCTGCTGCAAACGCCAAACCGCAGGGAGGTCATTGCCCGGCTGTATGAGGAACGGTGCCCTCTTTATGAGGCGGCGGCCGACCAGGTAGTTTTCGCGGGCGCTCCCGCTGTTGTGGTGGCGAAAGAGATTGGGCGCAGGTTTTTATGAATTTTGCGCTTTAAAGTACAAAATTCTTGACAAAAGCCCTGTTACACGTTAAAATAAAGAAAATCGAAGAAAGGATGCGGCAAGAATGAACGTTTTGCCCGCTATGCTCACAACGCGATTTAACAGCTGCTTTAGCGCACGATTTTTTTCGTGTGCTTATTTCGCGTGGGAAAATAGTGGGTGCCGCGTTTTTTAAAAGGTTTATCTTTTGGTATTGGGCTTCGCACGAGCCTGAGCCAAAAGGAAAAAAGCTTTATGGAACGGGGCCTCCGGGCTCCGTTTTTTTGTGCGAAAAAATTGCGGAAAGGCTGGAAGAAAAATGATTATTGTACTGAAACCGAACCAAAAACAAGAGACAATAAAGGAATTTATTCAAAGGCTAACTTCCCAGTATGAGGTGCAGGTCAATACCTGGGTGGGAACTCACAGCACAGTGCTTGGGCTTATTGGGGATACCACGGGGATCGACAGCGAATATGTGGCTGCCCAGGATTTCGTGGAAAGCGTAAAACGGGTACAAGAGCCCTATAAAAAGGCCAACCGGAAATTTCATCCCGACGATACGGTCATAACGCTGCCAGGCGGTCAAACTATAGGTGGGAGTTCTCTGGCTTTGATCGCCGGTCCCTGCTCTGTGGAAAGCGAGGAGCAGATCTGCCAAGTGGCCCAGCGGGTAAAGGCTTCGGGAGCGACATTTCTCAGAGGCGGCGCTTTCAAGCCCAGAACCTCTCCCTATGCCTTTCAGGGCATGAAGGCAGAGGGGCTGGAGCTGCTTCGAGAGGCAAAGAAGCTCACTGGGCTGCCCATTGTCACCGAGATTATGAGCATGGAGCATATTGGGCTCTTCGAGGATGTGGATATTATCCAGGTAGGCGCAAGAAATATGCAGAATTTTGAGCTGTTAAAGCAGTTGGGCAAGCTTCGCCGCCCCATTCTGTTGAAGCGTGGTCTGGCAAATACCATAGAAGAACTTTTGATGAGCGCGGAATACATTATGGCAGAGGGAAACGAGCAGGTAATTCTCTGTGAACGAGGCATCCGTACCTATGAGACGATGACCCGCAACACCTTGGATATCTCTGCGGTGCCTGTCATCAAGCGGCTTTCCCACCTTCCTGTGGTAGTGGATCCAAGCCATGCCTCCGGCGTCAACTGGCTCATTGAGCCTCTGGCCGTGGCTGCGGCGGCTGTAGGGGCGGATGGCTTGATCATCGAAGTACACAACGACCCCAGCCATGCCCTTTGTGATGGAGCTCAGTCCATTACGCCGGACCAGTTCGACAGTTTGGCAAAAAAGGTCCGGAAGGTTTCTCAAACGGTGTGTGAGCTATGAAAAAGAAAATTGTACTTGTGGGATTAGGCCTCATCGGAGGTTCTCTGGCAAAGGCCTTAAGGGCCAATACTCAGCATGAAGTGCTGGGGATCGATACCGATGAGGACAGCCTGCTGGATGCCTGTGCTTGCGGCGCGGTGGATGGGAAAGCCACCAAAGGGGATTTGAAAGAGGCAGACATTGTTTACCTGTGCGTTTACCCGGAGGCCGCCGTGGAATTTGTGCGGCAATACGGGAAATGCCTAAAGCCAGGCTGCATTGTCACAGATACCTGTGGCGTCAAGGGAAAAATTTGCAGCGAATTAAAGAGGGAACAGGAAAACTGTGAGTTTTATTTCGTGGCGGGCCATCCCATGGCAGGAAAGGAATTCAGTGGTTTTCCCGCCAGTGATCCCAGTATTTTTGTGGGAGCATCTTACCTGATCGCCCCTTGCGGAGCTCCGGAATGGGCTGTGAAGGAAATTTCTGAGCTGGCGGCAGCTATGGGCTTTGGCCGTGTGGTGCTCACCACGCCGGAACAGCACGACCAGGTAATTGCCTTTACCTCCCAGGTGCCCCATGTGCTGGCCTGTGCCTATGTAATGAGCCCTCGGTGCAGGGAGCACCAGGGTTTTTCCGCGGGAAGCTACCGGGATGTTTCCCGGGTGGCCCGTATTAATGAGGTCCTTTGGAGCCGCCTGTTTTTGGATAACAGGGAGAGCTTGGTAAAGGAGTTGGACACACTTTTGGAGAATATAGGAAAAATTCGAGATGCTGTGGCAGGAAAAGACGAACAAAAGCTTAGGGAGCTGCTTCGTACGGCAGCCGAGATCAAGAGAGAAGTGGGATGAGCCCGCAAAGCAGAAGGGGGATAAGACATGGTTCTTACCATAAAAACAGACTCACCTTACCAGGTGGTCATCGAAAACGGTGTGTTGGACCGGGTAGGGAAAATAGCCGCCAAAAACAAGAGGCCGGGAGCAAAAGCGATGGTGGTCAGTGAGACCAATGTTTTCCCGCTTTACGGGGAACGCCTAAAGACCTCTTTGGCGGCAGCAGGCTTTGAGGTTTTTGCATTTGTGTTTCCCGCTGGGGAGCCCTCAAAGCAGATCTCAACTGTTTGCGAGATTTACCGGGCTTTAGCGGAAAACGGATTCACCCGCAGCGATTTTATCGTCACTCTGGGCGGTGGGGTAACCGGGGATATGGGAGGCTTTGCAGCTGCCACTTTTTTGAGAGGTATCTCCTTTTTGCAGGTCCCTACCACCCTTTTGGCCCAGGTAGATGCCAGCGTTGGAGGGAAAACCGGGGTAGATCTTCCCTTTGGAAAAAATTTGGTGGGAGCTTTTCACCAGCCCATGGCAGTGGCGGCGGACCCGCAGACCTTGACTACTCTTTCGGAACGGTATTTCCGCGACGGAATGGGGGAAGTGATAAAGTACGCCTGTATTTCGGACCGGGACCTGTTCCAAAAGCTGGAATCGGGCACGGCGTTGGAGAATTTGGAAGAGCTTACAGGCCGCTGCGTGGCCTGTAAAAAGACTTTCGTGGAGGAAGACACCAGAGACACCGGAAGCCGCATGATATTAAATTTTGGGCACACCTTTGGCCATGCCTTAGAAAAGCTTCACGGCTTCCAGGGGATTTCCCATGGGGAAGCAGTGGGGATCGGCATGATACTGGCCGCCCAGGCCGGGGAACGGATGGGGGTTACAGCGCCGGGTACCACGGAAAAGCTCCGCGGCGTATTGGAGAAGTACCGGCTTCCCACAGAGGACGGCTTTTCTCATGAGGAGATTATTCGGGCCACGGCACTGGACAAAAAAACAATGGGGGACACCTTGAATTTTATTTTGCTGGAAGAGATCGGAAAGAGCAGGATTTGTCCCATTCCTCTGGAAAAGCTTCCCTCGCTCTTGCCGTGAGGAGGCGTTCGCTTTTGTGTGTATTTTTGTGAAGAGGGTGATTTGAAGCATGGAAGAAGTGATTTACCGGGGTGGGACGGTTGCTGGAAGCGTAAATATACCTCCCAGTAAAAGTGCAGCTCACCGGGCCATCCTTTGCGCGGCTCTTTCGGGGAAACCCTGTGTAATCTCTAATCTCAGCGATAGTGACGATATCAAAGCCACCATTGGCGCTGTGAAGGCTTTGGGGTGCGAATGTGAGGAATTCGATGCTGGTAAAACGCTGGGAATAAAAGGAAGGCAGCAGGTAAAAAAGGCGGAGATTCACTGTCTGGAATCTGGTTCAACGCTGCGCTTTTGCATCCCCGTGGCGGCAGCTTTGGGGGTAGAAGCCTTGTTTTTGGGAAGCGGCCGGTTGCCTCAGAGGCCTTTGGGGGTTTATGAAGATCTGCTTCCCACCCATGGTGTACGGCTGCGGACCTCCGGGGGGCTACCCTTGGAAATAGGAGGCAAGCTGCGGGGCGGAAAGTATGTTCTTCCCGGTAATGTCAGCTCTCAATTTATCACCGGCTTACTGTTCGCCCTGCCGCTTTTAGAGGAAGACAGTGAGATCATACTTTCTTCTCCCTTGGAATCGGCCGGTTATGTAGACCTCACCATTCAGCTTTTGCAGGAGTCCGGCATTGTGATAGAGAAGACACCAGGAGGCTGGAAGGTGCCGGGCGGGCAGCGTTACCTGGCAAAGGATCATCGGGTGGAGGGCGATTGGTCCCAGGCGGCCTTTTTCCTTTGTATGGCGGCCCTTTCTCCCTCTGGAATGCCCCTTTTGATTCGGGGACTTCAACTGGATTCCAAGCAGGGGGACAAGGCTTGCGTAGAGCTGTTCCGGCAATTCGGCCTGC
>CANSKS010000021.1 GCA_947647615.1 uncultured Neglectibacter sp.
TATTTCCCCCTTCTAGGGGGTGTACAAACCCCTAGTTTACTAGGGGTTTTGATTAAGAAATCATTTTTATGCTCCTGAGGTTTAGTCGATATCCCGTGAAAATCCCGTATTTCCGTGATTTTTGGAGATAATCAGAGTTGTTAATAGAAAATTAGAACCGTGTCCCGTTTTTATGTTCTATATGGTTTTTCACAACTTATTGCACCTTATCAGGTCATCTAAAGATTTCTTTGCTCACAGCAACGAATGAAAGAACTGCCGGCAGGACCTTTCCTGCCGGCAGAAATTTGTTAGCTAAAAAATATAGGAGGTTAAAGTCCGAAAGCGCAGGGCTTAAAATACGCCTTGAGCCAGCATGGCGTCGGCAACTTTTACAAAACCGGCAATGTTGGCGCCCACCACATAGTTTTTGGGATGGCCGTATTTTTCGGCAGCTTCGTCGGCGTTTTTGAAGATGTTCTCCATAATCCCTTTAAGCTTCGCGTCCACTTCTTCAAAGCTCCAGGAAAGACGTTCGCTGTTTTGGCTCATCTCCAAAGCGGAAGTGGCTACGCCGCCAGCGTTAGCAGCCTTGCCGGGGGCAAACAACACACCGGCATCCTGTAAGATCTTGGTGGCCTCAATGGTGGTAGGCATGTTGGCACCCTCCGCCACGGCAATTACGCCGTTTGCCACCAGAGCTTTGGCGTCTTCCTCCAAAAGCTCGTTTTGAGTAGCGCAAGGCAACGCGATATCACACTTGACCTTCCATACGCCGCGGCCTTCGTGATATTCGGAGTTGGGCCGGTATGCCTGGTAAGCGGTAAGACGTTCCCGCTTGACTTCCTTAATCTCTTTAATTGCAGCCAAATCAATACCTTCGGCATCATAAATCCAGCCGGTGGAATCGGACATAGTTACCACCTTCGCGCCCAACTCCATAGCTTTTTTCGCGGCATAAATGGCCACGTTGCCTGCGCCGGAAATCACGACAGTCTTGCCCTTGATGTCGATGCCGTTCTTTTTGAGCATAGCGTCTGTAAAGTACAGCAGGCCATAGCCTGTGGCCTCGGTACGGGCCAAAGAGCCGCCATAAGTGAGGCCCTTTCCGGTAAGCACCCCTTCGAAGGTATTGCGGATGCGCTTGTATTGACCAAACAGGAAGCCAATCTCCCGGGCGCCGGTACCAATATCACCGGCAGGAACGTCGGTATCGGCACCGATATGGCGGTAGAGCTCTGTCATAAAGCTTTGGCAAAAAGCCATGATCTCCCGGTCGGATTTCCCTTTGGGGTCAAAATCGGAGCCGCCTTTGCCGCCGCCGATGGGCAGGCCGGTCAAAGAGTTTTTGAAGATCTGCTCAAAGCCCAAAAATTTAATGATGCCCAGGTTTACAGAGGGATGCAGCCGCAAGCCGCCCTTATAGGGGCCAATGGCGGAGTTGAACTGAACGCGGTAGCCCCGGTTCACCTGTACCTTACCCTGGTCGTCTACCCAAGCAACGCGGAACATGATTTGCCGTTCCGGCTCGGTAATGCGTTCCAATATTCCCGCAGCTTCATATTGAGGGTTGGCCTGAATAACAGGCTCCAAGGAGGTGAGTACCTCGGTAGCCGCTTGAATAAATTCGGGCTCAGCACTGTTTTTTTGCTTTAAAAGTTCCAGTTGTTCGCTGACATAAGACATAATGAATCCCTCCAAACATGCAAGTTGAAAGTTTAAATCTTGCAAAAATCTATAACTATCTTACCACAGAACTCCGGAGTTTACAAGTAAAAACTTGCACAGGAATGAAATAAAATGAAAAATTAAATTCATAATATTCAGAGAATCCCTGGTTAGTACAGTTTGTTATATAAAAGTGGTTTTGGGAAAAAGTTGACAAACACCCCTGTTTTGTGTGAAAATGAAAGAAAAAATGGCGTGCTTAGCTCAAAGGGGTAGAAAAGTCTCCCGGCAAGGGGTTGCTTTTTAAACCGGAAAAGGGCAGGCGTGAGATGGCAGGTTTCGTTCTTTTGGGTTTTGTCTTTTCATAAATTTTTATAGCTGGAGAAACGAAAGGAGCGGCTTATTATGTGTGGAATTGTTGGGTATACCGGTATGGAGGAAGCTTCACCGTTTTTGCTGAATGGTTTGCGAAAATTGGAATACCGCGGGTACGATTCCGCCGGAGTGGCGGTGTATAACGATACGGGCCTTCACGTGGTGAAATCGAAGGGCCGGCTCAGCGTGCTGGAAGGAATCTTGGAAGGAGGAACGAAGTTGCCCGGGCGGGTGGGCATAGGCCATACCAGATGGGCTACTCATGGGGCTCCTTCGGATGTCAATTCTCACCCTCAGGTCAGCGATGGGGGAAAATTTGCCGTGGTACACAACGGGATTATCGAAAACTACCTGGCACTGAAAAACAGGTTGATCTCCAAAGGCGTCACTTTTACTTCCGATACGGACACCGAGGTGGTGGCCCAGCTGTTGGAATATTATTATGACGGAGACGTTCTCTCCGCCATTCAAAAGGTGATTCAACGAGTAGAAGGCAGTTATGCCTTGGGCATCCTTTGTTCGGAGTTCCCGGAAAAGATTTTTGCCGTGAGAAAAGACAGCCCCTTGATCGTGGGTGTGGGGAAGGGGGAGAACTTCATCGCCTCCGACATTCCCGCCATTCTTGCTAAAACCAGAGAAATCTACCGGCTGAAGGACCGGGAAATCGCCGTGCTCTCCAGAGAGACGATCGAATTTTATAACGGCGAAGGGGAACCGGTAGAAAAAGAAATAGAGCATATTGAATGGGATATTTCCGCTGCGGAAAAGGGCGGCTACGAGCACTTTATGATGAAGGAAATTTGCGAACAGCCCGAAGCCCTGCGCAAAACTATTTCCCCCAGGATTCGCGACGGTCACATCGTGCTGGACGATATTGAGCTTACCGCAGAATATCTGCGGGAGATCAACAAGGTGTTTATCGTGGCCTGCGGCACTGCGTATCATGTGGGCGTGGTGGCGAAATATGCCTTTGAGAGGCTTTTGAAGGTTCCTATGGAGGTGGATGTGGCTTCGGAATTCCGCTACCGCAGCCCCATTATCGACGAAAAATCCTTGGTAATCATCATCAGCCAATCCGGGGAAACCGCCGACACTCTAGCAGCTTTGCGGGAAGCGAAAAAGCAGGGAGCCAGGGTGCTTTCCATTGTCAATGTGGTGGGCAGCACCATTGCCAACGAATCCGACGATGTGCTTTACACTTGGGCCGGACCCGAAATCGCGGTGGCCTCTACAAAGGCCTACAGCACCCAGCTGGCGGTGATTTACCTTATTGTGCTTTATATGGCGGAAAAACTGGGGACCGTTTCTGGAAAAGAGTTTGCAGAATATGTGGCGGATCTGGAACGTCTGCCGGAATTTGTGGCTTCCTGCCTGAACGATAAAGAAACCATCCAATATTTTGCCTCCCAATATTTCAACGCAAAGGATATGTATTTCATTGGACGGAATGTGGACTATGCAGCCTCCCTGGAAGCTTCCTTAAAGCTCAAAGAAATTTCTTATATCCATTCCGAGGCATATACGGCAGGGGAATTGAAGCACGGCCCTATTTCCCTAATTGAGGACGGCACTTTGGTGATCGCCATTAGCACCTATGAAAAGCTATTCGATAAAATGGTGTCGAATATCAAAGAGGTAAAGGCCAGGGGAGCGGTGGTGCTGGGCATTACTACTCAGAGAAAGAGAAAGGCTATGCTGGACGCTGTGGATCATGTTTTTTGCGTCCCTAAAATTTCCGATTTTATGTTGCCTTCGCTGTCCATTATCCCCTTGCAGCTGTTTGCCTATTATGTGGCTTCTATGAAGGGCTGTGATATCGATAAGCCCAGAAACTTGGCCAAGTCGGTCACTGTGGAATAAAACGCGCGCGAATCGCGCTCCGGGAGAATGGCATATGGAATTTCGCAGGGCAGTTTTGGAAGATTTGCCCCAGCTTAAAAGCATGTATGGGGAAATTGTTGAGCACATGGAAAAGGATGGGAATGCCATTTGGGATGATGTTTACCCCTGCTCCTACCTGGAAGCGGATATTGAGTGTGGTGAGCTGTATTTGCTGCAGAAGGAAGGGGAAATCCTTTCTGCTTTTGCGCTGTGCAGCTCCAATGCCGGGGAAACCGCTATACAATGGGAAAAGTACGGCAGCAAAGCGCTGTATTTAGACCGTTTTGGCGTAAACGCCGCCTATGCCCGGAAGGGGATAGGCAGTCTGATGCTGGAAAGGGCCAAGGATATAGCCAACACCCTGGGTGCGGAATATCTGCGGCTGTTTGTGGTGGAAAGCAATGTGCCGGCGCAAAACCTGTATGAAAAAAACGGGTTTTCACAGGGTAGAGGTATTTACGAGGAAAGAATCGAGGCAGATTACGTTCTCCGGGAATACGGGTACGAAATCAAACTGTGAGATATTTTCATAAAAAAAGTCCTTGAGGGGCAGAATAAGCGAAAGTGCAGAAACCAAAAACTGTTTGAGGGGTCTACAGACCCTCAAACAGTTTTTCTAAGAAAATATATGATATGATTGGCATGACATAACCCTTTGGAAAAATGCGGGCCGGAATTACTGCTGGGCTACCCCCATGGCGATTTCTGCCCATTGGGTCAGGCGCTGAGGATCGCGCTGAACAGTGGAAATATCTTTCAAAATGTATTCCAGGTTGACCCCGTTTGCTTTGGCGGCCTGGTAGGTGTGCTGTAAGTCTTTCCGCACCTCTTCCGGGTCCAGTTCTTCCGCTACCAGGGCCGGGGTAGGCTTGTTGGACATGATGAGCTCCGAGCCGATTTGGGCGGCAAAATTGTCACGGTCGCTCCAGGGACTGCAAGATACCTTCTTTACATTTGGAATGGCTTTGACGTAGGAAAGCCGGTCATCCAGCCGGTCGCAGCAGCCATAGTAAATGCTTCCGAAGTATTCCGCCATGCGGTTGATGTAAGGGAACTCAAATTCCGCCATGGTCTCGGGCGCTACGCTGGAAAACAGCTGTGCCAGGCCAAAGGCCCAGCAGTTCTTGGAATCGGGCCCTTTGCCTTCCCCGGGGCCGGGCAAGAGTTCGTCGGTATAAATGTAAGAACAGTGACAGGTATTTATGATATCGTCGTGCAGGTGTTGGCGGTTGCACTGCTCAATGGCGGAAATAGTGGATTGAGTAATGCGTTCCATGCAGGCGTGGAGAAATTCCGGACGGTCCAGAAAATCGTAGTAAATATTTTGTACTCCCATCAGCGTAGAAAGAGTATCCCAGACACCCAGATGGAACTGAATGCCGCCGCTTTGACGCACAGGAGCAATGCCCTGGAAAATCTCCGCTGCTTCCTGCATCCATAAGCGGCTTTCCTCTTCGTTGTGTGTAATCACAGGGTCTTTGATTTTTTCTACGTCTTCCGGCTCGGGAATTAAATTTTCGTAGTGCTGGGAATAGGTTTCGTTTCCCGGTTCGCTGGCCAGACGCTCCACTTCGGCTTTAATGCCGATCCCGGTGTTAGAAATTGATTTTGGAATGGTGATGAAGGGGTCCAGCACCATGTCTACCGGGAAGTGCTCCCACTGGTAAATAGCCCGGCGCAGGCGCTCCTCTACGCCTCGCCACATGGGGTCTTTTACTTGGCAAATCAAGGAACTGTCGGAATCCAGTTCATACCAAGGGATTTGATCAATCACCACCATGGGCCTTTCCATTTGTCCACGGTTCAAGGCTTTCCAAAGACGTATTTTTTCCGCTTGTACAGGCAGAGTGGCGTATTCCATATATTTGGTGGCCAACTGCCGTAAAATTTCTCGATCACCTGGTGTAAAAGGCATGTTTTTTCCTCCTATGCTGAATGTGGTCCAGATTTCCCTTATTATAAAAGATAACCAGAGCGATGTCCACCCTAGGTTTTTAGAAAATCGAAAGGAATTTCCCAGCCCAATTTAATTCATTTTTGTGGAAAGAGATGTTCAGAAACGGGAAAGCATCCTGTAGGGCCGCCTTTGTTGATTTTTTGTCGGGAAGCCGGTATAATAAAAAGCACAAAAGGAAAGCGCTGCTCATGGTTTAATTTTCTCAAAAGGAGCTGGAACATGGAACCCGTTGTTTTTAGTGATATAGACGGTACCCTGTTGAATTCGGAGCACAGAATGACTCCCCTTACTTTGGAAGCAGTGAAAAGCCTGAAAAGCAGGGGCATCCCTTTGGTGCTCGTTTCCGCCAGAAGCCCCTCCGGCATTGGCTCTCTTTTTCGGGAATATGGATTTCGTTGCCCTTTTGTCGCATATAACGGCGGGCTGCTTTTCGAGGAAAGCGGGCAGGTGGCTTTTCACGAAGGCTTGGAAAAGGAAGAGGTAAAGCAACTGCTGGAATTTGTGGAGGCCACTGGTTTTTTGAGGAACTGGTGCCTATATTCTTTGGACCAGTGGATTGTTCAAAAAAGGAACACGCCCGAAATTCTGCAAGAAGAAGCCATTGTGAAGGTGCAGTCCCTTCAGGGCACGCTCCGTTCCGTTACGGACAGGCTTGTCAATAAAATTTGGTGCTTCTGCAGTTTTGGGAAAACGGAGGAGATAGCGGGGAAACTGCAAAAAAAGTTTCCGGGCTGCACCGTTTCCCAGGCTTCTGAGGAACTATTGGAGATCATGCCTGCCGGAGTTACCAAAGGCGCCGCTGTCCAAAGAGTGTGCGAAGCCTGGCATATCCCACTTTCCAGCGCTATTGCCTTTGGAGACGCTTACAACGATGCCGAAATGCTGGAAGCAGTGGGGAAAGGCTTTCTCATGGGGAATGCGCCCAGGGACTTAAAAGAGCGCATCCACCTGCATACGCTGGACAGCGACCACGACGGTGTATATTGGGCCCTACAGAAATTAGGGCTTGTTTGAAAAATCGGATTGACTTCTAAAATAGGGCTGGGTATAATAAAACAGATTTCCTGCTTTGGTTTGTCCAGCCCTTGGAATTGCGAACCGGAAAAGCGGCGGCAACTAATTTCTTTTTAGGAAGGGGAACGGTAATGAAAATCACCAACGATATTCTCTATGTAGGCGTCAACGATCACGAAGTAGACCTGTTTGAAGGGCAGTATGTGGTGCCCAATGGGATGTCCTACAATTCTTATGTGATCAAGGATGAAAAAATCGCGGTCATGGATACGGTAGATGCCCGGTTTACCCATGAATGGCTGGATAATGTGGAAAAAGCTTTGGCGGGCGCGAAGCCCGATTACCTGATCGTACAGCATATGGAACCGGACCATGCGGCCAATATTCACAATTTCATGAAGGCCTATCCCAACACTACGGTAGTAGCCAATGGAAAAACCTTCACGATGATGGCAAATTTTTTCCGAGATATGGATCTGGGAGGAAAAAAGCTGGAGGTGGAAAACGGGGGAACGCTTACCTTGGGCAAGCATGTCCTCACCTTTGTATTCGCCCCCATGGTGCATTGGCCGGAAGTGATGGTCACCTATGACAGTACCGATAAAGTACTCTTTTCTGCCGACGGCTTTGGCAAGTTCGGCGCTTTGGATGTAGAGGAAGATTGGGACTGCGAAGCCCGCCGCTATTTTATTGGCATTGTGGGGAAATATGGCGCCCAGGTGCAGAATCTTTTAAAAGCGGCAGCTACCTTGGATATTCGTGTCATTTGTCCCCTGCACGGGCCTGTCCTTACCGAAAATCTGGGCCATTACTTGGAAAAATACGATATTTGGTCTTCTTACAGCGTAGAGTCCGAAGGCGTGATGATCGCCTATACCTCCGTTTATGGCCACACGAAAAAGGCGGTAGAGATCCTGGCCGGTAAGCTGAGGGAAAAAGGCTGTCCCAAAGTGGTGGTCTGCGACCTGGCCCGCAGCGATATGGCGGAGGCTGTGGAAGACGCTTTCCGTTATGGTAAGCTGGTGCTGGCCACAACCACCTATAATTCCGAAATTTTCCCCTTCATGCGGGACTTTATTGACCACTTGGTGGAGCGAAATTACCAGAAGCGCACCATTGGCCTAATCGAAAACGGCACTTGGGCGCCTATGGCCGCCAAAGTGATGCAAAAAATGTTGGCAGGCTGCAAAAATATCACTTGGCTCCACGACACGGTGAAGATCATGTCTTCGCTCAGCGAAGAGAATATGGAGCAGCTAGAAAATATGGCCTCTGAACTGAGCAAGGAGTATATTGCCCAGTCCGCAGAGCGGGCTAACAAAAATGATATGACTGCCCTCTTTAAAATTGGCTACGGCCTTTATGTGGTTACTTCCAACGACGGTAACCGGGATAACGGCATTATTGTAAATACCGTGACCCAGCTTACCGATACGCCTAACCGAGTGGCAGTAAATATCAACAAGGCAAACTATTCTCACCATGTCATTAAAAAAACAGGGGTGATGAACGTAAACTGCCTTTCAGTGGAAGCACCCTTTCATGTGTTTGAAAACTTCGGATTCCAAAGCGGACGGCAAGTGGATAAATTCGCCAACTGGCCCACCTTGCGATCCGATAATGGCCTGGTGTTCCTGCCAAAATATATCAACGCATTCCTTTCTTTAAAAGTGGAGCAATACGTGGACCTGGACACCCACGGCATGTTCATCTGTACCGTTACAGAAGCCCGTGTCATGAGCGATAAAGAGACTATGACCTACACCTATTACCAGAAGAATGTGAAGCCCAAACCCCAAACAGAGGGGAAGAAGGGCTTTGTCTGCAAAGTCTGCGGCTATGTTTATGAAGGCGATACCTTGCCCGACGATTATATCTGCCCGCTCTGCAAGCATGGCGCAGCCGATTTTGAACCCATCGAATAAGTAGTTTTTCATATCTACTCCGAAGCTTTGGCTTCGGAGTAGATTGTTGTATGGGTCGCCTTGTGTGCTAGGGCTTGTATTTTCGGCCTTAATATGCTATAGTAACTGAGCATTGGACAGTTTTTCCAGGTATGTTCCCTTGGCTTTTTGCACGGGTTTTAACATAATCGTATCTTGCCAATAGGAGGCTGGTAGTTTGATGGAAGAAAGATCGGAGCGCCGGGGCTGGCCCGACTTGCTGGGCCTTTGGAGACGAATCTCAAAAGAAGCCAGGCTGGCTTTTTTGTCTGCCATGGGGATTGGCTTTGTGGTGCATCTCTATGTGTTCTCCAATTTGTTGATTAACCACGACAGCGCGGTCTGCCTGACTTCAAAAAACGAGCACCTTACCAGCGGTAGGTGGTCTTTGGGTTTTTTCTCCCAGTTCAGCTGGGTATATGAAATGCCCGTGGTAATTGTCCTGCTCTCTCTGTTTGCTCTGGCCTGCACCGCGGCCCTTACTGTGAAGGTGTTAGATATTTCCAGCCCAGCAGGTATCTTGTTGACTTCGGGTTTTTTAGTTTCGTTCCCTTCTGTTTGTTGTGTGTTTCCCTATCTTTATACGGCAGATGCCTACTTTTTTGCCCTTTTGCTCAACGCTCTTAGCGTGTACTTGACAAAACGGTTTCGCTTTGGCTGGATAGCTGCGCCCTTCTGTATTGCCTTGGGTTTGGGCATTTACCAGTCTTTTGTCTGTTATGCGGTGGCCTTGTTTCTGTTTGACTGTGCGGCAGCTCTCCTTTCCGGCGGGACCATCAAAAAAGTGCTGAAGCAGGGGGGAAAGTATGTCCTCCTCATTGCGGCAGGATTGGTGATGTATCGAGTGTTCCTGGCCTTCTTCCTGTGGAGTGCCGGTACTTCCCTTTCCAATTATAAAGGCATGTCGGAAGCCTTGAACAGCGGGGTGCTGGATTATTTACGCACTTTGCCGGGGGTTTACCAAACCTTTTTCCAGTTCTTTTTGCGGCCTTCTTTTTTGACACGGCCTCTCCAGCTGTTTCAAAGGGCTCTTTTCCTGTTTGCCGGGGTCTGCGGCATTTATTATGTGTTGGCAAAGCGGATGTATCGCGAACCTGTAAGGCTGTTGCTGCTATTTGCCGGAGCGCTGCTGACGCCACCCGCGGTAAATTTGATCGGTATTATCGCGGCAGGGCAAACGGAAGTAAACCTGTTGATGAAATACTCCTTTGTCCTGGTATTTGTATTTGTGATAAAAATTTTGGAGCTGACTTTCCGGCATTTGGCGGAGCGGGATTTTTCCAATACGCGGTTGGGAAAGTTTTTTAAACTGAGTTGGAAATTCCCGATGGCGGCAAGCCTCTTGGTTTGCTTCCTTTTGGTGTGGCATTATTTTTGCCTGACCAACGCCGCCTACTTGCGCGTGGAGCTGATATATGAAAATAGCTATGCTCTGGCCAACCGCATTATGGCCAGAGTGGAAGAAATGGATGAATACACTTCCTCTACTCCGGTGGTGTTTTCGGGAAGCGCAATGGGATACTTTGGAAATTTGCAGGCATTTCCGGAACTTTCGGAATTTAGCGGCATGGAGACTACCCTGGTTTCCGATTACTGCGGTACGGCTTTTGTACGAGTCTTTTTAGGCAGCCCCAAGTGTGTCGCGACCCCGGAGCAGCGCCAAGAGGTTCTGGATTCCGGTGTGCTGGATTCTATGCCAATTTATCCCCATAAAGATTCTATTCGTTATTATAACGGTATGGTTTTGGTTAAGCTGAGCCAAGGCACCAATATTTCGGTATTTCCAGGGTAAATTCTGTCCCGCAAATACCGAAGCGACATTCGGCTCGCTCTCGGAGCCACGTTGGAGTTCTTAAAAAGGGAGTGATTCTATAAAAATGCTTACTGTGGTGGTTCCTTGCTATAACGAAGAGGCAGCGCTGCCCTTTTTCCTGCCGGAAATGCAAAAGGAAATGGACAGGCTGCTGGAGGAAGAGGAACTTTCCTGCGAATTGCTTTTTGTCAATGACGGCTCCCGGGATGGCACACTGGAGCTGCTGCGGTCTTATGCCAAGGCGGACAGCCGCATCCGCTATCTTTCTTTTTCCCGAAATTTCGGGAAAGAAGCCGCGTTGTTTGCCGGGTTCGAACATGCCAGAGGCAGTTGTGTAGTGGTGATGGACGCCGACCTGCAGCATCCTCCGGCCATGCTGCAGGAAATGTACCAGGCGTTGAAAGAGGGATACGATATTGCCGCTGCCAGGCGAGTCTCCCGTAAGGGAGAGCCCCCTATTCGTTCCTTTTTTGCCCGTATGTTTTATAAGCTTATCAATAAAATTTCCAAGGCGGAGTTCGTAGACGGAGCCTCCGATTTTCGCATGCTTTCCCGCCAGGCGGTAGATGCGCTGCTCCGCATGGGAGAATACAACCGGTTTTCAAAGGGCATTTTTGGCTGGGTAGGCTTTCGCACCAAATGGATCCCTTATGAAAACGTAGAGCGGGTGGCAGGGGAGACCACTTGGTCTTTCTGGAAACTGCTCCTTTATTCCTTGGAAGGGATTATCGCTTTTTCCACCGCACCCCTTTCTATTGCTTCTTTTTTGGGAATTCTGTTTTGTTTGGCTGCCTTTATCGGCATGGTGGTAATTGCGATAAAGACTTTGATCTGGGGCGATCCTGTAGCAGGTTTTCCAACCCTGGCATGTCTGTTGCTGCTGATTGGCGGTTCCATTCAGCTGTCTTTGGGGGTGATCGGCCAATATTTGGCGAAAACCTATTTAGAGACAAAACGGCGGCCTATTTATATTCTGGAAGAAACGAGTGACGTCCATGAAAGAAAAACTGATCGATAAAACCCTTTGGAAATTTTTGCTGGTAGGCGTAGTCAATACGTTGATCGGCTGCGGCATCATGTTTCTGTTATTCAATCTGGTTCCCTGGTCCAATAGGGATGTGGGATACTGGGTATCTTCTGCCGCTAATTATGTCATAGGGAGTGTTGTGAGCTTTTTCCTCAACAAATATTTTACCTTTCAAAAAAAAGGGTGGTCTTGGGCACAAGCAGGGAAGTTCGCTCTTAGTGTGGCGGTATGCTGGCTGATCGCCTACGGCGCGGCAAAGCCTTTGGTGCTGTACCTTTTGGCAGGCCAACCGGAGAAAATCCAGGAAAATGTGGCGATGCTGGTGGGTATGTGCCTGTATACCGGCTTGAATTATCTGACACAGCGGTTTTTCGCATTTAAGAAGTGAAGCAGTTTGTGTTTTTTCCGGAAGGTTCGCTGTAGAGCGGCTTTTCGGAGTTTGTTTTTGGGGGAAATCTCATAGGTGAGAATATACCTGTAGTTGGAAAAGATTTTCGGTGAAGCATAAATATTACAAAAATGAGATATTTTACTGTGAACTTTGGAGGAAGGCCTTTGAAATTTAGAGATACAGTGCTTTTTTGGCTTGGGCAATAAGAAAATTTATGGATTTTGCAGAAGTAACGGTGGGTTTTCCTTGCCAGAAGAGGGAAAACCTTTCTCTTTTTTGCCAAAAAGGAAAGATGAAAGAAGGATTTTTCGGAATTGCAAATTGACAAATGAACTTTAACAGCGTAGAATAGGAGAATCGTTACCATTACTGTTGCGGCGCAGTGGTAGTTCTTACATGGCCATAAATATAAAATAGCACGGGAAACAGCCAGGCTGTTTCTGTTTTTTCGTTTCTAAAGCGTGAGAAACGAAAAAACGAGGCTATGACGTTATGCCGGAGATCTTTTGTGAAACGGTTTTTCTGCTTTGAAATGTTCACGGGGAATGAACAATGGTACATGGAAGAAGAAAAGTCTGCAAGAACGCCTTTTACAGCTTGCGTGGCAAGAGAGAAAGAGGAGTGAGACCATGGTAAAGTATGTTGTAAAACGTACTATTTTGGCTGTGATTACGATCATCATTATCAGCGCCATTACGTTTTTCACCATGTACGCGGTGCCCGGTGGCCCGTTTGATGGAGAAAAGGCGTTGTCCCCCGCCGTAAAGGCGGCGTTGGAGGAGCGCTATGGGTTAAACGATCCTATTCCTGTACAGTATCTCAATTATATGCGTAAGCTAATTTTTGAGCAGGATTTTGGTGTGGGCTTAAAAACCGGACGGAATGTGTTGGATACCATTTTGACGGGTATGAAGGTGAGCGCTGTACTGGGCCTCGCTGCGGCAGCTGTGGCCATTGTTTGCGGACTGGTGCTTGGCTCTGTGGCTGCTTTGAACAGGGGTAAAATTTTGGATCGTATCATCGTGTTCTTTTCCACTTTGGCAACCTCCGCTCCTAGCTTTGTGTTGGCAACTTTGCTATTGTTGGTGTTCTCCATTACGCTTCGGTGGGTTCCCGCCTGGTCGGCTTCCAACCCCAACTACATTTTGCCTGTCATCTCGCTTTCCATGTATCCCATGGCATATATTACGCGTTTGACCAAGACCAGTATGTTGGACGCTCTGAACCAGGATTATATTCGTACCGCTCGGGCAAAGGGCGTGGCCAGTTATAAAGTGATCTTTAAGCATGCGCTGCGGAATGCTCTCATTCCTGTGGTGACCTATGTGGGCCCTATGATCGCCTTTATCATCACCGGTTCCATGGTGGTGGAAACTATCTTTTCTGTAGGCGGTCTGGGCCAGGAGTTTGTTTCCGCCATAACCAACCGGGATTATACCATGATTATGGGTACCACCATTTTCCTGGCCATTTTAATGGTTGTGGCGAATTTGATCACAGATATCGTTTACAAAATTATAGATCCCCGTATTTCGTTTGATTAAGGAGGGTGAACAGATTATGACAAATGATATGCCTAAAAAGAATCTGCTCAGCAGCCAGATCAACTTGGGGAAGTTTTCGCCTGCCAGCGACGAGGAAAAGCGCCAGCAAGAGGTTATGAGCAAATCTACCACCTTTTTTAAGGATGGCATGAAAAAACTGATGCGGAATCCTCTGGCGGTGGGGTCCATTGTTGTATTGATTCTGCTGATCCTTACGATCACCATAGCTCCCATGATTATTCCTTACGGTTATGAGGAGATTAATAATGTAGGCGGCCGCCGGGATCGAGGCGCCAATAATTTAGCGCCTTTTACCTATTCCGAAGCGGAATTGAAATGGATGGAAGAAACAGGTGAGAGCCGTTTTCCTCATATTTTTGGTACCGATAACCTGGGACGCGACTACTTTATCCGCGTAATTTATGGCACCAGAGTGTCTTTGGTGGTAGGTTTCTTTGCCAGTATTCTGGTGATGATCATTGGTGTGCTTTACGGTTCTATCGCAGGCTATGCGGGCGGTAAGGTGGACCTTATCATGATGCGTATTTGCGATATCATCTATTCTTTGCCGGATCTTTTGATGGTGATTTTGCTTTCGGTGGTGCTCAGTGAAACCTTGGGCGAGGCCATTAAGGGCACGGTATTCGCAAGCTTGGGCAGCAATATGTTAGCCCTGTTCATTGTGTTTGGGTTGCTCTACTGGGTAGGTATGGCCCGCTTGGTTCGTGGGCAAATTCTCACGGTAAAAGAAAATGAATATGTTTTGGCCGCCCGTACCATTGGTACCAGGCCCAGCCGTATTTTGCGAAAGCATATTTTGCCAAACTGCTTATCTGTCATCATCATTTCGGTGGCCCTGCAGGTTCCCTCCGCTATTTTCACAGAAAGCTACCTGAGCTTTTTGGGGTTGGGCGTATCGGCCCCTATGCCTTCTTTGGGAAGTCTAGCAAACGCGGCCCGCGGTGCGTTGACCAGTTATCCCTACCAGTTGGTATTTCCGGCTGTGGTAATCTGCTTGATCGTGCTTGCCTTTAATCTCTTGGGTGATGGGCTTCGGGATGCCTTTGACCCCAAACTAAGGAGGTAATGGCTATGAGTGAACACCTTTTATCTGTAAAAAATCTGCATACTTCCTTTACTACCGATAATGGTCAGGTTCATGCCGTAAACGGCGTCTCTTTCGATTTGGATGCCGGGAAGGTGTTGGGCATTGTAGGAGAATCTGGTTCCGGTAAATCGGTGACCGCTTATTCTATTATGCAGATTCTGGCCGAAAACGGGAGCATCACCGGTGGCAGTATCGAGTATAAGGGCGAGGATATTACCAAGTGGAATAGAAAGCAAATGTCTTCCTTCCGGGGCAAATGCTGCTCCATTATTTTCCAGGATCCTATGACTTCCCTGAATCCGGTGTTTTCCATTGGCAGTCAGCTGCAAGAGGCTATTTTGCTCCATACGGATAAAACTAAGGCCGAAGCTCGGGAACGTTCCATAGAGCTTTTAAAACTGGTGGGCGTGAACGAACCTGCGAAGCGTATTAAACAGTACCCCTTTGAGCTTTCCGGCGGCATGCGCCAGCGGGTGATGATTGCTATGGCGCTGGCCTGTGAACCGGATATTCTCATTGCGGATGAACCTACCACGGCTTTGGATGTTACCATTCAGGCTCAGATTTTGGAACTGATGCAGGACCTGCAAAAAAAGCTGGGAATGGCCATTATTATGGTGACCCACGACTTGGGTGTTATTGCCACCATGTGCGATGAGATTATTGTAATGTATGGTGGCCGGGTTTGCGAGCGAGGAACTGCCGACCACATTTTCTACGAGCCTGCCCACGAGTATACCAAGGGCTTGCTTCGTTCCATTCCCAATGTGGACAACGCGAAGGAGCGCTTGGTACCCATCGCAGGCAACCCCATTAACCTTTTGAATATGCCGGCGGGTTGTGCTTTTTGTTCCCGTTGTGACAAAGCAATGAAGATTTGTCTAGAAGCCGTGCCGGCGGAACGTCCGGTGGGGAAAGACCACTTGGCTTCTTGTTGGCTGAACGACTTAGCCCTGCAGGAAAAGGCCGAAACTTTGACCGCCGAGGGAATCCCGGCGGAAAAGATTCAAGAGCAGACCGGTTGGAAAAAAGATGGAAACGGTGAATGGGTCTATGACCTTGCCAGTTCCGGACAGGGAGGAGAGGTCACCTTTGAGCAGTGAATATTTGATCGAGGTAGAACACCTGAAGCAGTATTTCCCCATTCGTACCGGATTTGTAAAAACTACTCCTTTAAAGGCGGTGGATGATATATCTTTCGCCATTAAGCCCGGCGAAACCTTAGGCTTAGTGGGGGAATCCGGCTGTGGAAAAACTACTGTGGGCCGCACCTTGCTTCAGCTTTACCGTCCTACGGGCGGCAGGGTAAAATACGATGGCGAAGTGATTTTTGATGCCGGCGATGTGCCGGAAACAGATGCTTCGGGGGAAGTGAAGCTTGGCTCTGACGGTAAGCCGCTGCTTTCTAAAAGACTTTCTGTAAATATGCTGCCCTACCGGAAAAAGATGCAGATGGTGTTCCAAGATCCTTATTCTTCTTTGAATCCTCGTATGACGGTAGAAGATATTATAGGCGAACCCTTAGATGTGCATAAGCTTTACGCCAATAAGGCGGAGCGCCGGGAGAAGATTTTAAATTTAATGGAGCTGGTGGGGCTTAATGCAGAACACGCCACTCGTTATGCTCATGAGTTCTCCGGCGGTCAGCGTCAGCGTATAGGAATTGCCCGTGCGTTGGCGGTGGATCCTCGCTTCATTGTTTGCGATGAACCCGTTTCTGCTTTGGACGTATCCATTCAGGCCCAGGTTGTAAATATGTTTGAAGATCTTCAGCAGAAGCTGGGCGTGGCCTATTTGTTTATTGCCCATGACCTTCTGGTAGTGAATCATATTTCGGACCGCATCGCTGTTATGTATTTAGGGAAAATGATGGAGATGGCAGATTCCGACGAGCTGATGAACAACCCCATTCATCCCTATACCCAGTCATTGCTTTCGGCGGTTCCTCTGCCAGATCCCAAGTCTGCCAGAGAACGCCAGCGCATTGTGCTGGAAGGCGATGTGCCCAGTCCTTTGAACATGCCCAGTGGCTGCCCCTTCCGCACTCGCTGCCGTTACGCGACGGAACAGTGTGGTGCTCAGCGGCCGGCCTTGACCGACCGGGGCAATGGGCATATGGTAGCCTGCTGGAACAAATAAACCTGTTCCGGCCCTTATACTTGCAAATTCCGGCTTCGTCTTTGACGAACCGTAATTTAATTTATTTTTCGCGGTGGCAAATGCCACGCAACATTATGGAGGTATGAAAACCATGAAAAAGCTGATTGCTCTTTTGCTGGTTCTGGCTATGTGCCTTAGTCTGGCGGCTTGCGGAGAAACCCCTGCCAGCAGCACGGCTTCCAGCAGTTCTGAGTCCAGCAGCACTAGCAGTGCTTCTGAGCCTGCGGAGTCCAGCGAAGTTTCTGAAACAGGAACTCAGGGCTACCAGATCCCTGACACTATTGATCCTGTGAACGATTGGGGCAAGTATGATGACCTCATTCAACAGATCCGTACTACGACCGATACTGCCGAACGTGCTCAACTGATGCATCAGGCAGAGGATATGCTGATGGAAACAGGAGCTATTTTGCCCTTGTACTTCTACACCGATATCTATATGCAGAAGGAGTACTTGAAGAACGTTTATACCACTCCCTTTGGCTATAAGTATTTTATGTTCTCTTCCTTGGACAACGGCTCCGATACCCTGCGTCTTTACATTGCTTCTGAGCCCGATAAGCTGGACCCTGCGCTTAACTCTACCGTAGACGGCGCTATCCTGGCTATTAACTCTTTTGCAGGCCTGATGACCTACGACGAGTCCGGCAAGCAGGTTTACGATGTGGCGGAATCTCACACTGTTTCTGAAGACGGCCTCACTTATACCTTTACCCTGAGAGACGGTTTGAAGTGGTCCAACGGCGATCCGCTGGATGCCAACGACTTCGTTTATTCTTGGAACCGTGCCGCTGCTCCTACCACTGGCTCTGACTATGGCTACATGTTTGCTCCCATTAAGGGCTATGCGGAAATGACAGAAATGGACGACGCAGGAAATTTGGTAAATCCCGACGCCAAGTTGGAGGTTTCTGCTTCTGAGGACGGCAAGACTTTGACTATTGTTTTGGAGGCTCCCTGCGCCTACTTCATGGATCTGGCCGCGTTCCCCACTTATTTTCCGGTACACAAGGCTTCTGTTGAAGCTGCCGATCCCGACGGCTCCAACCCCGGTGCCTGGGCTTTGGAGGCTGGCTTTGTCTGCAATGGTGCTTACACTTTGACTGGCTGGAACCACAAGAGCTCTATGACCTATGAAAAGAACCCCAACTACCATCGTGCCAGCGAAGTCACCATTCAGAAGCAAGAATTTATGCTGACTTCCGACGAGACTGCCGCTTATAGTGCTTATAACGCCGGAGACCTGGATTTCAGCGACGGTATTCCCACTGCCGAGATCGCTGCTGCCAAGCAGACCCCCGATTTCAAGCTGATTAACACTTTGGGATGCTATTATGTTGCATTCAATGTAAAGAGCGACTTGTTCAAGGATATGACTCCCGGTGAGGCCAGCACCTTCCGCCGCGCTTTGGCTCTGCTCATCGACCGCGAGTATATCGTGACCAATATTGGTCAGGCCGAGCAGGTTCCTGCCGATTCCTTCATTCCTTCCGGTACTCTGGACGGCACTGGAAACGAGTTTAAGAATAAGTCCTATTACAGTGTGGATCCTGCCGATTATGAAGCCAATGTGGACGAAGCTATTTCCATGCTGGAAGCCTTGGGCTACAAATTTGAAGATGGCATGCTCTCCAGCGAGACGCCTATTAGCTTCGAGTACCTGGTAAACACTCCCGGCGCCAATATTGATGTTGCCGAGGCGATTCAGCAGGACTTTGCTACGATTGGCATTGATATGACTATCGCCGAACAGGAATGGAGTGTGTTCCTGAACGAACGTAAGGCCGGCAACTTCGACATTGCCCGCAATGGCTGGCTGCTGGATTACAACGATGCCTTCAATATGCTGGAAATGTGGACGACCGATTCCGGCAATAACGACTGCCAGTTCGGTCGTTATGATGGTTGGGATAAGAAATAATCTTCTCCCTAAAAGCGGCAAAGACTAAATGCCTGTTTTAAAAGAAAAATAAAATTGAGCACCGTTCGCCCGAAGAGGGCGGCGGTGCTCAATCTTTTTTAGAAAATCATCTGGGAAAAAGAAAGCTAATTCTTTTGATCATGGCGGGGCTTTTCTGCCACCAAGCGGGCAGCTTCGCTGACAGCCGCCAAAATATCTGTACGGGATTGGTATTCCAGACTCTGCAGCTCTACCATCATACGGCCAATATTAGTGGCTATGTAGTGGGGAGGCAGATGATTCAAGGCGTAGGTGACAACATCGGTTCTGCACTGCTCGCAGGTGCAGCAGCCGCAGGCCTTCATAATGTTGTCCACGTCTCTAAGAACAATGTCTTCCATCAAGTTGTGAACTTCTATGCTCATTTACTTTTCTCACTCTCCTCGAATTCCAGTGGCCTTTTATGGGCCGGTATTTGTTTGAAACTATATTCATTATAATCATCCCCCGAAAAAAAGGCAACTGGTTTTTCCAGAAGAGCACAGGGTTTCTCTTTGCCGGCATTTCTTTCGGTACAAAGAGAGGGGAGAAGGGGGAAATCTTCTGGGATAACTACCGGAATAGACCATTTTGTTCTGTTCTGGTGCTTCTGGTTTCAAATTTTTCTTTTCTGAATGGGAAAGATGTGGTAAACTTAAAAGGTCCGGTAAGAGAAAGTCCCAGACTGGCTTTGAATTTTTTGATTGAGAAGCCGGTTTTTGGATAGGTAAAGATAGGAGCAGGTGAAAACGATGGAAGAGAAAAATTTGGTTTCCCAAGTTATTTTGGTAGCAGAGGCGGCAGGTAAGCTGGTGCTCAGCATAGAAAAGCCCCGGGTTACCAGCAAGGAAGGCCATGCAAATTATGTGACAGAGGCTGATGTGTCCTCACAGCGGTATTGCATCGGTCAGCTGACGCCTTTGGTAGAGGGGGCGCATTTCTTTGCGGAAGAACAGGAAGAAAACCGTCTGGCGCCCGGTTATAATTGGGTAATAGACCCCATAGACGGAACCACAAATTTTATGCGCGGCTATCGCCATTCTGCTATTTCTATTGGGCTTGTAAAAGATGGGGAGGCCGTTTTAGGCGTTGTGCATAACCCTTATACCGGCGAAACCTTTTCTGCTGTGAAGGGAGAAGGGGCCTTTTTGAACCATACCGCCATTCAGGTGGAAGAGACTCCCATAGCCGATTCCCTAATTGTTTTTGGTACTTCCCCTTATTACCGGGAAAAAGCAGATGAGACCTTTCGAATTGTCAAAGAGATTTTTCTCAACTGCGGCGATGTCCGCCGTTCCGGTTCCGCAGCGCTGGATCTTTGTTATGTGGCTGCGGGCCGTTGTGATGGTTTTTTTGAAAGCTTGCTTTCGCCCTGGGATTATGCCGCCGCTGCAATAATCCTGGCGGAGGCTGGCGGAAAAATAGGTACGGCAGGGAATAGACCGGTAACTTTTGAAAAGAAGCAGCCTATTTTGGCAGGATCGCCCCGGATTTTCGATTTTTTGCAGGAGCAGATGCCTTAAAAGCGGAGCCGCTGGGGGAAATCTCTTCCAGCGGTCCTTTCTCAATTTTTCCGTGGAGCTGTGTTGTACGAAGGCGGCGTTTTAGAAAGGCTGCTTTACAAAAAAGTTTTAAAGAACACAAGAAAAAGCAAATTTTTGCTTGACATTTCTTTCCGAACAAGTTATAATAATCAAGCACGTTAAGTGACGCGATTTTTTTGCTGGTGTAGCTCAGTTGGTAGAGCAGCTGATTTGTAATCAGCAGGTCGGGGGTTCAAGTCCGTCCACCAGCTCCACTGCAAAAGCAAAGCTGGTGTAGCTCAGTTGGTAGAGTAGCTGATTTATAATCAGCAGCTAGGAGTGCTGATCTCCGGTGAAGACCGTTAGGCACCGACCGATGCGGCAACGGAGATCAAGTCCGTCCACCAGCTCCAGCGGGAACGGGCCCGGCTCCAGAAAGATTGGGCGTGCTGCATTAAAAAACAGAATAACTATGGGGGAGTTCCCGAGTGGCCAAAGGGGGCAGACTGTAAATCTGTTGTCGACGACTTCAGTGGTTCGAATCCACTCTCCCCCACCAAAACGGCTTGAAACTGCGGTTTCTGGCCGTTTCTCTTTTACGTTTATTCTGTGAAGTGCTGTGCTTTGTAAATTTCGTTTTCTTCGCTTTGCATACTCACTGGATATTTTTGCATTTCTTTTTCAGGTAAAACCTGGCGTTTTTTGCCCTAACCCACACCGTGGTCTCGCCTGCCGGCTCGGTCGGTTCGCACATGAGCGCCACTGGCGCTCGCTCACCCCACACGCGGATAGAACCAGAAACGGCTGGTTCCGTCCGGAGAGGATAACCAGCCGTTTTTGCTATTAAAAAATTATATTTTCCTGGCCCATATGATAGCTCGGTTTGTGTTTTCGGTTATTGGGTTGCGCTTATAGTCTCCGTACTCTTCTTGAATAAAAAAACTATTGGCAGAAAGCCAAGTGTGAATCTGTTCAAGCGTGGCGAAATGCTTTACAGAAGGTATATCTTCTGTTATTACACGGCCGTCGTTAAGAGTGAGTTTAAAACTGCGAGTGAATTGGATTATCTTGCGTCCCTTGTCAAATGTGCTGTTAACTAAACTCATGCGCCCGGCATTCCCACTACTGCCAGTACCTTCCCAAATTATGGTTTCACCGAGTTTATTAAACCATGCTTCCGGATGCATGGTATATGCATAATCAGTATAAACATTTTCTCCAGGCGTCAGTACATGGGCAGCCTTTCTAAAAAGCAGCTGCTGTGCTTCTTCATAATCCATAAACCATATGTCCAGCCTTCGCCATTGGAACAAGAAAACGTCCACTCCCGCAAGCGATCTCAAGGATTTTTTGGGGAGCCCCGCCAATAACAGACAAAGCAAACTCAACATCGTCTATTTCTCTTTCGTTGAGATCATACATCTCGGCATTCCACTTTGCAATAATAGCCTTTTCGTTAAACAATTTCGATTCCTCCATTTTGCCGGCAGGGTTAAAATACAGTGTCTCTCCTGATTTTTCCTCGTCTCACAAAAATGCGTTTTTTCATGATAAACCACCTTTTTCTTTTATTTTGTTATAGCTTAGCCTATCATTTCTTAGCCGAAATATCAAGATTACTTATATTATTGCAAGTCGCGGCCTGTTGTAGGATTGTCAAACAAATTGGATAAGGAAGTGGGAAGGAGAAAGCCAATTAAGAGGCCTCATGGGGAAATTGTTGGAGCGGCGGTTGTGAATAGAAAGCTGGTTTGCAAAATCGTCGAGAGAGTAGAAACGGTGGCAGGAGTAAAAACGCTTTTGGTCCTCACGGTGGCTACGTTCGACCTTGCCGTTATGCCGTGGGGTATACGGGCGAATCAGTTTGTGCCGGATCCCCAATTGAGCAGCGGTCTTCTCAAAAAGGGTTGGGATATCCCGTTTGCTGTTAGAGAAACGGTTGGTGAACTCAAAACCATTGTCGGTCTGGACGCATTCAACATGGAGGCCCCGTCGTGCGTACCACTTGACCAGCTTTTTGAGGAAGTCAGCGGAAGAGTAGGTTGACTGCTCGGGATAAGCGGCGAGAAAACGTAGACGGGTAAACTCGTCAATAGCGGTGTATTGGAACAAATGCAGCTCTGGGTCTGTGATACACCTGCGTGGGACGACTTTGACATCTACCTGAATGCGTTGGCCGGGATAGGTCATCTGTTCATAAGGTTTGGGCTTGTAGACAGATTTCTTCTCTTTCTGAGGAAGCATTCCCAGCTTGCGCATGACACGGAATAAACTCTCTGGGCGACGGGTATATCCCCGTTTCTTGAGCCGGTACCATAATTCGATCATGCCGGGGTCAGGATTCCTACGACGCATATCTCGGATCAGCTTAAGTTCCGCCTCTGTATGCTGATTTGGGTGGCTGTGAGGCTGCCGGGACTGACAGGACAGAGACTCTATACTGCCGTCCCAGCGGGCAGATGTATGATCGGCTCTTGTTGTACTCCTACTGGCACGGCTGACACCGTATTTCTCCGCGTACTTCATCAGGGATTACCGATAGGTCATGTCTTGTGTTATACTCTTACTCATGAAGGATCTCGTCTCCTTTTCGTACAGTTGTTGTGTGGTAACTCAACTATACCCTATGAGACTAAATCCTTCATCCTTTTTTATTCACTGTCCAATATGTATTGTACTCCTACATGCAGGTATACGAATTTCTGTGTACTGGGCTTGTGCTCTGTGAGAATATATGATATAGTTTTTCTGTTAAAGTTGCAAAATTTGTCGATTTAGGGAGAATAGATATGAAGAAGATCATCTGCGCGATTCTCTGTGTTGTGCTATTGTTGAGCTTAGCAGGATGCTCGCAATTAGAGAATGCCGCTTTGGAGTTGGCTGGGGTTACAAAAGGTGAAAATTACCAGACATATTTAGACTTGCAGGAAAAAGGCGAACTGGACGAGAATGGGCATTATGACGTTTCGAATGCTCAAGAAGCCCCTCAGGGAAGCATACAAGTAAGCTTTGCAAAAAATTCCTGTTTGGATGTGGAATATTTTACGGATGCTGCCTGTATCGAACCCATTGAGAGTGCAGTATGGTATTTTGAGCCGGGGGATGTCGTGTACGCAAAAGAGCCAGAGGTTGTGGCAAAGTTTAGTGCCTTTTATGAATTTGAAGGTTTCAAACTCTATACCTATGATGAGAAAGGGAACCGTTCCGATTTTTCTCAAGAAGATGTTGGAAATGGGGTGGTGTTGCGCATTCCGGAGGGATGGAAAAATATTTCCTTTTCTGTGGTACCGATGGGACACTATGTCACGAAAACTTTGACGTTGGAAGATTCTTTTATAGATGAAACAGGGGTATGTAAGCCATTAAACGATGGAAAATGGACAGTAAATGACATGGTTTCCGAAAGTGGCAAGTTAGAGGTGCAGCCCGTTAACTCCTACCTGGTAGATTATACATATGACCCTCAAATCTATTATGTAGTGAAAACGGAGCCGGCTGCATACACGCAGATGGAGGGACAGGTACAGTTTGAGGAAGTCAGCGCGGGCAGTGATGTAGACAAATTTTCGGTGGAGCTTGCTCTTTATAAAAAAGTAGATATTCAGGTTGTGCTGGAAGAAAATCTGGGTAGCCGCAAGCTGGATTTGTTGGAAGGAAATAAGGCAGAAGGCCTTGTATATGACAAAGAGGCAGAAAAAGCGGGAAAAGGACGCATTGCGTTTCAAGGGAAAAAGGAAGGAAAGGCGCTTGCACTGCGCTCTTTAGAACCCATTACAGAAGGCAACGCGTTAAAATTGGCAATTTCGAAAAAGAATGATGTAGGGGAAGAACAGAAAACGGTGCAATATTGGCTGCCTACTAATGGCGCATTTGACCTGAGTCTATATAGTTCTCCTCAAGGCAAGTCTTTTAACTGCAAAGAGGCAGTTGTGACAATAAGCCAGGTTAAAGTAGAAGATTATGAACCAGTAATCGTGGAAAATGGTGTGGTTTCTGTCTCCGTAAAGGAAGGGGGCTGGGAACTGCAGGATGGATCTGTGCTGGAAAAGAACTGTGAGGTACAAGTGACAATTATCCCTGAAAATGGATATGCAGTAAAAGGTTCTAAAGAAGAAAGCGGCATTTACACGGAAACCATGAAATATGAAAAGTGGGAGAAGGATTCTAAAAAGATATTGGAAGAGCACCCTTGTGAAAAATGCGTTTGGATAACGCTGGAGCCAGCAGATGAACACGGCACTTGCGTGTATAAGCTAGATGGGAAAGAAGTAAAGGGGAAGGTGCTGGTACGTCCGGATTCAGAGTTGAAATTGGAGTATACTTTGACAGACGTGAGATACAAAATTGCGAGGGATTGGTGGAACCTCAATAAGTATATCAGCAGCGGCAGCATCACGGTCACTATCCCTGTTTCGGATGAATTGGATGGAAAAACCATCAAGCGCGAAGATTATGTCGCTTTGGATGAGGAGGGATAATTATGAAGACGGATGCTAAAAGAAAGATGCTGCCGGTTTTGATCATCCTATTATTTGTTGTACCAATAGCTGTTGGCTTTGGGATTTACCGCGTTGGTAAAAACATAGGAACTGGTGCAGGCATTGTTGCAGGAAAAGCCGTAGGCTCTTTTGAAGGTGTAACAAGCGGGCTAGCAAAAGGAAGCAGCGATGGGAAAGAAAAAGGGTTGAGTGCAGATGATACGCAGGCTGTCATAAAAGAAATGAAAGCATCTGGAAAATTTCGGGTTCTGCGGGCCGATCTAAAGCTAGATAATCTCCATACCATAGGGGAAGATTATGTGGCACTGTATAAAGAAGATGGGTATGCAATCTATACGGTAGATTTGCAGGAGGCTGTGATAACAGTCAATGAGGATGGATCTGGCATCGTTATTACTGTGCCGGAACCGGAGGTGCAGCTTAACTGGAATGCGGAAAGCTTAAAAGAACTGGCCCACTATCAAAAGTACTCTTTTACTGGGAGCGCAGAAGAGGGTCTGCAAGCTTTCAAGAATTCCTTTATGAAAACAGATGAAGAAGTATGGAAGCGACTGGGAAATTATGAAACTCTAATGGAACAGGCTAGGGATTCTGCAAAAAAGCAGATACAGGCGCTGGCAGTTTCTGTGCGGAGTACACCCGGAACTGTGGAGATTCAATTTAAGGGTGAAGGAGGAGAAAAATAATGGGCCAAAAGGAATTGGACAAGCAGGATTCCACACAAGAACTCCGGGAAGAAGAGGCGCAGGAAACAAGATCTCCGAGGCAGATAAGGAAATTCCTTACCTGGAAGATTGGCATCCCTGCTATCATAATTGGTTTAGTGGGGATAGTTGGTTTTTATTTCTTGAAAACTGGAATTAAGGATGCATATGCTTCGGCCTTTGAACAGGAAGTGGAAAATACATACCAGCGGTTTTATGACACTGCTTATGAAAACGCGGAGAAAAATTATCATGTATCCAACCAAGTAACCATTGAGATTGGTCGTGTACAGGAGATAGCCAAGTTGGAGGTGCTGGTAGTACCCGCTACAGAGTATGTGATTAGAAAGGCTGAGGATAATTCCCAGAATATGGAATCCTGGATACGGGTAAAAGGGGAAGGAGTATTCACTGTCGACTTGTCTATCGGCGAGTATATTGTGGATGCAGAGCATAAAACAGTGCTGGCTCGTGTCCCTGTGCCTGTGCTTAGTGACTGTAGAATCGATAACGAAAACGGTGTAGAGATTATGCATTTTAGTAATGATATCTGGAATGATGATTTTCATACTGGGGAAAAACTGGCCCAAGACCAAATTGCTCAAGGGCAGGCTAAGATTCGCAATTCGATTTTGGGAGACCGGGAATATAATAGCGCAGCCAAGGAATTTGCTGAACGGCTGATCATTCAACAAATTAAGGAATTCAATCCGGAAACCCCTGACTTAACTGTAGAAGTAGAGTTTCTCACAGGCGAATAAGTAACTACAAATCAATTGGATTATAGGGAGTCCTTGTTTGGTAAAGTAGCTTCTGCATGTGTTTTTGGGGGTGGGCGTGTGGAACTTTTTTGCACCTGCCCCCAGTTCAACTTGTGGTAGTTTTTCTGGCTGCGAATTCAGGCTTTCTCAACTGTTACATGGCCATAAGCTCGGGGAAGGCCCTTGGCAATTTTGGGTTTTGGCGCTGCTGTTTCCCATAGGCTCCAACTCCTCGCAAAATAAAAGGACACTGGCAAAACCCGGTGTCCTTTTTATGAAAATGCTACAGATTCTAAAATTATTTCAGCGCTTCATTCAGTGCTTTCATTTGCCGGCGGTACGCTTCCGGGATGCCGCCGTTTCGCTCCAGCGGCGCGTCCCAGGTAATTACGCCGCCCTTTGCTAAAATTAGTTTGCTGTACCCAATTACTAGTTCATCTGGGAAACGGGGCTGGCCTGCGCTCCATGTCTTTCCAAGGTAGGAGAGGATGTGGAGCTTTTTCCCATGGAGGTTATCCAAATCCTCTTGGGAAGGGATGGGAAGCTGTTCCCCAACCTCTCCGCTCGTATAATCGTCACTTTGGCTTTGAATTAGGAAGGGAGTCTCCAACCCCCGGTTAAAGCCGATGACAGCATCGGGGTTTCCGGCCCTGGCCGCCGCCGCAAAGCTCGTAAAGTTTGGCTCATCCGAGAATAGGTACATATCTTCCGGATAGTAACACCCGTCAAACCACCAGCCTTTCACCTTTTTACCCCAGCGCAGCGACCATTCTCGTATAACCGCTTCCCACTTTTTTTGGAATGAAATTAGGCGCTGATGTTTATTTGGGGCCAACTTATCGTTGTTGACCCATTCCAACTTTTCAACAGCTTCCAAATCGTGCTCTGGTGCACCAGAAGGAAGGTAAGCCCACAAATCAATGCCATATGGTTCTAAAGATACTGCGATATCGTGAATTAAGTCCCGGCGGGCACATTTGCTGGGGACAATGCCGGTTAATTCATCGTAAACTGCGTTGGGGGCATTATAGTGCCCGGAATTCTGCCCGATGGTAATGCAGAAATAATCGGCTCCAACTTCATGAAGATGCTTTGCAAGAAGCTCTGTGTCAAAGGCGTCAATCCGCCGGTTCCAGTCTTCGGCACTGCAAAAATCACCTGCTCCATCTCCTGCTGGGACAGGTAGGTAGTGGGTGAACATTCCCCAACGTTTTCCGGTAAACCAATCTTGTCTGTTCATAATCTGCCTCCATTTATTTCATATTCCCATCATAACTCTGCTGCCGTTTTGGCAGCACTTTTGAATGCCGGCGGCCGAAAACTCCTCCACAGAGGCATCAGGACTTCTGGCGTCGATAACAAAATTAATATATACATCATTGTAGGCTTTGTCAAGGGCTTCTGGTTTTTGGGAGTTCTTAACTGTGTATGTGATCTAATAAAGAAAGACAAGCAAAGAAAAAGGTAGCGAATAGGGACGATCTGTAATGCGGTAAAGTCGCTTAGACCAAACCGGGAGGCAGGCGTCACCTATTCGCTATGATAAGATAACACAAAATCACAATGTCCACCTCGAGAACCACCATGAAGGTGGACGGGAAAGTCACTTCATCCCCAAGTTGTACATTTAGAGAACGTTGAACACTCTGTACTGCATTGCCGTTGATGGTTGTATTGGATTTTGCTGCAGAAAAGTAAGAGGTCTATTTTGCAAAAAGGTTTTTTCCAGTGGGTTGGGAGATTCCTAGCATGCGGTAGGTATAAGTGATCACCACCGCGCAGATCAGGAAGGTCAGCACATCGGATACGGGCATGGAATACAGCACTCCGTCCAGCCCGAACCAAATGGGCAGCAGCAGTGCGAACCCCACGCCGAATACCACCTCCCGCACCAGGGAAATAACCGTTGATGCGAATGCCTTGCCCAGAGATTGCAGATAGATGAACGTCCCCTTGTTTATGGTGGCCAGCATTGTCATGCACAGATAAATCCGGAAACACTTAATCGCGTATTGGGTGTAATAGACACTCTCGTTGGCTGCGCCGAATATGCCGATGAGCTGCCGGGGGAACAACTCCACAATGAGCAACGCTGCAGCTCCTACAAGGGCCTCTGCCCCCAACAGGCGAGTGAACAGGGCTTTGGCCCTGTCTTTCCTCTCTGCTCCGATGTTATATCCCACTATCGGAATGCATCCCGCCGCCAGCCCTACGGCAATGGAGATGACAATCTGAAAGAATTTCATGACAATTCCCAGCACGGCCATGGGGATCTGGGTATACTGTTCCTGGCCGAAGATGGAGTCAAGGGCGCTGTATTTCAGGGTCATATTCTGGATCGCCGCCATAGCCATGACCAGGGAAATTTGGGAAAGAAAACTGCATATCCCCAGTGGGATGTATTTTTTTACCAGCTTTCTATGAATACGGAAGCTTTGCCTTCTCAACTTGACGGCTTTCATATGGCAGAGGTACCAGACGGCTAAACTTGCTGTCAGTACCTGACCCAAAACGGTAGCTGCCGCTGCTCCCATCATGCCCCAGCGGAACAAGAAAATAAACACCGGATCCAGTACAATGTTGACCGCGGCTCCGGCTAGTGTGGAGGCCATAGCGAATTTTGGACTGCCGTCAGAGCGGATAATAGGATTCATAGCCTGGCCGAACATATAAAAGGGTACGCCCAGGGAGATGTAGAAGAAATACTCTTTTGCCTGCCGGAAGGTTTCAGGGTTAACCCTACCGCCAAACAAGGTCAAAATTTGCTCGCTGAATATAAGGTATCCCGTCATCAGCAGTATTCCTGCGGCAGTACAGAGCAGTACTGCACTGCCAATGCTCTTGTGGGCGGCATCCTGGTCCCCTGCGCCCAGACTGATGCTCACAAAGGCGCAGCAGCCGTCGCCAAACATGACAGCAATAGCCAGGGCCACGACAGTCAAAGGGAAAACTACCGTGTTGGCGGCGTTGCCCTGGGAACCCAGATAATCGGCGTTGGCAATGAAAACCTGGTCTACAATGTTGTACAGGGCTGCCACCAGTAGAGAGATGACGCAAGGCACGGCGTACTTGCCCATGAGCCTGCCCACCGGCTCGGTTTCGAGAAACGTGTTTGACTTGTTGTCCATAATAAAAAACCTCCTGATAATCCAGAAAGCTGGACTTACGCTCTTTGGCCGCACACTTTCTATAGACATAATAGGACAAAAAAGCAACGTGCAGCTTTCAACCGGAATTACGCGGTGACGCTACACGTTGTGAAATTTAGTATAGCAAAAGGAATTAAGGAAAGTCAAGAAAAAAAATTTAAAAGGTACCTTGATAAATAGGACGCTGAGATTTAATATATTAAGGTACCTAATATAAATTGAGAGGAGCTCTATGTATGAGACATGATGAAAACTATGAAAAGCACATAGCTTGGCGCAGGGCGCACTATGAACAGGAGGACACAAATGGAAAGCTGGTCATCAACTTGAGGGATTTGGGCCATGCTTTGCGGGCCTTGTCAGAGGGACGGGGCAGCCAGAAGCGCATTTTAATTTTGCTCTTGGAGACCGGATCCATCACTCAGCGAGAGCTTACCCAGCGTCTTGGCATCCAGCCAGGCTCTGCCAGCGAAGTGATTGCCAAGCTGGAAAATGCGGGGCTTGTGACACGCAGAGAAAGCGAAGCCGACCACCGTACTGCCGATATTGCTCTGACAGAGGAGGGAAAAAAGCATGCGGAGGAATCCAAGGCTAAGCGGACAGAGCAGCACGGGGAGATGTTCTCCATCCTGTCGGAGAACGAAAGGGCCCAGTTACTCACCCTGTTGGAGAAAGTGAATCGGGACTGGGAGAAGCGTTTCGCAGACAGGTGGTGGGAACCCCTCCACGGTCACGGAGAAAGGGGCCGCAACCCCCACGCGGAGATGGAAGGGCGTCATCCCCACGGAGAAGGTGAAGGCCGCCTCCAAGGGGAGGAGAGAAGAAGGCACTCCTGCAACTATGACTGTGCAAACTGCCCTGCCCCCTGCGGTAAGGGCAGGGCGCTTCGGGAAAGTGATAGGTAGCCATTATGTGGAAATATATCAGGCCTTTCCTGTTTTACGCAGTGTTGGGTGGACTGTTCATGGTGGGCGAAGTGCTGATGGATCTGGTGCAGCCCGGCCTTATGAGCCGCATTATAGATGAAGGCGTGCTGGGGCTGCATACCGGCGGCGCAGGGGACCTGCGCCTTATCTGGACGCTGGGCCTGCAGATGATAGGGCTGGTGTTGCTGGGGGGATTAAGCGGCTCGTTGTGCAACGTGTTTTCCCACCTGTCCAGCCAGAGCATCGGCAACGAAATCCGCAAGGATGCCTTCCGCCGGATGATGGCTTTCTCTTTTTCCCAGATGGATAAATTCGGTGCCGGATCCCTGGTGACCCGGGTGACCAATGACATTACCCAGGTACAGTTATTCGTAGCGGCCTTCTCCCGGGGGCTGATCCGCACCAGCATGCTCACCCTGGGCAGCATTTGCTTTATGTTCCGGTTGGATGTGGCCTTTGGGTTCATCGTGCTGTGCGCTTTTCCGTTTATTGTGGGGGCGATGGCCCTCTGCCTGTGGCGGGCCATTCCTTTGTTTCCCAAACTGCAGGCCCAGCTTGACAGCATCAACGCTATCATGCAGGAGGACGTGTCCGGCATCCGCACCATCAAAGCCTGCGTGCGGGAACTGTATGAAAAGGCCCGTTTCGGCAAGGCAAACGACGCTTTGATCAAAACTCAGCTGCGAGTGTTGGTGATTTTCGCTTTTATGAATCCGGCGGTGAATGCTCTGATGTACTTGGTCGTGGCAGCGCTGTGTTGGTCTGGTTCGGCCCAGGTGGAGACGGCGAGTGCAAGTCCTGGTGTGGTCATGGCGGCTATTACCTATACTGCCCAGATGCTCAACGGCGTCTTGATGCTGGTGATGCTGTTCCAGAACATCTCCAAGGGACTGGCCTCCTGGAAACGAGTTAAAGAGGTGCTGGACAGCCAGCCGGAGTTGGAGGACGGAAGCTTTGCGGGAGACACCCAGGAGCGGGGCTCGGTAGAATTCCGGGACGTAAGCTTCTGCTATCCCGGCTCAAAGCGTCCTGTGCTGGAGCATATCAGCCTGAAGATACGCCCAGGCGAGACGGTGGCAATTATGGGTGCTACGGGTTGTGGCAAGACAAGCCTTGCAAATCTTATTCCCCGCTTTTATGACGTGCAGTCCGGCGCGGTGCTGGTAGACGGCGTGGACGTGCGAGATTACAGCCAGCAAGTGCTGCGGTCGAAAATTGCTGTCACTTTGCAAAAAGCCGAGCTGTTCAGCGTGCCCATCGGGGAAAATATCGCCTGGGGCAGATCCGGAGCCAGTCAGGAAGAGATCCGTCTGGCGGCAGAAATTGCACAGGCGGACGACTTCATTTCTGCCCAAGCCGAAGGCTATCACACAGTGGTAGCAGAACGAGGAATGAGTCTTTCCGGTGGGCAGAAGCAGCGGCTTTCCATTGCCCGGGCAGTAGTGAAGCCCGCGGAAATCCTAATCCTTGACGATTCCACCAGTGCTCTGGACTTGCAGACGGAAGCAAACCTTTACGAAGCCTTGGACAGCGTCCGGAAAGGAGTTACAAAAATTATCATAGCTCAGCGCATCGCCTCAGTCCGCCGGGCAGACCGCATTGTGGTGTTGGACAAAGGGATCGTAGCGGCGGTGGGCAGCCATGAAGAGCTGGTGGAATCCTGCGCGATTTACCAGGATATTTGCCGCTCGCAATTGGGAGAGGAGGACGAAAAAATTGCCTGAGCAGAGGCCAAACTTGGAACAGAGGAACATCTTTGAAATGATGAGCCGTGGCCCCGGGGCGCGTTTCGCCGCCGTGGAGCATGCAGAGAACGCCGGGGTCGCCTTAAAGCGCCTCGTGGCTTACTTTGCCAAGGAGAAGTCCATGATGTTTTCCATGCTGGTAGTGGTGGTTTTCGGCACTTTGTGCGGAGTATATGCCCCAAGCTTGCAAAGCAGAGCCATCGATATCATCGCCGGTACACAGGGCGGGGTCCTGGGGGCCGTGCTGACGCTTATGGTTTTGATGTACCTGCTTTACAGCGTCAGCCAGCTTTTCCAGGGGATCATCAGCGCTCGGCTCAGCCAGCGCATCGTTAAGCGCATGCGAGAGGAGCTTTTCGGGAAGCTCATCGACCTGCCTGTCAAATACCTGGACACCCACTCCCATGGGGACGTGATGAGCCGCATGACAAACGACGTAGAGAATATTTCCACAACGGTCTCCCAGTCACTGCCGTCCCTATTCTCCGGGGTGCTGACCCTCTTTGGTACTGTGGCGGTGATGCTGTGGTACTGCTGGCAGCTGGCGCTGTTGAGTTTTGCCACGGTGCTGCTGACAGTATTGGCTACCAAGATACTCTCCGGACGTGTGCGGAAGTTTTCCCGCAAACGGCAGGCGTACCTGGGCAAGCTTAACGGTACAGTGGAGGAGATGGTGGCAGGTTACCATACTGTAGTGGCCTACCAGCATGAGAAAATCACCACAGAAGAATTTTGTAAAACCTCGGATGAGCTGACCAAGGCCGGAATAAAAACTGATGTTTTCAGCGGTGTCATGGGACCTATCATGAACTGCATCGGCAACATCGGTTTTGTGATCATTGCAGCCTTCGGCGGGTATTTTTCCGTAAACGGGTTGATTTCTGTGGGTGTTATCTCCGCTTTTATTGTGTACGCCAAACAGTTCAGCCGTCCCATTAACGAGATCGCCCAAGTCTATGGCCAACTGCAGACCGCCATCGCCGGGGCCGAGCGAGTCTTTCTGGTGCTGGATGAGGAAAGCGAGGACATGTCTGGAGAATCGCTGAAACCTCAGCAGGCAGCGGTGGAGTTTTCCCACATAGATTTCTCCTATGACCTGGGACGTCCTATTTTAAAGGACTTCACTCTGCAGGTTCCCCCCGGAAAAAAGGTGGCCTTGGTGGGCGCTACCGGCAGCGGCAAGACCACGGTGGTAAACCTCCTGATGCGCTTTTACGACGTTGACAGCGGTTCTATCCGCATAGATGGGCAGAATATCAGTGGAGTAAGCCGGGATAGCCTGCGGAAAAACGTGGCCATCGTCTTGCAGGACACGGTGCTTTTCAGCGACACCGTACGCCAAAACCTCTTATACGCTAACGAAAACGCGGAAATGGCAGATGTAGAAAAAACGGTTTCCATGAGCTGCTGTGAAGAGATGATCCAAAAGCTACCCCAAGGGTACGACACAGTCCTCACAGGTTCCGGTGAGAATATCAGCCAAGGCCAGCGGCAACTGCTGGCCATAGCCCGGGCCTTTGTAGCCGACCCAAAGATCCTCATCTTGGACGAGGCTACCTCCAACGTGGACACCCGTACGGAAAAGACTATTCAGCGGGCCATGCAGAAGATCATGGAAGACCGCACCAGCATCGTCATCGCTCATAGGCTCTCCACCATCCGAGATGCGGATATCATTGTAGTGATGGATCAAGGCCAAATTGTGGAGAGCGGCAGCCACGAGGAACTGCTTGGCAGAAAAGGGAAGTATTACGATTTGTACATGACCCAGTATGCCGGCTTTGCAACGTAAAGAAATGGTGACATATCATAAGGGATTTGTTGACAAAGTCGAGTTTAGAAAAAAGATGTCCGAAATCAGAGAATATGCCGAAAGTGTCTGAAAGACAAGGCTTGTTTTCTTGTTTGTGCATTTTACGGACAAGTGCTCTTTGCTTGGGACTTTCTTAACAGACCCAATATATACCAACTTCGCCCAAAGAAAGTCAAACATTTCAAATGCTTTTTTGCTATATTTATTGCGGGAGGTGAGAGGGATGGATATGCTGGAACAGTTGAATGCTGCTGTAGAATACATAGAGGCGAATTTGTGCGCAGGGTTAGACCTCGATACGGCAGCTGGAATTGCCTGTGTTACGGCCGATAGCTTTATCCGGTTTTTCAGCTATATGACCGGTATGACACTGACGGAATATGTAAGGCGCAGGCGTCTAACTCTCGCAGCCCAGGAACTGCGGTATAGCAAAATGCCAATTATTGACATTGCCATGAAATATGGGTATGACAATGCGGCGGCATTTTCTAGGGCATTTGCGAAGCAGCATGGTATTACACCGTCGGCCTATCGCAAAGGCAAAGGTTCTCTCAAAGTGTATCCCCCTGTTTCCTTTCACATTATGGTAAAAGGAGCAAAAGCAATGGACTTCAGAATTTTAGAGCTTGAAGAAACGGTACTGTACGGCGTGTCAAAGCAGTATGAGGGGAAAGGTTATAAAACTAGGGAGGAACTGCGCAATTCCATGTGGGCGGACTATTATGACGATGTGCCGGGGCAGCTTTGCGAAGGCAAATGGAACCAGCCGGGAAACACTTCTTACGACGGTATTTGGTTTGGCCTGTGGCAGGATGGTAAATATATGATCGCTCGTGAAAGGGCTAATATTAAGACTGGCGATTTCGAGACACGCAAGCTTCCTGCGGGTACTTACGCAGCTTTCAAAACCGAGACTGGCGGGCTTGCCTGGGAGGAGTTCCCAAAACTTTTCGAACAAATTTTCGGTTCTTGGCTTCCCACATCCGAATATAGGCAGAAGTATAACCTGGCGGTGGAGGTTCTGCATTTGTGGACAGATCACGACCTTCGCCAGAAAAAGCGTTATTATGAGGTGTGGATTCCTGTTGAGAAAAAATGAACTGCCAGTAATTGCTGGCACTTTGCGAAAAGGGGGCAGTTGCCAGCAAACGTTCTAATTTTTCCTCTAAAATCGTGGGTTTAGACAGGAAAGGACCCTCTTTTGTATGCCAATCAAAAGAGGGTCCTTTCGGTTTCTTTGGGGCAAGCTGGAAAGATGTGGCTAAACAGGCGGGCAGTCATATTTTTTGGTAGAAGTAGCTTCCGAAAGTTCTGGCACCAAACATTTGAAAAAATGGCGGGAGCGGAGATCCTGCGATTTTATTGCTCTGTGATTTCCATAAACGCATGAAAATACCTGCGCCCCAGCTCGTACAAAGCATTTCGGCAGAAGTGAATGGTATCGTCCGTACCCAGCTTTTGGGCGTTGGAGAGAAGTCCATTGGTTTCCACGAATTTTGCATTGCGCAAATCCCGGCACAAATCGCGTATTGCGCCAACAACAGGCTTGCAGATTTCAGCATTCTCCCCAACCCATTGCTGAACAAAATCGCCCGCAACAAAAGGCAGTTCAGGGCAATGAAACTTCTCCCTCACGGTTTTAATTAGAGTGGAAAGATTACCGTAATGCGTGTCGTAAGATGCGTTCAGCAATGCGTCGGTTTCACCTTGATGCCATAGAAACGCTTTGAGCCGGTTTTCGGGATTCAACTCCAGGGCAGTTTGCGTCATTTCAAGCATGTGTAGGTACAAATCATCTTGAAGCCCCCAGCGTTTATCCAAAAATCCGGTTCCGCCGACGGAGGTACGCAGAATCAACAGATTTCGTCCGTTCTTCAAAAGTCCGGAGCCTCTGTATTCATCGGCAAATGTAAGAGAATAATCGCCCCAAATGTCGTTAGCGACCACTCTTTCTGAGGCGACTGAGATTGTCATATTGGCGTTTAAGTAATATATGTCTTCCTTTGGAACATAGGGGACATCGGCGTCCCCAATACCTGTCCCGTCGCTGTTTGACTGTCCCGCTTGAATTATGATATCAAATCTTTCTTTTGTAAAATCTTTTAGCATTTCAGCTGCTCCTTTCCTTACTGTTTTAGGTTTGCAAGACGGCAAAAGGCCAAACAAAGTGTATAATATTTTTGTGGCAATATCAACCTTTCTTCAAACTAATTTTGAAAATGTTAGAAAGTCCTGCCCGCCTGTGTCCAGATCGCTTTGGAAGTGCGGCATCTCATGGCAGCAAAAAAGCGTCCAGAGGGATCATCCCCTGGACGCTTTCGATATACTTCTTAGTATTTACAAATAATACTCCATCGGGTAGGTCAAATACTCGACCGGGTCTAACTGGTCGGCAGTCACATATCCTGAGGGAGCACACAGCAAAGAGGGCAGACGATTGACTACAGTAGCACAGGTGTGTTCTACAGTGGCAGGCTTTACCACATGGTATTCCGTGTTGGGCTCGCCGGTGAACCACCAGTCGCACTGGTCGCCGTCTTCAGGGCCATAAACCTTACCAATGGTTTCTTCTTCGACGGTAATTCCTTGCAGGGTCTCAATGGTCACCACGGCAGACATACCAATGCACTTGCCGGCCGGAATGGTCTTGCCCAGGGTTTCGGAGTAGATGTCTTTATCAATGACGCAGGGCACATGCTTCTGGTCGATAGACTTGACCGTAAGGCCCAGCTTGTTGCAGATGGCCTCGGCGGCATTCCAAGCGTAGGAAGGCTCAAACTCCTCCGGATGGGCAATTTCTTTCTCGAACTCTTCAGGAGTCAGGTCACAGCCGTGAGCCTTGGCCAAGGCTAAGCCGTATTCATCTACATTATAGCTATATGCGCCCTTGATCTTCTCTATTTTATGGCAGCCCGCAGCGGCCATAGCCACCATGTTAATCCAAAAAATATCCTGCATCCCGGAACCGGTGATGGTGCAGTTGTTTTCTTTCGCTAGGGCGTCCAACCTGTTGATCTGGGCGGCGCTGGTGGTCCAGGGATAGATGGCTTCTTCACAAGTAGTGATCACGTTGATTCCCCGGCTTACGCATTTTTCTACATGTTCATAAATATCGTTGATAAAGCTGAACAGGGTGACAATTGCTACGTCCGCGTCGCATTCGTCCAGCACCTTATCTGCATCGGCAGAGATAATGACACCGGTCTTCACGCCCAACTCAGCGTAATCGCCCACGTCCATGCCAACCACTTCAGGGTTTACGTCAATAGCGCCCACGATCTGCGCGCCGTTTTCATGGAGATAGCGTAACGTGTACTTTGCCATTTTGCCACAGCCATACTGCACAACCTTGATTTTTTCCATAATACAGGATGCCTCCCTTTATAAGATAGTAACAATTTTTAATATGCCCACTTCTGGGACATCTCTATTATATAGTCTGTTCTAAGAAGAGAGTCAAGGCTCTTTTTTATCAAAACTTATGGGTACCTGCAGCCGCAGGAACATACTGCGCTGCTCTCCGCCAAAAACATTAAATTCGGTCATCACTTCACAGATGTAATCTCCGCTGATGGAATAGCCTTGCTCCCGGCAAAAATCCAGCAGGGCCAAAGCGGAACACTCTTCCTGGTCAAAGCTGTCGGCATAGGTGCAAGCATACATCCCGCTGTCTACTAAGCGAGAATTTTCTTGAGTTTTGGACGTGTCTTGGCCCAAGAAAGCGAAAATTTCATAGGGCAATAGGTGCCTGTGGGTAAACTCTTCCCGGCGGATACTGGTCCCGACAATGTAGCTATGTACCTGTAAAAGTCTCGCCTTCCGCATAACATGCCGGAGTTGGGCCAAACAGCGCTCATAACTGCCAATGCCTTGCTTGTAGAAATCCTCGGGGCATGGGATGGCCAAGATTTGCCTGCGGTCTATATATTCCAGAGAGATGGTGCCGGTACGGGGGGATTTACGGTACCGTTCAATGCTTTCAATGGCTCGCTCTACTGCCTCGTGCCGGAAACGCAGCTGACGAATTTCTTCATGGATCTGCTCGTTTTTCCGAGAAAGAATTTCCTCGATTAACGTGATGTCCTCCTGCCGGAGCACACCGGCGATTTCCGAAAGGCTCATGCCAAGCTCTTTCATGTAGGTGATCATGTCGAGCCTGGCGTTTTGATGGAGGCTGTAATACCGATAGCCGCTGTCCGGGTCCACATAATAAGGCTTTAGCAGCCCCAATTTATCATACAGCCGCAGAGTGGCGATAGTGATATCGTTATATTTCGCCATTTTCCCAATAGGAATTAAATCGCTGTCCATAGTACCTCCAAACTCTATTGTTAAAGGAGAGTTTTTGTTAAGATCAGTTTATACGATCTGGAAAAAATTTGCAAGGGTCAGAAAGGAGCGGGCACTCCGGAACAGGCCGATATATCCCGGAACCTATGCTTGCTTCGGCGAGCGGTTTGGCAGGCGGCGAGAAACGCGTTTGTGATTTCCTGCTGCCTGTGATATTATGGTCGAAGCCGAGAAGGCTGGGCAAAAGAGCCGGAAAAGCGTTTGCAAGTGCCCGTGAAAGCATATTTCGGTAAAGTCGAAGAATCGTCGGAGGCTGTTTTAACGAAGCCAAAGGGGCGAGGGCATTTGCCTTTTTGGAGTGTTATTTTGAAAAATAAACTTGAGACAGTAAAATAAGGAGGCACACGATGGGAATTTGCGATTCTCTCTTGTAATGGTAGAAAATACAGGAGGATTAAAAAATGGAAAAAATTTTACTCGATACAGATATTGGCGGAGATATTGACGACGCGATTTGTCTTGCGTATTTATTAACAGAACCCCAGTGTGAGCTTGTCGGTATTACAACTGTCTGCGGCGATTCGGAAATACGGGCAGCAGTTGCAGACGCGATTTGCCGAACCGCGGGCAGAAAAATTCCGGTTGTTGCGGGGCTCGACACCACTATGCAGCCTATCCTCGTATATCCTACGCCGGAGGGTGCGGCAATGTTGAAGTTTTGGCCCCACAACACCTACGAAAAAGCGGACGCGCCCGCTTTTCTGTACCAGAAACTAAAAGAAAACCCTCATGAGATCGTGCTAATTGGGATAGGTAATATGACGAATATCGCTACGCTTTTCTCTACCTATTCCGACGCCGCCGGGTTGCTAAAAGGCTTGTATGTCATGAACGGCTATTTTGGGGAAACTCCCTTGCCGGAACCTTATTACAACTGGAATTCTTGGGCAGATCCCTTGGCTTCCAAGATTGTGTTCGAGTCCAATGTCACCCTGCATAGGGTGGTTCCGTTGGAGGTTACAAACACGCTTACGATAGAAGCAAAGCAGGCGGAAATCCTGTTAAAACCGGACAGCGATTTGTTAAAGGCGGTTTTTTCTTTTGGGAATGCGTGGCTGGAAAGCTCCGAAAAGCTGACTTTGCACGACCCGCTGGCGGCAGTTTGTGTTTTTCATCCGGAAATTTGCTGCTTTAAAAGAGGCAGTGTGCAAGTAGAAACGGAACAGGAAAACCGGATGGGGGCCACCTCTTTTTTTCCATCGCCAAAGGGCAATGTGGAAATTGCACGAACGGTGGATAGGGAAAGCTTCTATCACATTTTAAGCACTGCCCTGTGCGGAAGGCAGGGAAAAAAGGCAAAACATACGGTGCCGCCGCTTGTTTTTGGCCGTGCCAAATCTGTGGGAGCTTTGGGGGAAGCATGGCTTGCCAACCTGGACAAGACGGTTTCGGAATTGGAGGAAACGTGGCACATTTCCGTTGGGGATTCGTTATCCGGCGGTACACACGCTCTTGTTGCCAATGCAGAGGGGGAAGACGGCAAAAAGTATGTGTTAAAAATAGACATGCCGGAAGATCTCGGCGGTGAATTTGCAAACAGCATAGCCGCCCTGAAAATCGTAAACGGAAACGGGTATCCAGAGCTTTATGCCTATGACCTGGAAAGAAAGGCCTGCCTTTTAGAGCGTTTGGGAAAGCCTATCAATCAACTGGGGTATTCTGTTCATGAGCAGCTTCAAATTATTTGTGAAGTCTTGCACAAAGTATGGTCAACCCCCTTTGTGAACGAGGGGATGACCAGCGGCAAAGAAAGCGTTGTGTGGTTCAGGGGATTCCTGGGAGAGGCCTGGGAAAGGTTAAATCGCCCTTGCTCCCGTAAAGTAATAGAACAGGCGTTTTCTTACTTACTGGCCAGGGAAGAGGCGATCCGTCCGGAGGAATTTGTCTTGCTTCACGGCGATGCCCATGGAGGTAATACGCTCAAGGAGTTGTCGGGAGATGGCTTTAGACTTGTTGACCCGGATAGTATCTTTTATGAAAAGGCCTATGATTTGGGTGTACTTATGCGGGAATGGGTTGAAGAATATGAGCAGGACCCGAGGCAAGCGGGAAAAGAGCGCTGCGCCTTTCTTCATCGCCTGACAGGTGTCCCCGAGCAGGCCATTTGGGAATGGGGCTATTTGCAGACTGTTTCCACCGCATTTGTGGCGCTCCAAACTGGTCAAGAGAAAATTGGAAAGCAAATGCTTCGTGTTGCGGAATGTTGGGCAAAAGAACCTGTTGAGGGCAAAGGCTGAGGGAGCGAAAAAGCAAACAGAGGGTTCTGGCTGCGGCATCCCCAGCCTATGGAACAGCCAGAACCATGGGAGGTTAACTCGTCTGCTCTGTATGGCCTGGCAGGGTGGGCGGTATCGCCTCCTTTTTACAGGAATATAAGTTGGGAAAAGATCAATTCGAGGCGTACCAAGGTCAATTCGAGGTGTTGCTATTGACCTTCTCCGGCAAAACGATAAAATGGAAACAGGTGTAAAAAGCGTTCGAGATGCCACCCCAAAGCGGCACACTCAGTTTATTACAGACTGTTCCCTGCTCGGCAACAAAAATTGGGCGGCAGGGAAGCGAAAACCATGGAGAAAGGGGAATTCCCCTTTCTTAGTCTCCCCAAGGGGAGACTAAGCTTCCTTTTCAGAATTTCTATTTTAAGGAGAATGTGCCATGAAACGCAAACTTTTCAGTATCCTTACTGCCTTGGCTTTATGCCTGGGGGTGCTGCCGGGGACGGTTTTCGCGGCGGAGGAGCAGGAGGATAAATCCAGCGGGTGGATTGAGCTACTGGCGGTGAATCTGCCGAAGGAGGAAGTAGTCTATAAAGCGGGCAGCGGCACCATCACATGGACGCCTGAATTGAACAGTGAAGGGGTACCGGCCAGCGGTACCGTGACGCTGGATAGCGCGGCCATCACCGCCGAAAAGGGAGGAATCATCCTGCCCGTCCCCTTTACCCTGGCGCTGAAGGGCAGCAGCACGATTACCACCAAGACAGGCAGTCCGGTCTCGTCGGAGGGCGTGGAATGCGCCGTTTTCAGCCGCTTGACCTCCTTGACCATCACCGGGCCGGGCTCTTTGACCATCAACAGCGCGGGCCGGGCGATTATGGCGTTCGGCGATCTGATCATCCGGGACGGAGCGACCGTGACAATGAATACACAGGGTGGGGATCACGCAGTCTATTCGGGTAATATTAAGACAAGTGATATTAACATAGAACGCGGCAATATCACCATAGAGGACAGTACGCTTTTCATTACGGCCAATAGCACCAACCCTCCGCTGGACGCGAACGGGGGAAGGCTGTCGATCAAAAACAGCCATGTGTACGTAAAAAGCGCAAAGACAAGTACGCAATACGGGGTGCCAGCGATTTCCGGGCGGTCCGTCTCCATGAAAGACAGCGATGTGGCTGCGATTGGGTCGTCCTCCCAGGCAGGCGTCGGGGTCATTCATTTTAACAGAGCGGAAAGCGATTTTGGTATGGACGGCGGCATATTGTATGTAGAAAACACCGGCAGCGGCGGATATGATTTCGATTATGGCGATCCTTATGCAACCGCCAGTAACAATGCGGTTATCTGTTATAAGGGAAACCTAAACTACATGATCGTGAACGGGGACAATATTCAGTATGCGGGCTGCACCTATGATGAATCCAGCCATAAAGTGACCTCGGTCCAACACGGGTACGTTAACGGCGGCCTGACCTGGAATGAGGAAATGCCAGCCCCACCAGACTATTTTGTCTATCTGTATACGCTGCGCTATAATAACGGCTGGAATTACATTCCGACCACCTTGACCATTCCCGCAGGGGCAGAGGCGGAGATCCCTGCAATCGGTATCTCCCGTCCCGGAGGCAAACTCATTAACAACGGCACACTGACCAGCGTCATCGGAATCCGTAACTTTGGAACCATCGAAGGGACCGGCAGGCTGAACGCCTCGGTGCAGACGCGGGAGACCGTGGACGCAAGCAACATCAAGGACACCTTTACCGCCCATGGGGACGCGACGTTCTGGACGTCCTTTACGAAGATTGGCACCACCAGTAGCAACGGCATTACCACCCAAAATATCATTGTTATCCCCGCCGGAGCGTCCCTGACCATTCCCCAGGGAGCGACGCTGGACGCGACGGCCAGCGGGACGATCACGGCCGCTACCCTGGCGAACTACTTTACCAACAACGGCACGCTGATTGTGAACGGGACCGCCAAATTTCCGGCGGGTACCGACCTTGGCAGTTTAGGGACCATTACCGGCAGCGGTCAGGTCATTGTTGGCGAGAGTACGGCCTATCCCATCACCGTCACCGGCGGCACAGCGGACAAGAGTCTTGCCGCAGCGGAGGAAACTGTCACGCTGACGCCTGAGCCGGACAGCTCCACCAAACGGTTTAAGGGCTGGACGATGTCCCCGGCCGTGACGATCAGCGAGAATAACACATTCACCATGCCCAGCCAGGCGGTGACCATTACTGGAGAATATGACGCGCTGTACACCGTTGCTTTTAACACGCAGGGCGGCAGCCCTATCGCGAGCCAGATCGTGGTGGACGGAGAAAAGGCACAAAAGCCGAAACTCGATCCCACCCGCGAAGGTTACATTTTCGGCGGCTGGTACACTGACGCGGACTGTAAAACTACCTATGATTTCGACAGTGCCGTCGTCGCCTCCCTGACCCTCTACGCCAAATGGCGGATGGTTTTGCCTGACCCGCCCACCGCCGGGGACGGCAAACAGTACCAGCTGGTGATGGACGAGGGAGTCGGCGAGGTACCTACGGGACTGCAAGGCACTTATCGGACCCCGGAAGCCCTGGAGAGTGCCATGAAGCTCCAGATCACCGAGGCTGCTGCTGGCGTACCTGCGGAAAATATCGCCGTCTACGATGTGACTTTGCTGGTGAGCTCTGACGGCGGCAAGACCTGGACCTCCGCCACAAAAGATAATTTCCCCGCCGATGGTCTTACCATCACCCTGCCTTATCCGACAGGGACAGACAGCAGCTGCACCTTTACAGTAGTCCATATGTTTACCACCAATGACTTCGGAAAAACCCCCGGCGACATCGAAACCCCAGCGGTAACCAATACCCCTGACGGTATCCGATTCACCGTCAAAGGTCTGTCTCCGATCTCCGTAGGTTGGGTGAAGCCCGCTTCCAAGCCCTCCGGAGGTGGGAGGGGCACCTATGCCATCATTTTAGAAAAGCCAGCCAATGGTAAGGTCATTGTCAGTCCTACCAGTGCCGACAGCGGCAGCACTGTCACCCTGACCGTCACTCCGGACAGCGGCTATGCGCTGGACACCCTCACCGTCACCG
>CANSKS010000022.1 GCA_947647615.1 uncultured Neglectibacter sp.
ATTTCCTCTCTGTCCATTTTTGTTTCCTTTTTCTCTTCTCGCTGCCAAGCAATTTTCCTGCCCAGCCGCACCTACTATACCTTATTTTCAAATTCCGCTTCCCTTATTAGGCAGAAGCAGAAAAGACACGAAACCTTTTGCAAAGGATTTTCTGTCCAACAGTTCAACCTGGGAAGCACCGTCCAAAAAGCCTGGCTCTCCGGCAAAGCTTCGGTTTTCTCAAGATCCTGCTTGGGGGCTGAGAACCTCCGATAGAACCCGATCTTCCAAAAAAGTGTTGGCATTATAAAGAAAGAGCACATCCGTTATGCTTTCTTGGGCGACGACGCTATCGGCATCCCCGTAATAATAGCGGGGATCCAACAAAATAATGCGGTCATAGCAAGGAAGCAGGAACTGTAAAAAGCAATTCGCGTAAGAGTCCCGAAACATAAGCAGGTTTTTCCCTGTTGCGCCGCCGGTAGTCACGTCCACTCTGGGGGCGTTTCCCCCTAGGAAAACGGCGTACTGGTCCCTTTCCTTCAGCTTTTCACGGTCGTACATGGTGGCCTTGCGCTGGCCGTCTACCGTGATATAGTACTGTACTTCCTCTTTCGGAACATACAGCTCTATCACATCCGCTACTGTGTGGCATCCACTTTTAGAAGAAAGGGTTCCCTCGAAGTTATTGGAAACCGGGAAAACATCGAACTCCGTCGCAAAGTTTTCCAGCCCCAGCCCCGGGGCCATTTCCAAGAAAGCATAATAGGCACCAAGGCTTGTCCAATGGTGGTCTGTACGGTAATAGAGCTGTTCTCCGGCATGACTCAAAAGCCCATCTGTCACATCCAAAAAGTTAGGTCCCTGCAGTTGACCTGCCAAAGCTTTCAAGTCCTCCCGCTGGTTCCGAACCGGGGCGTTCTTAGGCAGTTTATCTTTTAGAATACAGGCGGCATTGGGTACAACGCACATGTTTACTCGAAGCTCCCCATGGCGGGCGGCAAAATCGTTGACAGCCTGCATGTTTTTTGATAAAGCATCTTCATTGGGGGTGGCAGGAGGCTCCATCAAATAGTTGTCCCGGCAAAGGTAGACGCCGCCGGCTTCTCGTGCGCCCAGAAGCCGGGAAACTCGGAAATCCAAGGTAATCCAAACATCACGGCCTGGAAATTGGTCGGCGGTATACTCTTCCCAGGCAGCAAAATAACTGCCGTCGGTAAGGCCTGTCCAAGTGAGCTTAGGGCGCTGCGCCAGCTTGCGGTTTTCCGCGCTGGAAGTTTCCCTGTCCGGCACGATCTGGTTAAGCAACATGCCCACCAGCAGACAAAGAAGAAAAAAAATGCCTGTGACTCTTCCATGTTCTCCCCAGCAAAGCTGTTTTTCGGAACGCTGGGGAGTCCTTTTTGATTGCTCCAAGCGAAAATCCCCCTCTCAAAATTGGGCATAAAGGAATGTAGAATAGGTATCGGTCATCATGCCGGCAATGCACAAAAGGAACAATGCCCCATAGGCTACCAGACTCAACGGGAACCATTTCCTGCCGCTTTCCATCAAATTTCGGCCAAGCTGCGCCCACACCGGCAGACAGGCCAGCACTCCAACAAGCAGTACGCGCCAGGCCGAGCCCCAATAATACTGGGCTACAGGATCCAAGAAACCTCCTGTGCCGAACATGCGTCCCAGCAAAGTAAAGGCCGATACAGGATCGGGAGAAAAGAAAAGCACCCACCCCACTACTACACACAACAGGGTAAGCAAATGCCGAAGAGCGCCCGGCAGCTTTTCCAGGACTTGTTTTAGCACTATTTTTTCCAAAATCAGCAGCAGCCCATAGTAGATGCCCCAAAGCAAGTAACAGGCGCCGTTACCGTGCCAGATGCCTGTTAAAAGCCATACTACCATCAGGTTTAAGGCTGTACGGGGTGTCCCTTGGCGGCTGCCTCCCAAGGGGATATACACATATTCTTTAAACCAGGTTCCCAGGGAAATGTGCCACCGCCGCCAAAACTCCGCCACCGTACCCGAGAGGTAGGGATAGTTGAAGTTTTCTTCAAAATGGAACCCGAATATTTCTGCCAGTCCAATGGCCATGTCGGAATAGCCGCCAAAGTCAAAATAGAGCATTAACGAATAGGAAAGAGCGCAAAGCCAAGCCCCCGAGGCCGAAAGTTCCCCGGCCGGAAGGGCGCTGAGGCTGTTAAAAGTATTGCCCAAGGTATTGGCCAGCAACACTTTTTTGGAAAGCCCCACCAGAAACTTTCGAGAGCCGCGGCCGAATTGTTCCCAGGTAACCCGACGGCGCTTTAACTGGGCCTCCATTTCGCAATAACGCACAATAGGCCCGGAAACCAGCTTAGGGAAAAAAGCGGTGTAAAGGCCAAAATCTATTATATTATGCGGCGCCGCGGCGTTGCCGCGATAGACGTCGAACAAAAAAGAGAGCAGAGAAAAAGTGAAGTAAGAAACGCCAATAGGCATGGGTAAAGCCTTGCTGCTCACATATCCCGCGACATATTTAAAGAAGCACAGCAGAAGCAGGTCGAAGGCCACGGCGGAAACCAAAACCAGTCGCGCCCGCTTTTCGTTTCTCTGGGTCAAAAGCAGCTCCAGTTCCCGTCCGGAAAGGTAATGGAACACCACCAAGAGCAGTAACAAGAAAAGATAAACGGGATTTCCCCAAGCAAAAAACACCAAGCTGCATAATAGAAGCATCGTGTTTTTCAATTTCCAGGGCATGGCAAAATAGAGCAGCAAGCTTACAGGCAAAAAACCAAAAATAAAGAATAAATTTCCAAAGGCCATTGTCCTCTCCCCCTATAGCGCATCCAAAAAATTCTGGCGGATCTTTTGGGAATTTTCGCTCACAGCAAAAAGGACGTAACAGCCCCGTACCTCTACCACCGCATTGTTGTTCAGCATGGCGGTCTGCTCCACCCCATAGCCATCGAAGCTTTCTTTTTGCGCGGCCAAACGGGCGTTTATCGCCTGCTGCACAGTCTCGCCCTGAGCAGAGTCCTCCAATTTCACAAGCAGCAGCTCTTCCACTCCCATGTTGGTGGAGGGATAATACAAAACGGTCCCTTTATAATCGGCCGGATTCAGCCCGTAAAACCGCCGGAGCATCCGACCCTCCCCTTTTTGAGTGGCGCCCTCTTCCAGCTGCGGCGCGGTCAAGGTTTCCAGCTTCTCCAGGGGGATATCTCCCTGGGGGGCTGTACCCGACAAAAGAAACAGCAACACGATAAGCAAAACCACGGCGGCAAGACGCCCGGCTTCACATAGTATCAGTTTTTCTTTCATGGTTCCAAACCGCCTCGATCATATTTTTCGCCCAGTGGGGGTAAAAGCTTTCCTCGATATGGATGCCATCCGGCTGCCAAAGCTCCGCGTAGGTCTCTGCAATGGCATCGTTATCCACAAAAATAATATCCTTTTCCCGGCAGGCAGCCGCCACCGCCTGGTTGAATTCCGGAATACGGTACCAATCGCTACTGGTTTCAAAAGCGGGGTCGCGGGCAGGCAAAGTGGAATTGACCACCACTTGGACCCCCGGCATCCGCGCCTCCAAGTCGGCAATGATCTGCAGCAGCTCTTCCACATATTCTTGAGGAGTATCCCAAAAACCGATACTCACATCGTTCAAGCCATAGCAAAGAAAGATATATTTGGGCTGTAAGGCAACAATTTCCTCCATATACTCCTGTATTTGACGTATGGTGTGCCCCCCGTCTGCCAATACCCTGTTGGTATCCAAAAAGTCGTAATAAAAGAAGCCCACGGCCCTGGAATCTCCCAGCAGCACATAATCGTGAAAGGCCTTCCAAACCTCGGTTTCACTGAGTTCTATTCCCTCTTCCCCGCCGGCAGCGAGCTGCTGAACAGCGCTGGTTTGCCGCGACCGCAGAAGGGCATCCACTGCTTCCAAATCCCGCTGCTCCATCGTCTCCAAAAAGGCGAGACCAGCTGTAGTATCGGCCTTACTCAACCGTGGCGGGAACATAGAAGCCCCCATCCAGAGTCCTACACAAAGGACAACCGTAACCGTAAGCAAGAGGGGATATGGAAGCTCATTCCCTATAACCCCCCTAACAGCGGCCCCAAGGCCGCCGTGTCTTTTATGTCTGTAGTCCCCGCGGCTCAAAGTAAAACCCACCGTCCGCCTGCTGTCGTACCTTTTATGCCCGTACTCCCTGCGGTTTAAAGCCATACCGCCTGCCCGTGAGCCGCTTCGTTCCCGGTGTTTGAACTCCCCACGGTCCAAGGTTATCACAGTAGCCCGTGAGCCAATTTCCCCGTGCCTCAATCTGTCACCCGCTTTTCGACTTAATTACCTCTATTGTGACACAAAATTCCCGTGATTGCAAGGAAAAAAGGAAGCGTTTTCCTCCGGTAACGGTCTCACCGGGAAAACACTTCCTTTCGAACACGAAATGAAGGGACTGGTATTTTTCCGTCTCCATGACAATTGATCCGAACACAGACCTTTCGCTCAAAATTTTTAAAAGCCATTCTCCACTACCCTTTTGAAGTTCCTTCAGATAAGCGAGAAAGAGGCTTCCTCAAATTGCTTGACATGGAACACAACGCGCCATTCGATATCATCCTGAACCGGCTCAAAGTGCAACGCAGAACATACTGTATGGAGCTTTCCTGGGGAACTTTCCCCAAACACGATGGCGGTGGGGCCGTCCGCGCCGCCAATGATGCCAACAGAACAGGCGGCAGTGGCGTCTGGGCGAAAAAGGCCTTCCTCCGGGGCGATCTCTACAGGCCGATCTCCTTCATCGCAGTCAAGGAGTGTAATGTTTTCGGCCGGCTCTGGGGAAAAGGTATAGCTCATAGCAGTATAGTGGGTGGGGTAAAGCCAACGGGCAGAGCCAAAGCTGCCTTGGGGAATCGTCTGCCGCTCCATTTCCTGCACGGCCAGGGTATACGTCTCCCCGCTGGCGGGATGGGAAAAGGTTAGGGAATCACCGGGCCCATGGACCTTAAAACGTGGCCCCGGAACTTGTCCCGGCTGCTGTTCCATGGTGAGAGAAAGCGACTTGATTTCGGGCGGCCGCTTGCCTTTCCAGGGAAAGGCGTTCCTGTAAATTACCCATCCGTAAGACGGGTTCAGCCCATACTGATCGACCGTCCATTTTGCTTCTAATTCACAAATAATTCCGGCCGGCAGACAGGGATTGAAGCCCACAGAACAACCGTGAGAAGTCTGCAGCGTTTTTCCATTTAGCTCCAAACGGGAGTCGAAAGGAAAGCAAAGCGGACTGTCCCATTCCATCTGCATTTGCTGTTCTCGGGTAATATTTCCGCACGAGGCGCTTTCCCAATTTAGCTTCCACTTTTCCATAAAACTGCGAATGGTTTCCGCCTCAACCTGCATACAAAAATCCACAACAAGTCCTTTGCCGCAGGAATAAGCAGCAGGAACGACCCAATGGTATCCCGCCCAGTCAAACTGGGCATCCAACCTGATTTCTTTTCCGGCACGGTCTTTCCCATGATGTCCCCAGAAGTTCCCCTCAAAATAGACCTTCCACTCCGGGGGAGCTTGTTCCGCTGTTGGGTTCCTAGTGACATCGTCATAGTCTTCTGTATACCGAATGCGGCTGTAATCGAAGGCAGACTGCAGCGCTTTGAGATATGCCCAAGGCTGTTCCATCGGCGTCAGCTTCATTTTTTCGGAAATCTCCTCCATAGCTTGCCGCTGCGCCTGTGTCAAAGGATTTTCCCGCAAGAAGGTTTCAAACTGCGTTTCATCCCACATCCACCCCTGTTCTACCGCCGCCGCACTGCCGCAAGCAAGGATAAGCCTTAGGAAATCCAAAAAATCCTTTGCCAGCGGATGTACATAATTTGGAGCGCCATTCATCGGACTAACCGAAAAAACCATCCCTCCAAATCCACGAATAAAGCAAAAGTGAATTCCATCTACACCCGTCCAGCCAAAAATTGACGCACCTTTTGGCGTACAAAAATAGGGGGTGTTATCTTCGCGGCATTCCACCCCCATAGGGGCCAAGCTGATATTTTTCCGTAAGAATTTTTGATATATTTTGTCCATCACACATTCCCCACAAATCCCGATTCCCTTAACCCCGTATTCCACAAATTCATGCTTATTGCTACCACATCGTTTTGCGATGTTCTGCACGTTTTTTGAACAAAAATCTCCCCTACAACCGTTAGAAAAAATAGGCATTGGCTCTGGGTGCCTTCAGCCTTTCTGTGAACATAGCGGCAAATTCATTGTATGCCGGAACATCCATGTGCTTTGCCCCAACCGGGCAGCGGCGGATACACCGGAAGCAAGCAATGCACCGGTCTGTATGGATGGTGCGGTTGTCCTGGCCAATGGCCCGCATGGGGCACTCCGCTACGCAACGGCCACAGTCGATGCAGGCATCATTCGTTAACGGGAAGAATGAGCCGCCGTTGCCGCCTTCCTTATAAGGACGGTTGCCCGGTACACTCGGTGTGCTGTAGTCACCATTTTTCAGTTTCTTGGCCACTTTCTCAGCAAATGCGGCATCTTCATCCAGGTCTTCCTTGTTGGGACGGCCTACCTGGATGCTTCCATAAGTGTGTTGTCCGACCAGTGCTGCGGCGGCTACAGGGATGAAGCCTTGAGCGGTTACCAAATCGCACAGTTCCAGCAATGCGTCGTCGAAATCCCGGTTTCCGTAGGTCACAGTAATAATGCAAGGGGTTTTCTCCCCCCGCACTTCAGCCAGACGTTCCACAAAGCCCTTGAACAGTCGGCCGCCGTATACCGGCGCGCCGAAAACAACGGCCTCACTGGAACCGTATTGAGCCTTCGCCCCTTGGCAGGTAAGGTCAAGTTCGTTGTAGGTTCCGCCCAGCGCTTTCGCAATGGCACACGCCCCCTTGCGGCTGGTATCTGTGGGTGAAAAGTAGATGGCAGTTACAGGATAACCCATATGTAATCTCTCCTTTACGTTGTTATCGTTATTATTTTGCAATATTCTACTTGTTTTTGTGAAAAAAATCGCTCCCGGAAACCGTTCTGACGGCCGAGGGCAGGAGAAAATGGCATAGACATAAAGAAACCTCTCTTGTCTTGGTAGACAAGAGAGGTTTCTTGTGGTGCAGGTGACAGGACTTGAACCTGCATGAACTTGCGCTCATATGGACCTGAACCATACGCGTCTGCCAATTCCGCCACACCTGCATACGTTCCAAATTTTTACACGGGTGGAACCTCCCGAGGCGGGCAACTAAGCTAATCCGCAAGCATTTTTCCAATGCTCAATCATTATAACACCGGCCTTTCAGGTTGTCAAGCGAAAATTTGCGCGAACTTTGAATAAATTGGGGGTTCAGGCGGAGCTTCAACCTAACAGCAGATGAGATTCCTCCTCGTCATAATATTGGGCTTGGGCGTCCCAAAGGGCGTGGTAATGGCTACTTTCTTCCTGTAACAGATCATCGTGACTGCCAATCTGTACCAGTTCCCCTTTTTGGAACACGGCGATACGGTCACAGAACCGGCAGGAAGAAAGCCGATGGGAAATGCACACAGAAGTCTTGTTCCCGGAGATTTTAGAAAATTTGCGGTAAACCTCGAACTCCGAAACCGGGTCCAACGCGGCGGTGGGTTCGTCCAGCACCAAAAAGGGGGCGTCTTTGTACAGCGCTCGGGCAATGGCGATCTTCTGGGTTTCGCCGCCGGAGACCTCCACCCCCTCCTCGTCGAAGTCCTTGTTGAGGTAAGTGTGCAGGCTGTGGGGCATCTGGGCAAGCCGTTCCTCCAGCCCGGCTTCTTTCAGGCTGTTCCGCACCCGCTGCTCGTCATAGCTCATGCTGGCTGCCACGCTCTGCCCCAACTCAAAAGAAAAGAGATGGAAGTCCTGAAAGACCACAGAAAACAGGTCCAGATATTCCTGGTAGTTGTACTTCTGAATGTCGATGCCGTTTAGCGTAATGCACCCTTCCGTGGGGTCGTACAGCCGGCAGAGGAGCTTGATCATGGTGGTTTTCCCGCTGCCGTTTCTGCCCACTACCGCCAGCCGTTCGCCGATCTTCAGCTTCAAATTCAAATGGCGCAAAGCATAGGTCTCTGTATTTGGGTACCGGAAGGAAACGTCGTGGAATTCGATGAGATATTCCCCGTCATCCCGTTTTTCGGTGGGCAGAGTACCGTTGTATTTTTCGTTGTGGAGATCCAGGAACTCAAACAGCCGCCGTAAATGCAGATTGTTGGCAAACAGCTCGGACAGGCCGTGAAACAGCTTCTGGCAGCCAGTGGCGAAGCGGTTTACTGCGCCCACATAAGTGACAACACCGCCAATGCCGATCAGCCCAAGATATGCCTTTGAGAGAACTACAAGGTACACAAACAGGCTCATAAGATAGGGCATGGAGGCGGAAACAGCTTCTACAGAGCCTAATTTCAGAGCGACCTTACGAAAAAATCGGTATATAAAATTCCCCGCCTCTTCCATTTCCTCCCGAAGCAGCTTCCTTTCTCCGTAGAGCCGCACATCCTTTCCCAGCTTGTGATCGTTGGGAAGCGTCCAGTAAAAATAACGGAACAGACGGTTGCCCAGTGTCATGGGCTCAGCCATACTCCCCATAGTTTTGGCCTCTATTTTGGAGCAGATAAAAAACACCATCAGGCAAATCAGCAGCAGAAGAGCGAGAAGCGCTGTACCCCAATGGGAGGCAAACAACTCCGCTGCCCCAGCAGGGTTCCCGACCGTAAGGGAAAACAGTCCTATTGAAAGCGCGATAGAAGATGCTGCCCCCACAAAGCCCTCCGCCAGCTCATTCATGTTGTAAATCAGCCTTAAAAGTCCGTTGCCGGACCAATTGTGCAGCTGCTTGATCTGGTCCAAGCGCTCATGGACCCGTACGTCCTCCACATGCTCGTAATCCATGGAGAGCAATTTCCGGGCAAAGACCATGTATACGTCTGACCAGGTGGTAGAGGCATCTGCTTCTCTTTTTCGGTTCAGAAAATTTTTCAGAAGCAGCAGGACGAGGTTGACACTGACCGTCAGAGCCGCCAGATCCAGCAGATGGCGGCTGTCTCTTGCCCCGGCCAGCTCGTCGATGATCTGCCCAGAAAAATACAGAGTAATCAGGGGAGAAAGGGCGGTCAGGGCGGATTGCCCTGCTTGAAGCAACAGCTCTTTTCCCTTGCCGATTTGAAAAACCAGCCGGTAGCCCCGCAACAGCAGGGCACATTCATCCTTGAGTTTATGCCAGAACTGTTTCATTTGCTTTCCCTCCCTGCTCTATACTTTTGCTCTTTTTATAATAGGCGCTTTGCAGCTCATAAAGCTCGTAATATTTGCCGCGCCGGGAAAGCAACTCCTCGTGGGTGCCCTCCTCTGTAACGGCGCCGTTTTCGAGAAACAGGACCCGATCGCAGAAGCGGGTACTTGACAGCCGGTGGGAAATATAGAGCGAGGTCTTTCCTGCCGTCAGGTCGCCGTATTTTTCATACAGTTCCGCCTCGGCAATGGGATCTAAGGCGGCAGTGGGTTCGTCCAGCAGAATGATAGGCGCATCCTTATAAAGCGCTCGGGCCAGCAGCAGCTTCTGGGTTTCGCCGCCGGAAAGATCCACTCCATCGTGCCAGATGTATTTCATCAACTTGGTCTCCATTTTCCGCGGCAAGCTTTCTACCTTCTCCCACAGCCCGGAAAGTTTCAGGCAGCGCTCCACCTTTTCTTTGTCCGGTTCCTTGTCCATAGAGACATTTCTTGCCACCGTGTACGCTCGCACGTCAGATTCCTGGAACACCACAGAAAACAGAGTGTAATATTCCTCCCGGTTAAACTCCGTTATGGGAGTGCCGTTCAGCAAAATTTCTCCCTCCGTAGGGTCGTAGAGCCCGCAGAGGAGCTTCACCAGCGTAGACTTTCCCGCGCCGTTTAGACCCACCAGCGCCGTTTTTTCCGCGGAATGTAACGTCAAATTCATTTGGTGAATGGTGTCCTGCTTTGCACCGGGATAACGGAAGGAAACATTTTGCAGGGTAAACTCCCATCGACCGGCTTTGGGCAGGGGTTTTCCGCCCTCCTGCCGGAAGATGTCGGGGTAATCGAGGAACGCCCGGTAATCTGCCGTTTCCAAATGTACCCGATGCAGGGCGGAAAACTCCGTCAGGCAGGCGAGGAACTGATTGGAAAAATTGCCCACCGCCGAAAAATACAGCACAAAAGCAGCTGGATCTATTTTTCCCTTGACCGCGCCCCACAGCAGCAGCCCGTAAGCCGCACCCTCCCGCAGGAAGCCCAGCAGGCAGTCGGCAGCGTCCGCAAGAAAGGCGATTTTTCCTGCTTTGTTCGCCCAATGGAGCCGCAGCCTTTGAAAGCTGTCGTACAAGTCGGAAAGCCAGTCCGCCATACCGAACAGCCGTACATCTTTTGCAAAGCGGTAATTTCCCGCTTCCTCGCGAATATAGATCATCTTTTGGTCAAAGGGCGCCCAGTTATCCCGATTTTTAAATTCCCACTGGTTCGCCGCCCGACGGGAAAGAAAGCCCAGAGAGGTCAGCACTGCCACACCGAGAACGGCCAGAGAGCTGTACCCCCACAGCACCGCGCCGAAAAACAAAAGCCCGAGGAGTCCCGTCAACAGTCTGCGCATGACGCGATACCCTTCTTCAGATCCAGCGTTGTTGGTATAGAGATAATTTCCTATTTTTGCCCACAGGTCAAGAAACGTCTGCGTTTCTCCGTTGGGATAGTCGGTGGTGATCTTCTTCAGGCAGCCCATCCGGCTCATCTTCGTGCGGGGAAACGTCAAATAGGCGAAGTCTGTAAAGCGCGTCAGTCCCACGTAGCCCGCTCCGCAAAGCAGCAGCCCCAACGACCAACAGGTAATCTCCCAAAACAGCGTTGTAAAGCTCGCTCGGACTTGCAGCAGAGCAATAGCCCGGCTGGGCAGGATCATGGCGATAGCCGGCATTCCCAGCTCCAATAACATGGAAACCGGGTACCAGAAAAATAGTTTGGGCGTAGTTTTCCACGCCGTTTTCAGCAGGAACAGCACGTCGCTGCCCATGGAATAGGCGGGCTTTTTCTTTTGTTTTGCTTCTTTCATCTCTCCCACTCCTTTCATGGCATAGTATAATCCCCCTTTCCGCAGAAAAGGGGGATTTTTGCACGAGTGGTATTCATTGAAGCACGAGTGGTTGTCATCCGCTAGTTGTGAGAGAAACGGCTACAACGGAAGCAGGACTTCCGTTGCGAACACGCCTTCTTCCTGCTGGCGGTTGACATAGCCGCCACAGAGCTTTGCGGCGCGGTCGATTTGCGAAAGCCCGAAGCCATGGCGGGCATGGGCGTCTCTGCCTGGTTTCGTGGAAAGGAATTTCCCGTTTTCCTGCTTTGCCCTGCCGGGGGCGGAGTTGGTCACGGAAATGTAAAGCTGCCCCTTCATTGGGGAGATATACAGGCGAAGGAACCCGCTTTTGGGGTCAAGAAGCCGCAGGCCTGCTTCCATGGCGTTATCCAGAAGATTGCCAAGGATCGTACACAGACGCACGTCTGGAATGCTGCTTTCTTTGGGCACGGTTGCCTTGGCGCTGACATTCAGCCCCTTGGAACTTGCCAGAGACAGCTTGCTGTTGATGATGGCGTCCGCCATGACGTTCCCGGTACGGATCACCTCATCCACCTGCTCAAAAGAGCCGCTGAGATTCTGCAAATAGCGGTCCAATTCGCCGTATTGCTTCAAGCCCAGGTACGCCCGCATGGTTTGGGCGTGATTGCGTAGATCGTGGCGCATTCCCCGAATTTGCTGATAAAGGTTTTCCACTTCGCCGACCTGCCGGGACAGCAGGTCGGATTGGAACCGCTCTACCTGCCGCTCTGTCCTCCGCAGGGTAAAAAAACGAGTCAGAAGTACAGTGGCAAACAGGAGCGCCGCCCCACAGGCAATCCAAGCAATAAGGAGCCATGGCTTCATAGAAAATTCCCCCCTAAGCGTCGTTCTTATAAAACCGTACAAACGCGGCGTTGACCTCCGCAAACAATCTGCGGCTTATGGGTACTGTCTTGCCGCTGTCCAAAACAAACTGTTCCTTTTGCAGCCTCTGTACATGGCGAAGCCCCACTACGTAGGAGCGGTGACATTGCACAAATTCTCCAGGAGCGAGAGCGTCCAACAGCTCGTGGAATCCACTTTTTACTTCTGTCGTCGTTCCGTTCTCCGTGGTGAGCAATACTCGGCGCCCAGCAGCCTCCAGCACGGCAATCTCCTTTTGGTTGAGCCGGATTTCTTCACCGTCCGGGGTAGTCAAAAGCAAGGCGCTTTCCCGTGCGCTACGCTCCATGGCGCGGTCCAGGCAGGAAAACAGCTTTTTCCGACTGACAGGTTTTCTTAAATAGTGGAGCGCTTCCACCTCATAGCCCTCTTCCACATAGTCCGACACTCCGGTAATAAACAGAATGGGCAGCCTGTCTCCCTGCGCCCGGATCTGCCGCGCCAGCTCCATGCCGTTGATCCCCGTCATCAAAATATCCAACAGCAGGGCGTCCCAGCGCTTTTCTTCCTCCCATTGGAACAGAAAGGCTTCTCCGCTGGGGAACAGCCGTATTTCCACGGGCTCGCTCCGCAGCACGCTCCACTCCTTTACGTATCCCTGCAGCAGCATTGATTGCGCCTGTTCATCGTCACAAATAGCGATCCTTCGCATGAGAAGTCTCCTTCCCACAGTTTTCTTTATGATAGCAAAAACACCCCGAAAAGGCAAGACTCCCCAAAGCGGGGAGCTTCTTGACCAGGTGGGGTTCTATAATTTCCTGCGTTCAAAATTGCTGATGTGCTGGAAATAGAACCATATTTTCTTTTAAAGTTCCAGCCGAAAAAACAAACAGAAGATAACAGAAAACGCCCATACAACTGCTGAGCGTTTTACAAGGTTCCTATCTGTGCCAGTGACAAGGCTATCTCAAAGCGGGAAACAAGAAAAGGATTTCCCGATATTTCATGGATCGAAACTTTAGCCAAAGCTCAACAGAACGGAAAGATTTGATAATCCGGTTAAGGCCGGCCGCAAACCGCTGAGAACCTTCGGAGACATCGTTCAGGACGGAAAGCTCATCCGCGCAGCGATCCGTGTCTCGGTGAACGATCTTGTTACGGGCTACGGCATTTTTAAGGAAAACCCCTCCAAGGCCTTTAAAACACTCGCCTATTCGCTCTCCTTTTTACTCGTCAGCTCGATTATCAGGTTAAAAATCTTCAAGTACAGGTAGATCACCGTATAAGCCAATCCCCATGCCGCCATCCACTCGTATTTCTTGGCCATGTGGTTATCTACACAATGCTCGATGGAATCAAAATCCGCCAGCAGGAACAGGGCGCCAACAATAATAAATAGGACGCCGCTGACCAAACCAATAATTGGATCCTGCGTGATTGCCTGCAGGCCATCCATAATACTTTCAAGACCAGGGATCAACTCCAGAACGAAGATGATAGCACTACCGAAAGCCGCAGTGAAAAACAGGATCGTGATCACAGCTTTAAACTTCTTGTTGACCTTAACGATCCGCTTTGCGTACAGGAACAGCATAACCAACACCAGCGCCAAAGTCAGCACCATCGCCAGCAGAGCGATCCATTTGTAGTCCACGCCCAGACAGTTGGTCATAAAGCCGATCAAGATGCCCTGTGCAAGGCCATATAGTGTGCCCACCACCGGGATCAGCGGGCGAATGCCCCATGCGAACATTGGCATGATGAGCACCAGGAACCCGGCAAAGATCAGCACGGCAATTTCCGCCGCATTGGTCGTAACGTCAAAAAACGACTCGTGCACATGAATTGTCCCCACCTGAAACGCGTGCATACCGGTCACCAGCACACTGTGCAGGACAAAATACAGCGCAACGCCCGCAATTGTCAGAAGAAGTATGTACGCTGTTTTCAGTGCAACGCCCCCATAAGTTGCCGTTTTTTCGCCAGGCTCCGCCTGTACAAAATGTTTCTGCATTTTTCCGATCACCGGGTTTACCATAATTCCCGGCTTCTTATTTACCTCTGTCATCCTTATTCTCCTTTTCCTTATTAAATATCATCTTTTTCTGCAAAATCGTACAACAACGGACCTTTTCCACAAAAAGGATACCAGAAAATTGTCGATTTGTAAAGGCTTAGGCCTTTCCGCGGCATTTTGTCTATATAGGACTCCAAGAGATTTGGGACACAAGCCCTCAGCCATTCCCTTATTTCGCCGCCGGGTATTCCGTGCAAAGTAAATACTGGGGCAAAACATCTTCTTCTATGCTGGGAAAACGGCCTCTTTCTTCTAAAAAACGGTTATCCGCGGAATCGTCGTTGCACTGTGACACCTCAACCACCATAGTTTTGCCGCCTTCCGCCCAAAAGCTGTGGTACTGCTTCTGGTAAATGCTGATGCTCTCCCCGGGCCGCAGGCGGATCTGGCTGCCGGCAGGCACCGTATATTCCCGCCCATCGGAATGAATGGTCACAGGGGAGACTTTATCTAGCAGATCGGTTTCCGGGTCACAGTTATACATTTGCAGCACTAAGGTGCCGCCGCCCCGATTGATAATATCTTCCATCTTATACCAATGGTAATGGTAGGGCGTGACTTGGTTTTCCTCTACCACCATCACCTTTTCCGCATAGACCTTCTTATATTTTTCCGGAAGCTTCCGATTGCCGTTGCGAAGGGTGAAAAGGAAAAGCCCTACCTTGTGGAAATTTCTCGATCCGAAATCCGTGATATCCCAGCCCAAGCAATTCTCCCGTATTTCGTCATATTCCCTGCCCTTTTCGGTCCAAATTTCCGGGCTAAAAAACGCGAAGGGGGGCAAAGAAAAGTTTTGAGCTTGCAAGAAATCTAAATTTTCTCTGATAATCCCGTTGATCTCTGAGCGTTTCATGGATTGCCTCCTTATTTTAAAGAGGAAAAACAGCCGGACACATAGGCCATCCGTCCTTCTTCCGCGTAAGAAAAGCCATGTACCGCAACCCGACCGCGATCCTCATTATTCTGTAGTCATTATATTAGGAACCGGCTTTCTTTGCAAGAGTAATCTCTGCTGCCTGTCCCGTCTGGCGTGCGGCCGGATACGGGTTTCCACAACAGAGCGTCAAAGCTTTGACCGCCACCAAAAGGCTTCCCCCGAAAAATAGTTTCTCTGTTTGGTTTATTGTAAATGGTAGCCTCAGAAATGTCTGATTTCCCGTTTATATTCCGAATAATGCCTCAAAAGCATAAATTATTTTCCCCAGAAGATTTCTCGGGAAATCCCATAAAATTTTCCTTGCCCCCTTTCCCGTTTTATGGTAAAGTGATTTTAAATTCTCACAGCATCATGGGCGAAAAGTTCTGGACAAAAAGAGGAAGGGATGGCGCGCTAAATGAAAACGGTAGAAAAATGGGGCCTTTTTGAGGTTGCGGTAATGGGCCCGAAAGAAGGGAACCCTTTTGTGGAAAAAAGCTTCCGAGGCATATTCCGGGGAAAAAATGAAACATTAGAGGCCGAGGGCTTCTACGACGGGGAAGGCCTTTACAAGGTGCGCTTTATGCCTTCTTTCGAAGGCGATTACCAATATGAAACCATGGGAAATTTTCCGGAAGCGAACACTTCCGGGCGCTTTGCCGTTACGCCCCCTGCCCGGGGAAACCACGGCCCGGTGCGGGTGGCGAACACCTACCACTTCGCCTACGAAGACGGAACCCCTTACTACAGTGTAGGCACCACCTGCTATGTGTGGTCTCACCAGCCGGAGGCCGTCCGCCAAAAAACGTTGGAAGAACTTTCCAAGGGCTATTTTAACAAAATGCGGTTCTGCGTATTTCCAAAGCACTACATCCACAATTTTAAAGACCCCGAAACCTTCCCCTATGAAGGTACGCCAGTCGATAATTCCAACCTTACGGAGGAAACCTTTTCTTACGAAACCGATTTTTCCGGAAACAACTGGGATTTTACCCGGTTTTGCCCGGAACATTTCCGCCGGATAGAAAAGGCTATCCTGGAGCTGCAAAACCTAGGGATCGAAGCCGACCTCATCGTCATGCATCCCTATGACCGCTGGGGTTTTTCCAAAATGTCGAAGGAGGAGGATGACCTTTATTGGCACTATGTGATCGCCCGGTTTTCGGCCTACCGGAATATTTGGTGGAGCCTTGCCAACGAATATGACCTTATGAAGGCCAAAACATTGGAGGATTGGGAGCGTTACGCTTCTCTGCTCTGCGCCCACGACCCGTACCGCCACCTGCGGTCTATCCACAACTGCATTGCTTTTTACGACCATACCCGGCCATGGATTACCCACTGCAGCCTACAGCGCCAGGACCTGTACCGGCATGTGGAATACACCGGCGACTACCGAATTAAATACGGGAAGCCTGTGGTGTGGGACGAAATCGCCTATGAAGGGAACTTAGACATGGGCTGGGGAAACATTTCCCCTCAGGAGCTTACCCGCCGCTTTTGGGAAGCCTCGTTGCGTGGCGGTTATGCCGGGCACGGCGAAACCTATTTGGACCCGGAAAACGATATTCTTTGGTGGAGTCATGGAGGAACCCTACACGGCGAAAGCCCTGTTCGCATCAAATTCCTGCACTCCATTTTGGCAGAGACCCCGGCCCATGGCCTCCGGCCGGCCCCCGGGATCTTCGACGAAACCGTAGCCGTACCCGACAGCCCCACCTTCGAGGGAGGCTACGAGCTCCACTATTACGGCTTTGGCCGCCCTTCCTTCCGGGACTTTCAAAAGCCAGAGGGAGAAATTTGGCAGGCCGAGGTCATTGATACCTGGGAAATGACGGTTTCCGACTGCGGGACTCAAAGCGGCCGGTTTCGTATTTCCCTGCCAGGCAAAGAATATATGGCCGTCCGGTTAAAGCGTATGAATTAGGTCATGGCGGGCGCTTCAAAATTCATATTTTTCTATAATTTTTCGAGATATTTATTGCCTTTTCCGGCATTTTTATAGATTTTTTTCGCTTTTTGCAGAAACTGGGAAAAATCCGCCACAAACCGGGTTTCATGTGTTAAAATAAAAAGCGAAGTGAGAGGAAGGCAACGCTATGAAAAATGTTTGTTTTATGCAATCCCCCATTGGACTGTTGGGGATTGCGGAAGAAAACGGGCAAATTACTGACCTGTTTTTTGGCCGCGAAAAGGCCCCCATCGGCACCCTGGAAGCGGAGACTCCCATATTGCTGCAGGCCAAAAAGGAGCTGCGAGAGTATTTTGCCGGTACACGCCGGGAATTTACTGCCCCTTTAAACCCCAGCGGCACAGAATTTCAGCGTCAGGTGTGGAATGCTCTTTTGACCATCCCTTACGGAGAAACCAGAAGCTACAGTCAAATCGCCGCTCAGCTGGGAAATCCCAGCGCCAGCCGGGCTGTAGGCACTGCAAACCACCATAATCCCATTTCCATTCTTATCCCCTGTCACCGCGTCATTGGCCAAGACGGAAGCCTCACCGGATACGGTGGCGGATTAGAAGCAAAAAAATTCCTTTTAGACCTGGAGGCACAAGGAAAATAATTGTGTTAAACCTGTACGAACCAAAATAGAAAAAGCAAGATAGAAAAGACAAGATCCCACGGAAAAGCCTTCCTGTGGGATCTTGTCTTCTGTCTTTATTAAAACTAAATCGTCTTTTTCTCGTGCAGCCCCTGAATACTGTGTTCCACCTGGCCATGCACCTCTACAATAGGAGGCGGATTGCCATAGGTCACATTGGGGAAGTTAATAGGAGCAGCCCACTTTACCGCGTTGATAATCACATGTTGGATCTCTTTCTGATGGTAAATGGGGAATGCCTCGTGGCCAGGACGGAAATAGAATACCTTGCCCATACCTCTATGGTAGCAACAACCGCTGCGGAACACTTCGCCGCCCTCAAACCAGCTGATAAACACCAGCTCGTCCGGCTGGGGAATATTGAACCGTTCGCCGTACATTTCTTCATGGGGAATGATAATTTTTTCCTCTAAGCCATCTACAATAGGATGGCTCGGGTCAATAACCCACAAAATTTCTTTCTCGCCGTCTTCCCGCCATTTGAGCATACCGGAATTGGTGCCGCAAACCTTGCGGAAAATTTTAGAGGCATGGCCGGAGTGAAGCACAATCAAGCCCATGCCGGCCAGAATTCGCTTATGTACCCGCTCTACAATTTCGTCCTGCACCTGGTCGTGGGCCATATGGCCCCACCAGATCAGCACATCTGTATTGTCCAGCACCTCCTGGGTAAGACCGTGCTCCGGCTCTTTTAAGGTGGCGGTTTTTACTTCCATACCCGCTTCCTTTAAAAAGTCTGCGATACAGCCATGAATTCCCTTGGGGTAGATCTCCGCGATCTCCGGGAACTGCACCTCGTGAAGGTATTCGTTCCATACAGTCACTCGAATCGCCATAATATTGGCTCCTTTCCTAATTTGAATTCCATTTTTATCTTACAGTTCAACCCAGTTTCCGGTTTCGCCGGATTTCAGCACTGCGTCTACCGCATGCTGATTGGCCTGGCCATCAAAAATATCTGCCGCCATGCCGTCACCCTTCTCATTGATGATATCGGCAAAAGACTGCATTTGATCTACCTTATATTTTTCGGGAATGGGAAGTTTAGAAAAGACATGGGCCTCCGCGTTGGCACGGCCAATGCAAATGGAAATTTCATCCACCCCTGGGGCCACATGATCCAGTTCATACTGAATGGCACCCTCGCTGCCATAGATTTCCATGGTCTGGAAATTTCCACGGCCATAACCGAACCGGGTGATGCGGAAGGTAGCGGCCGTGCCGTCTTCCATTTCTGCCATATAGTTGGAAAAGTCGTCTACATCTACCGGGCCCATGCCGCTGCCATCCATCTTTTTACGCTCTGTAATAAAAGTGCCCGTATGGCTTACCAGCCGTTTATATTCCTGGCCTGTCACAAACCGTACCAAGTCCAGAGCATGGCTTCCCAAGTCACCCAAAGCGCCGGAACCAGTAAGAGCCTTCTGGAACCGCCATCTTAAAGGCGTTTCAAAAAAGGGCAGGCCCCAAGCCTGGTAATATTGCATATCAACATGATATATCTTGCCAATCATCCCGCGTTCGATCAAGTCCTTAGCGTAGCGGGCTGCCGCCTTGAAACGGTAGGAAAAGCAAACCATGCTCTTTACATTCTTTTCCTTTGTCACCTGAGCCAAACGGTCTGCCTCTTCCGAATTCAAGGTGATGGGCTTTTCCACAGCATAGGGCTTTCCCGCCTCTGCCGCAGCCAAAGCCACTTCACAGTGAACGTTATTGGGAGTGGAAATGTCCACTGCATCCACTTCCGGACAGTTGATCAAGTCATGATAATCGGTAAAGCAATGGGCCTCATCTATCCCATAAGTCTCCCGGGCATAACGCAGCGCTTCCGGGTCGATATCACACACAGCCACCAGCTGCAAATCGGGACTTTTCTGAATTCCGGGAAGGTGTACACCGCGGCTGATACCGCCGATTCCCACACTTCCTACACGAATAACTGCCATAATGATTCCTCCTGTTCTACATTTTTAGGAACGTTTTTACGCACTCCGCGCTCCCCAATATGGCTTTACTATAAACTCCATTCCGGGGAAAAAGAATAGACAATAGTGACTTCTTTTTGAAAATTCCGACTTCTCAAAAAACATCACAAAAAAATCATATTTTTGTGAGAAATAAAGTCATTTTATTCCCAGAAGCTCAGGGGTCACACTTCCGCCCTCCCGAAGAAACAGAGGAATCCTCTCAAGAGGCGCGTCACAGTTTAAAACGCTTCCCCCTTCATAGGTTTTCCCTGTCCACGCTTCTATCCATCTGGCTCCGGCAGGCAGGTAGACCTCTCGGCTGGTTTGCCCAGCGTGAGTTACCGGAGAAACCAAAACATCCGGGCCGAACAAATATTGGTCTTTCACTTCCCAAGCCGTTTTATCATGCGGATAATCAGTAAACAGGGGACGCATAGGTGGAATCCCTTCTTCATGGCATTTTTCCATTTGAAGCTTAATATAGGGCCGAAGCCGTTCCCGCAGGAACAAATAGTTGGAAAGAATTTCACAAACCTCTTCCCCATAGCTCCAAACCTCATTGTCAGCGCCACTGGGGGCTCCACCGTAACCCATACCTTCTAAGCCGGAACCCTTCGTTTGCACTCGGGCTCCATGAAGCCGAAACACCGGGCAGAAAACGCCATACTGGAACCATCGTACCAAAAGCTCTCGAAAGGCAGGGTCGTCTGGGTCGCCGAAATCAAAGCCACCGATGTCGGTGGTCCACCAAGGGATCCCGGCTACCGCCATATGTAACCCCGCCACGATTTGACGTCTCATACTGTGAAAGCTGGAAACGATATCGCCAGACCACACCAAAGTGGCAATACTCTGGCTGCCCGCCCAAGCGCATCGCTCTAAATTTATAATATCGGTTTCGCCTTGGGCTACTAAACCATCATATACGGTCTTTTCATAATAATAGGGATAAATATTGGCCACTTCTAAGCTAGAGCCCAAATAGTAACGCAAATTATCGAAATGGTAAGGAATTGTCTCCGGCTCAGCGGCATCCAGCCAATAATGTTTGATTCCCCGGTCGTAATAATTCTGTTTGATTTTGCTCCACACGAATTCCCGCGCTCCCGGATGAGTAGCGTCATAAAACACTTCATATCCGCCGCACTCGATTTGAGTGCGATTGCCACGGTCGGTGTGAGTCAGGAAACCGCGCTCCAGCATTTCCGGGTAATTTGGACTTTTGGGGTCTACCGTAGGCCAAACAGAAACAAACAGTTTAACACCCATTTCCTCCAATTCCTTTACCATGGCCACAGGGTCAGGCCAATACTCCGGGTCAAAATCCCATACGCCTTGGTTCGGCCAATGAAAAAAGTCTATGATAATTACGGAAAGAGGAAGTTCCCGACGCTTATATTCCCTAGCTACCTTTAAAAGCTCCTCCTGAGAACGATATCGCATTTTACACTGCCAGAATCCTAAGGCAAAGTCCGGCATTTTGGAAGGCTTTCCAGTGGCTTCGGTATACTGGCTCAGGATTTCTTTCGGAGAATCCCCCGCTGTAATCCAGTAATCCATCTGCGGCGTGGACTGCGCCTCCCATTCCGTCCGATTCGTGCCAAAAGTTACCCGGCCAATGGCTGGGTTATTCCAGAAAAAGCCATAGTTCTTACTGGAAAGCACAAACGGGATACTCACCTGGGAATTCCGGTGGGCGAGCTCCAGCACGGCGCCCTTCAAGTTAAAGGTTTCCTGCTGGTATTGTCCCATACCATAAAGCTTTTCTTCCGGATCCGATTCAAAACGGACTGTCAGGCTGCGGTCCGGCCCACGCATGGGCATAAATTCCCTGCCGCTCAGCATCATTGGGCTGAAGTTTGTGCCCTTTACCGTACGGTCCCGTTTAAATTCTTGCAGCAGCTGTTCCCCTTGCCCATTGAAAAAGGTGAGCCTTCCATTTTTTTGAAGGATCGCCCTAATTTTTCCGTTGGTGAGTTCCAGCGCTTCCTCTCCTTGATATTCCACAAAAGAAGCATTGGCTTCTGCAGCCTTATCTTGGGGCTTTAACGCCCAGGATAGGCTTTCCTCTATTGGGGTCAACTTCGCGGCCCTGGCTCTCAGGCTGTTTTTGCCCCAAGGCTCCACACAAAGGGTTTCCCCATCATATTCCCAAAAAATCTTTTGACCTTCTACTTTTAACATCCTTTAACTCTCCCCTTTGTTAAATTGCTCCATCTCATAACGAAGCAGAGGCCCGCGCACATTTACCCCGCTTACCACATAGTGGGGCAGTTTCCGGTAATCCCTGTTAATACACTCGCATACTCCCCCGGTTTGGAAATCTTCCCGAAGCTCCAGAAGAAGCTTTTCTGCCTTTTTGGGCGCTTCTTCTTGAAAGACATACCACACCCAACCGCTGGCCGTAGCCCAATAGGCGCCGTTTTGATATTCCTCCGGTTTTACATCCTCAAGAAGCTTTTCCCAATATTCGTCTTGGGGTAAATGACGTACCTGGCCGCGGTAAAGGTAAGTTTCCTCATTTTCCAGCAGCCAGTTTTTTAACCCGACCTCCACCCTTTTTTCCACAGGAAACCCAATATAGAGCAAATATGCCGCACCCCAAATATCTAACTGGCGGCAATTGAGCTCGGCGGCAAAATACATACCGCTGGCCTCGTCATAAAGGCACGAGATCGCCTTTTCTACCTGCGCCGCTTTCTTTTCGTATTCTTTGGCCTTTTCCTCCGAAAGGCCGCTTTCCCTGATCATCCCGCTCAGCTGCCGGCAGGCTCTCCAAAACAGCAGCGATTCATAAAACAAACGCCCGGTTTTGCATACGGTATCGGTAAATCCATAGGGAGAATGAGGTCTTTCCGGGTCATTCCACACCAGTCCGTCCTTTGACAGGGGAATACAATCCATTCCCTTAAAAATGGCTTCTGCCCAGCCCCGAAACTTTTCCCTGCCGTCTTCTGCCTGCTTTGCCTCGAGAAGCTTCAAATAGCTGGATACTGCAAACACCAGGAAAGGGGTGTTATCTAAATTGGCTTCCCCTACGGGGGTGCCTTTTGCGCCGGCTGCATATACCGGTTCCCCGCTGGCCTCCACTCTGTCGGGAAGCCAGCCGTCTTCCCGCTGGCCCGACAAAACGAATTCAATACAGGCCTCCAGATTTTCGGCCCCTATTAAGTCGCCGGCATATTCTGCCATGTAGCCTAAATCCCTGGCCCAAAGGGCGTCGTAATTAGCCACACCGTCGGGCGTATAAAGTATGGTGCCATTAAAGGCAATTTTTTTGCAGCCTTCTAAAAGCTCCTGAGAAACCTTAGTAAAATAATTTAGCTCTTCCGCTATGTCCATTTTTTCTCCTCTCCTTCGCGGTCGGCAGAAAATTGACTGCCAAAAAGGCCCGAAAAATCGTATTTTCGGGCCTTTCAAAAACTTAACCCTTCACGCCGCTGAACGCAATGCCCTCTACAAAATACTTTTGGGCGCATAAGTAAGCAATTAAAATAGGGATTACCGAAAGCACAGAACCAGCCATAACCAAATTCCACTGGGTGGTATAAATGCCTTTAAAATAAGCGATGCCCAAAGTCATGGTATATTTTTCCGGCGTGCTCAGATAGATCAAGGGTCCCATATAATCGTTCCAGGTATTCATCAGGGTGAAAACCCCTAAAGTGAGCATAGCGGGAACAATTAAGGGAAGCATGATGCGCCAGTAAGTGGTAAAGGGGTTGCAACCATCGATCTCCGCCGCCTCTTCCAGCTCCTTCGGCAGCGACATAAAGAACTGCCGCAGCAAAAATACGCCAAAGGCAGAAAAGAAGGCCGGTAAAATAAGCGCCCAGTGGGTATCGGTAAAACCTACCTTTGCAAACATCAAATAGGTAGGGATCATGGTAACCTGGCCCGGCACCATAAGCGTAGCAATATAAAAGAAGAACATTACCGTCCGGCCCTGAAATTTGATACGGGCAAAGGAATAGGCTGCCAAGCTGCTGAAAAACAGTTGCCCCAATACAACGAAAAATACAATCTTTATTGTGTTCAGCATGAACTGAAGCATTGGCTGTTGGGTAAACAAGTCGACATAGTTCTGCCATCTGGGCGGGATCGGTACCCACACAGGCGGAATTTTCACCGCATCATACTGTTCTTTTAAAGAAGTAGATACCATCCACAAAAAAGGTACCAACATAACAACGGCGATGATGATGAGAAGCAAATAAAGCAGAACACGCCGTACAATAAACCCGGCTGATTTTTTCTTATGGACCGTGTGAATCTGCGCCATTTTTCCTACCCCCTTTTAAGTCAGGTCAGCCCACTTCTTAGAGCTGATATTCTGGATCATGGAAACAACAAACACCAGAAGGAACAGCACGTAAGCAGCGGCACAGGCATAACCCATTTTATAATAGCTAAAGCCATACTGGTAAAGATAGAAAGATAACGTCTTCGTAGCATCTACCGGGCCACCCTGCGTCATAATATTGATCTGGTCAAAGGTTTGCAGGGAGCCTATTAAAGCCATAAGCGAAACAAAATAAGTGGTTGGACCAATCATTGGAACTGTGATATGCCAAAACTTTTGAGGGGAATTGGCGCCATCGATCGTGGCCGCCTCATAAAGTTCACCGGGAACGCCTTGGAGGCCAGCCAGGAAAATGGTCATATTATAGCCCAAGCCTTTCCAAATGCTCATGATAGCAATGGAAATCATGGCCAGGTTGGTATCGGTCAGCCAATGCACCGAAGGCAAGCCCAAGGAATTCAGCACAATATTGAGAAGGCCGCTGTTGTCTTCATATAACATGCTCCACACCAAGGAAACTGCCACCATGGAGGTGATAACGGGAATGAAAACAAAGGTGCGGAATATTGCAATGCCTCTGATCTGCCGGTTGAACATCACTGCCAGCAAGAGAGCCAAAACCACGCCAATCGGCACAGTAAGCACAGAATACCACAGGGTATTCAGCAAAGACACAATGAATTGATCGTCCTGAAACAAGTTTATATAATTTTCTATCCCTATAAAATCCATTCGGGAAATGATATCATAGTTCGTAAAGCTGAATACCAGCGCCATAATTATGGGCACCAGCATAAAAGCTACAAATCCCAGAAAGTTTGGAAGTATGAAAAGGTATCCCCAGAAGTTCCATCTGCGCTGCAGACGGCTAGACGCCTTATTTCCCATTTCTCAGAGCCTCCTCTTTTCAGAAACTTTCAAAGCCAAATTTGAAGTTAGAAAAGCGGGCGACGGAATTCTTGTTCAAAGAAACCGCCGCCCGCCTCCTTTCTGCCTTCACGCACAAGTATTACGGCGGAAAAAATTACTCTTCCTGCATCAGCTTGGTTACTTCCTCCGCGGCTTTATCAAGAGAAGCTTGGGCATCGTCGCTCTTGTCGAACATGTAACCTTGCAGGTTCAGCCCTACCGCATCCTCTATCTGAGGCCATGTAGGTGTAAAAGGTCTTGTGTGGGAATGTTCCATTTGATCGGAGAAGACCTGGAGATACTTGCCGTAAGTTTCGTTATCGGCATAGAAGTCCTTAAACTCAGGCTGAGGAGGAATGGTGATCCAGTTTTCCCAGAAGATCTGGGTGAAATCGGAACAGCACAAATGTACCAGATAATCGTAAGCTTCCTGAGGATACTTCGTGCTGCTGAAGATCGCCACGCCTTCACCGCCAACTACGGTAGCTTTTTCGGCTTTTTGCGGCATGGGTACCACACCAAAGTTATCTTTAAATTCGGGGTCGCTCACAAAGGTGGAAAGACTCCAGGGGCCGTCAATGGTCATGGCCACCGCACCGGAGGTGAAGCGGTTGACACCGGAAGGAGCGGCCTGCAGCGGGACACTCTTGTCTTCCTGAACCATAGCCTTCCAGAACTCCAAAGCCTCAACGCCCTCTTTGGAATTGAAAATAGCCTCTGTGCGGTCTTCGTTGGCAAACTCGCCGCCGTTAGACCACAGGAAGGGCAGCCAAGTCCAGCAATAGCCACCGTTATCGTTGTAGATAGGCAGGTCTAAACCATAAGTACCATCGGTGGTCAAAGTCTTGGCGGCGCTGCGCAGATCATCCCATGTCCAATCCGCAGTGGGCTCTTCCAACCCGGCGTTGGCAAACAACGACTTATTATAATATAAAGCCAGGTTGTTAGCAGTAATTCTCAAGCCATATACATCGTCTTTATAAACCAGGGTATCCCATACCGACTCATAGAATTTATCTTTATATTCTTCTACGCCGTATTCCTTCAGTCCCAGCAATTTACCCTTAGAAGCCAGCTGCGTGCTCTGCACACCGGCATCCAGGAAAAGCATATCGGGATTCGTACCACCGGCTAAGGTGGCCTGCACTTTAGTGCTGTAAGAATCGGAAGCAATAGGAGTTACCTTGATCTCCACACCGGTAGCATCTTTGTAAGAGGCGGTATCTTCCTGTATTTTGTCGGCGCTGGCCTTTTCCCAGCCATAGACCCAAATTTCCAGCTTGGCATCGGATTTTGCATTCGTTTCTCCTGTCTCTGCCTTACTGGATTCGGATTTCGACTCAGCTTTACTGGCACTTCCGCTGTCATTGCTCCCACATCCGGAAAAAGCGCCCAAAGCCAGTGCACCTGCTAAGAGCAGAGCAAGAAATTTTTTTGCCTTCATGGTAATTCATCCCTTCTTGTGATATTGGAAGTTGTCTAAAGCAACAACCTTATATCGATATTTTACCCTTTAAACGGTACTTTTGACTAGTACCTCAATTTTGAGGTTTGTGGTTCATTTTTTTACTTTTACCATCTTGACATTTTCATCCTGGCAATATATGATTTATTTTAGTTTATTTTTACAATGCCCAGCATTTCTATTTGTAAAAAGGAGGGGCTGGTTTTGGAAAGACAAAAAAGTCAGGAAAACCAAAAAAACTTTTGGAACCAGATGCTCAACCGCCTCTCCATAAAAAACAAGCTTCTGGCCACTTTGCTTCCGGTAATCATTACGGCCTTCTTTGTTCTATTGCTTACGATTTATTTCATCTCTTTCCGGGAAAGCCAAAATTTGGTGAACCAGCAGTTAAATGTGAGCATGGACCAGCAAATTCAGCTGGTAAACGCTTACCTGGGCCAACTCCGTGATGAAACCGAAGTTTTCATGTTCGACAAAGATATTCAAGGCAAACTTGCCATACAAAAGTCCCGCCTTCCCGCGGAAGAATCCGAAAAGCTGAACGAAGAGTTTATTCAAAGCATGCTCAGCATGATTGTCAGTTACAATATGAACGTGGAAAGCTTCTGCATCAAAAATCTTTACGGTGACTATTACGTTTGGCGCATGGATAACCGTATTCGCTACAGCGACCTGGTGAACCGGCTAAATCTCTATGAAAAGGATACCACTGCTTTGGGGGGCAAAATGCTCTTTAGCTATGAAATGCTGGAAAAAGGCTGTGTTACCCTGACCAGGCTGATCAAGGAGCCTATTACAGGAAAAAAATTGGGGCTTTTAATGATCGACTTTAACCTGGGTGCCTTACGAAGCTATTCTTCTTCCCTTTCAGGAAATGAAGCGGTAGATCCAACCCTGGTCATTGTAAATTCTGCGGGAGATACTATATTCAACTCTTCGCCCCTGCCGGAAGAAGAAATATCGCGGCTGTGCCCCGAGTTGGAAATGCTGCAACTTTCCGGCAATTCCTACCGGCTGTTTCACACGCCTTCTCACGCGGCAGATTGGGACCTTTACCTGGTGATCAATGAAAGCAAGCTTTATAAGAATATTCACCGCCTCTTTTTTTTGCAAACCGGCATTGTCCTTTTGGGAAGCCTTTTGGTAGTATTGACGATCTATAAAATCTCTCAGGCGATTTCCCGGCAGTTCCAGCGGTTCCAGGAAAAAATCAGCCAAACTTACGATACAAAGGAACGAGCCCTGATCCAGGTAGACAGTGAAGATGAGTTCCGCGATTTGGCTCTGGTCTACAACGAAATGATCGGCCGTATTGACAACTTGATCGATACTGTATATTCCAAAGAGTTACTGCGAAAAAACGCGGAGCTTCGGGCTTTCCAGGCTCAAATAAACCCGCATTTTCTCTATAATACCCTAGATTGCATCAACGGGTTGGCAGAGGCTGGAAGGTTGGAAGAAATAAAGCAAACCGTCACCGCCCTGGCCGGCATTATGCGTATGAGCATTAAGGGCGATGAGCTTCTTACCGTACAGGAGGACCTAAAATATACGGACCAATATATGTACATTGAAAAGCTGCGCTACGGGGAAAAAATTCTTTATTTGAAAGAAATACCGGAATCTATGATGAAATATTACATCCCAAAGCTGATCCTTCAACCGCTTTTAGAGAATTCTATAGTCCACGGTGTTTCAGGCCTGCTGAAACAGGGGATGATCGGTCTCTTCGGCAAAGAAGAAGAGACCGCCATCTCCTTTACCGTAAAGGACAACGGCTCCGGTATTCCCGAGGGGGTAATAGAAGCGCTTCAGCAAGAAGACCTACCTCCAAGTGGGATAGAAAAATTTTCAAAGGAACAGATTGGCCTTCGAAACATTCATGCCCGTATTAGACTGATGTACGGTCCGGAATATGGCCTAACAATAAAAAGTCCGCCCTCCGGCGGATCCTGTGTGATCATACGCTTACCAAAGCTTACCTACGACGACATCCAAAAGACGCAGAGAGGAGACAGAAATTGACGGTTCTAATCGTTGACGACGAAATCTTGCTTCGAGAAAAAATCTATTCCGTGCTAAAAAATGCCCGCCTGCCCATTCAGGAATACTACCTGGCAGAAAACGCCATAGAGGCTATGGCGCTTGTGGAAGAAAAAAAGCCAGACATTGTTCTAAGCGATATCCGAATGCCGCAGAAAAGCGGCCTGGATTTAGCAGCTTATATTTGCGAAACCCATCCGGAAGCCCTGGTAATTCTCATCACCGGTTATTCCGACTTTGAATATGCTCAAGCGGCCATTCAAAACAGGGTATTCGACTATATTTTAAAACCGGTAGAAGCCGAAAAGTTGGTGGCTGCCGTTGTAAAGGCCCAAAAGAAATTAGAGCTGGAAGAAAAACACCAGCGGCTCTATGCAGTATTTCAAGAATACTTTTCCAACAATGCGGAAACCATTCGAAAGCAATATATTGAAAGTCTTTTATTCCATCAAGGCGCTTTCCAGGAAGCGGAAGAACACCGCTACGCTTTTCATCTGGATTTTAAAACCTACAGGCTGGTAGCTATCAGCTGCAGCACCTCTATTGATGGTAACCAGATGGAAGCCCAATATTATTGCACATACCTTACCGAAAAGTACTTAAAAGAATTGCTTCCCAAAGCCGTGACCTATATCTTTGGAAATTTGGTATTTCTTTTTTGGAATGTGACAGAGGAAGACCGCTTTGCCGATAGTAAATCCCTTTTGGCCTTTTTGGGAAAGGTGCTCTCCTATGCCCAAAAAAATTTTCTGGGCTCTCTTTCCGTTGGGATCAGCAAGGTTTCCAATACTCTTTCCAACATCCAAAACCTTCGCAAACAGGCCTCGGAATGTTTGGACCGGCTCAGAGAAGAAAGGAAAACCACCTTCCTGTTTTATGAGGACATCATGGATTCTGACCAGGAGCGTTGGGAAATAGAGGCGTCTATTCAAAGCCTCGTAGGCGCCGTACGTACCGGCAAGGAAAAGAATGTGCTCCTACAGTTTGATCAGGTGGCAAGGGGACTACAGAACACCTCGGCAGAATACCAAGTCACAGCCTACCTGCTAATTGTTTCCAACATTTCTTTTCTTCTGCATGAACTGGGGCTTCCTGCTGGGCAGGTGCTCTCTCTTACCAACGAGATCCTTCCTCTGGTTCGGAGTGACCAGCTTTCCGAATGCACCGAGGCCCTTCGGCAATGGACTTCCAAAGTTTGCGCTTTGATCTCCGCGGAGTTTCAAAGCCGCAGCAACATTGTGGTGAGCGGTGTGCGGGAATTTATCAACCTTCATTACAGCGAAGCCATTGGCCTTGCTGATTCCTCGCGTTATGTAAGCCGAAACCCTTCCTATGTAAGCCGCCTGATTAAGGAGCTCACCGGAAAAAGCTTCACGCAGCTTTTGACAGACAAACGCATGGAAGAAGCCAAGCACCTCTTAAAAACCACCAACCTCAAGGTAAGCGAAGTGGCGGAACGGGTGGGATACGGGAACGTTCGGTATTTTAACCGAGTTTTCCGAACTGCGTTAAACATGTCGGCTAACGATTACCGGAATTTCACCTCCGCTTTTGACTAAAACCTGACGTGCTGCAAAACTCAGTGAACCTTGAACCCTCAAAACCATAGCAAACTTCGAGAAAGCATGCCCTGGAAAGACAAAAAGCCATGCCTACTCAACGTATGGCATGGCTCAGCTTTCCGTATAGCTTCCCGGTCAAAAAATATTTCCCGGTAAACTCTCAAAAATCTTATTATGCGGAGAGCGGCAATGGCTTTGCCGCTCTCCGCTCCTCCTACGGCCGGAATTATGAAGAACGCCAGTTCCGGCCAACACAAGTCCCCATTTTACAGGGACAATCCCATCTCCCGAGCCAGCCCCTTCAAATAGCGGGTGGCCTCGGCATAATCCTGTTCCTCCGTCATATGCTCCAGCATAAGACAAACACGGTCGTCCAGCTTCGACAAGCATTCCAAGTAGGTTCGATAATCCAGTTCCCCCAAGCCGGGCCTGCATTCATCTAAATGTACGGTGAGGTGTCCGCTCAAGCGGATGTCTTTGGCGTGGCAACTGCGAATGGAGCTGCCCAGCTTTTCGAACCACTCCCGAATGACCTCCCCGTTCCGGTAGTAAAGCTGGGGCGAAGAGATGACGTTTACCGGGTCTAAATGGGCGGCAAAGCCCTTCCGGTTAACTGCCTGGATCAGCCTCAGGCAGGAATCTGCCGTATCGGGGTACATCCAGGGCATGGGCTCTAAGGTGTAGACCGTGCTTTTCGGAGCCGCTTTGTCAATAATCCGCTGTGTCGTCAGCACAATCTCCTCAAAGGCTCTTTGAGTCAGGTTATCCTTATGAGGGCCATCCCACTGGTCACTGTAAGATCCCGCTATATTTACACAGCAATTCGCTTCCACATAGTCGGCCAGCTCCAGCTGGCCCACCGCATAAGCAATGTTCCTTTCGCGCTCCGCAAGATCCGGCGAAAGGGTGTTTTTCCATACGCCAATTTCACAAATTACCAAATCTGCCGCCTTGGCAGCAGATTTATACCCATCAATATCTTTCTGGCAGGCAGTGTAGTCCACCGGGAAATAAACGGCGGAGTACCCGGCATCCATTGCCGCCTGAGCCCATTCCTCCGGGGACCTCCACTTTTTAAATAATTGGCCTCCAAAACGCATTTTTCATACTCCTCCTTATGCATGAGGCTTAATATTCAGGTTCACACCCAAATCGTCTTCGCTGTCTACAATGGTCCAACTGCCGCCGGGATAAATCCCCAGCGTTCGGTTAACGTCGTAACCATCTTCTTCCAGCTCTTGAATAATGGTATCACGCAGGTTTCCCACCTGGAAACCAAGATGATGCACGCCATTACCATGCTTCTTCAAAAACTCGTGGAAAGAGCTTTCACCGTCTCCGCAAGGCTCGTGCAGCTCAATGACAAAACCATTCATGGCGATGTTTGCGCATTTCAAATCACAGGTAATCGGCTTGCCGCGGTATTGGTAATTGTCGCCGCCCTCCAGGTGATTGATGAAAACCTCAGGCTTTTCCACTCCCAACAATTCCGCCCATTTTTCGGCGGCCTTTTCGATGTCTCGAACCACAATATTAATTTGAATGAACCCATTTTTCTCTACATGATGCTCCATAAAAAACTCCCTTGCTTTTATCGCGACTTTCTTAATTAAAATTTAAAAGGTACAGAAGAACCTGGTGCTTTGGCTTTCGCCTGCTGCCTGCCGGTCCCTCCTTTTTCCAAAAGCAGTCTTTACCGTAAAGTGCCGCGTGCCTTATACTGTTTACTGTTTTCTTCAAGCTGCATAATCTCGATATCCCTGCCGTCCGGATCCTTGATCCAGGCCTGGTAATTGCCGCTTTTTCCCCGACGGACGTCGGAAGTAATGGCAATGCCCTTAGACCTCAATTCAGAGACGGCCGCAACGCAGTCATCCACTTCCAGGCACAGATGCATGTAACTGCGGCCCAACTGGGGGACGCCCTCTGTGTCGGGATAAAACAGCTCCACAAACCTGCCGTCCGGAGTAAGCAGGTACTCAATCCAGGGCTTGCCCTGGTCATCGGTAAGCCCAAAAGCATGCCGGAAACCCAAGATCTCTGTATAAAAGGACATGGTTTCTTTCATGTTGGCCACGCGATAGGCCAAATGGCCAATACGGTATTCCATTGTGAACTCCTCTCCTTGCCCTAAAATCAAATTTTTTGTGCGGGCAATACACTTTTAGGGGAAGCCCGGTTTTCGGAAAAAGCTTTTTGCAACCTGGCAATGCCCCAATTTGTGGTAAGCATAGCACAGCAGCCCAAGGTTTGCAATATGAAACCATAAAAAAATTAAGAATATCTTTATAATTTTGCAAATTTTCACGAATCATATTGCCATCTTTCCTCTTGACTCAAAGATAGCATAACAGCGATTCCGGTGTGTCGCTAAACCCGGCGCCACAGCGCCCGCCGGCAGCAAACCCGTTTAGAAACTCCCGTATCTTTTTAAAAGGCCCGGTTTGTTTCACAGGCTCTTTGCTTTTAGGGCTTGCTTTTTACCGGCTGCCTTGCTATAATTTGCGCAAAAGATAACCAGTATATTGGAAGAGCGCCAAAACAATTACAGCTATAATGACCGGCGTCTTTCCGGAACAGCCCACGGCATGGCTGCCTGCTGCCTCTCAGGTGCGGCTTCCGGCGCGCCGCAGTAAGCCGCAGCCCCACATAACATCAACAGGAGGAGTATAAAAATGAGCGATGTGATCCAAACAAACAAATTGACACAGGTAGGCTTTATTGTAAGGGACATCGAAAAATCCCGGCATGCCTTCGCCAAGTTCTTTGGTGTGGAGCCCCCGGCCGTTGTAGACGGGGGCCGGTATGAGGTCACTCACACAACCTACCGGGGCCAACCCGCACCCAAAGCGAACTGCCTCATGGCCTTTTTCAATGTGGATGGGGGCGTGCAGTTGGAGCTCATCCAGCCTAATGGGGAAAAAAGCATCTGGCAGGATTTTCTGGATGAACATGGCGAAGGGATCCACCACATCGCCTTCCCCGTCAAAAACATGGACACCCGCATTCGCGCCTGCGAAGAGCAGGGAATGCTCTGCGTTCAGCGGGGCCTTTACGGCAATGCTGGTGGCGAGTATGCTTATTTAGACGCCAATGCCGATCTCAAATGCTTTATAGAGCTGTTGGAAAATTATTAAAGGAGAATCTCTATGGAAAAGATGCGCCCTGGCGATTCCAACGCCCTTGCCCGGAACTATGCCGATTCTTTATTCATTGAAATGCGCCGGATGGCGTTGTTGTATCGCACCACCACGGCATTATCGATTACGCAGTGCCGCCTTTGAAAGTGCTGCCGGAAATCGTAAAGGCTGTGGAGGGGAAGGTCCCGGTGTTTGTCGATTGCAGCATCGACAGCGGTTACGATGTGTTCAAAGCGCTGGCGTTGGGGGCAACGGGGACCTGGGTAGGCAGAGCGAATACAGCCTTGGAGGCTGCCTGTAACGTGTTGAAAAATGGCAGACAATTCATGTCTGCCATTTTTTGCGCTGAGCGGGAGAATAGCCGGACCCTTTGATCACCGGTTTGGAAACAAAGGTAAGTTTGAGAAATCACTCTTTTCGGTGCAGAAATTGAGAGGAAAAATGCACAGGCACGATTTATACTAAGAACTGTTGGGAGGTTTTTACCATGGAATGGATCGAAAGGCTAAACGACGCCATCGGTTATATAGAGGAACACTTGACCGAGGAACTGGATTACGAACAGCTTGGACGGATCGCCTGCTGCTCCTCTTACCATTTCCAAAGGATGTTCACCTATATGGCAGGAGTTCCTTTGTCGGAATACATCCGCAGAAGAAAAATGTCCCTTGCCGCTGTGGACTTGCAGGGCAAAGCTATAAAGATCATTGACGTGGCGGGAAAATACGGGTACCAATCCCCTACCGCCTTTAACAGGGCCTTTCAATCTGTTCACGGGATCGCCCCATCTGCCGTAAAAAACGAAGGGGTTTGTGTAAAATCCTTCCCGCCCATCCAATTTAAACTTACCGTGAAAGGTGTGGAAGAAATGAATTACCGGATCGAGACAAAGGAGGCTTTCCGCATTGTAGGCGTGTCTGTGCCGTTGCAAAAGGATATTGAAAAAAATTTTGCGGTCATCCCCCAAAAATGGCAGGAAATCGCCGGGAACGGGACGCTGAGCAAATTGATCGGCATGATGGACGCTTCGCCCATGGGAGTGCTTGGCGTCAGCACCTGCAACGATACCGAACCCTGGCGGTATTACATTGCGACTGCCACCACTCAGGAGAAAGGCAGCCTGGAAGAATATGTTGTGCCTGCGGCTACCTGGGCCATATTCCCCGGGAAGGGCAAGAACAGCTCTATTCAGGAGCTGGAGCGGCGCATCGTCACAGAATGGCTGCCCACTTCTGGGTATGAATACGGCAGCGCGCCGGATGTGGAGGTCTATTTGAACCCAGACCCTCAAAACGCCGAATATGAGGTGTGGATCCCTGTAACCAAAAAACAGGGGTAACTGTAAAGAACCAAAATACCGGGCGCCCGGAAAGCAAAAGCCTTCCGGGCGCCCGGTATTTTTTCATAAGTTCAGCGGTTGTTCAGCTCCGCAAATTGAAGCAGATTACGGCACAGGTACAGCACAAGAAGGGAAATGACAATATTCCCACAGGCCATGCCAACAAAGGCTGGGAAGATCCCCGCTTCCGAGAAGAAAATCGTTGCCATAACGCCTAGGATAACTCCCGGCGCTGCCATGAGCAGCAAGGCCAAAAAGTAGAAAACCATGATGAGCATTTTAGAGGATACCGAACCGAATACCCGTTCCACTAAAATGTTTCCCGCAAGGAATAGCAACGAAAAGGTGATGCGCGCCAAAATGCAAAAGATGGCCTCCGTTGCTGAGGCGTTTACCAAAAGGGCCACCGGCACAAAAATGATCACTGCTTCCCAGGAATCGGCTATCAAGCTTTCCTTTAGGGCATACAGCATCTTTTTCAAGGGCGGTTCCGGCATCAAGTAGAGGTAGGGCTTCAACAATTCCCGGTTAAAGCGGCTCAAGGCTACGGAAAACAGCTGCATGTAAGTACCCATGGCAAAAGAGGCGATAAGGGCGACGTTTTCTTCCTCAAACATATTGCGGTACAGCAGAGAGGTACCAATAATTATAAGGGCGAAGATCAGGGAGATATTCGAAAGGAAGAACTTCCCGGAACGGCGGTTTTCCACCTTGTGTTTGTAATAAATGGCGCTGGCCCCGCTGCCCTTTCCCAGACCGGTTTTTCCCAGCTTTATCTTTTTGGGCACAGCCTCGGCAACACGGCCCTCTTTTTTTGCCGTCACGTTCGATTGCGCCACCTCGGCGGTTTGCAGCACGTCTTCATAATAATTGTTCTTCGAGGTGAGGATGAGAGCCAAAAGACCTGCAAACCCGGCCAGGGTCAGGGCAAGTAATAGCAAAGACTGCCCAAAATCTCCGGTAAGCATCCCCCCTACCATACCGGCAGCCCAGCCAGACACTGGGAACAGCAGCCCCGGAAAAGACGAAAGGAAACCGGCTCCCTTGGCAAGGAAGGTCTGCCAGTCGGTCCCCCCCGCCAGGATGGCCATGATTTCTTCCCGGCAGGCATATAAGGTAAAAACAGCATAAAGAGCCGCCGCCCCATAAACACAGCGATGGACCGTTTTACCGGCATTTTCCTTGCCGCTTGTGCGGGTGTAAACGGCCATGGCGCAAATTTGAGCCAGGAACAGTGTAATGGCATAGCCTGCCACAATAAGCAGCAAATGGCCGTAGGTAATGCCATATACCGTGTTCAGCCAGCCATATTGGAACAGCAGGAAGAAACCCAGCAGCAAGGTGACCCCCAGCTGCCGGAACAGCCCATAGAACAGCACCTTATTGGGGCCCAGAGGGGCTGGGAAGAGCATTGTCACATCGGAAAGGGTAAACATGGGGGTGTTGCTGGCGCTGCCGCTAAAAAACACCAAAAAGAACATGACGGTATAGAACAGGGTAAGAATAGCGGTAAGCTCCAAGGGGCTGCGGAGCTCCTCCCCTACCCGTTCCGATTTGGTGAAGGCCACTAAGGCAAAAACAGCCACTAAAAACAGGGCATAGATCAGCTTGGCAGGGCTCTTTACCAACTCTTTTAATTGGTTTTTCAGCTTTACCGCGGTAAGGTAAACCAGTGGACTTTTCATTGGGCCGCCTCCTCCGCGTTTCCTTCGGTGATCTCAAAGAACAGGTCTTCCAGGCTTTTGCCTTCGCTGCCATCATTTACCTTGGTTGCGGCAAACCGGCCGTTTACCATGATATTGGCCACATCCCAATAGTCTTCCACGCTGTCGAGCATGTGCGTACTGATCAGCACCGAAGCCCCCTCCGCTTTCAATTCCCGAAAGATCTGCTTTAATACTTTAATGGCATGAGGGTCGAGCCCTACCAGGGGTTCGTCAAAAACAACCACCCTTGGCCTGTGGCACAAAGCACAGCAAATAGAGAGCTTTTGCTGCATCCCTTTGGAAAGCTCTTTTCCCAGCTTATCTTTTTTATCCCAAAGTTCCAAGCGCTCCAAAAGCTTTTGACAGTAACCGTCGTCTGTAATCTTGTAAGCACGGCAAATAAATTCCAGGTGTTCGGAAACTGTGAGCAGGTCATAAACCGCAGGCATTTCCGGAATATAGCCCAGCTGGCGCTTGGCCTCCAGGCTGGTATTTTCCACGCCGTTTATCTCAATGCGTCCGGTAAACCGCAAAAGACCGGTAATACATTTGATAATGGTGGATTTTCCTGCCCCGTTGGGCCCCAGCAGAATGCCGATCTGCCCATCGCCTACGGCAAAGCTGATATTGTCGTTGGCAACGTGCTTGCCATACTTCTTTGTCACATCGCTAATCGATAACATGTTCCGTCCCTCCATATTTCTCAAAAATTCCAACGCTATTGTATCCCTGCGAAGTGGCCCCTGCAAGCTGCTTGCAGGATGTTTAAGATTTTCGACAGAAAATCTTAAGGCAAGGCCAAAATTTCTTTTCCCTGCGGCTTTTAAAAAGCAAAAGTGCTCCGGCATAAATAATCGGCGAAAAAACAAGCATACTATAAAAGAATTCCGTGCTTACAACCACCAAAAAATTTTTTATTCGAAAGGAACTTCGGCATGTCTAATTTAGAAAAAATGGATCCACCCGCCAGAGAGTACTTTCACTCCCTTCCGGCCTCCGTACAGGAACAAATCTTGCAAAGCGGTGTGACACTTACCACAAAGGAAGAGCTTCAGTCTTGTTACGAAAATCTGTTGAAGAAGAACTCTTAAATTTTTGTTCAGCCTTTTTCGCTGTCCGAGAAGGAATTGCGTTCAGAGACACAGCTTACCAGGAAGCCAATGCATCCGGAAACAAAATCCCGCATTTGAGAAACAGCTCCTGAAGCGGAAGGGGAATTTGGTCTAAAATTCCGGAAAAGCAATAAAATGATGAGGGCAGTGACGCCAATCGCAGCCACAATAATTTCTTGTTTTGGGTAACAGCGCCGGTCTTCTTTGACGGTGCTGGTCTGGAGAACCTCTAAAGAAGACGGTACTGCGGTGAAACCGATCTTCCCTTTTGGCCCTTCGGAAGGATTCGCTTTTACGGAAGTCGGAGAGAGAGTAGAAGAATAGTCTGAATTCCCCGCTTTGGCACTCCGATCGAAATTGGCACTGACAAAATATCCAAAAATAGCAGCCGAAGAGGTTCGCACCATAATATCAATGGTATCGGCCTCTTTCCCGCTTGCACTTCCAAAGAACATCGTGTAGGCAGTTTGCGCCAGCAATACGCCTAAAAAAAATAATAGGCATTTGTCTACAAAATGAATTCTATTCCAAAAGAATTTCAACCTTTTTATAATTTTCAAATGATATTCTCTCCTTTCCGGTATTATTCTATGAAACTTCCGGTCTTTTGGAGAGAAGGCGCGCGTCTTCCTCTGTAATTTTTACCGGGAGATTTCAGTTTCTTTTTTGCAAACGAAAAAACAAGGCTTCCCTGAATTTGGAAAGCCTTGTTTCTCGTTATAAAACAAGAATTTCTGGATAGAGAAAGAAGGACTGCCGGGAATTGTTAAAATAAAAAGCGGTCTCCATGGCAAAGTTAAAAAAGGGCGCAAAAAGCGGCCTTCGCTTTTTGAATTTCAGCCCTGGAAGGGGATGATATTGTGCGACCAATTCCATGGAACAAGAAATCCATTCTTTCCGCTGTCCGTACCTTTTCCCTTTGCATTGGTACCACGGCGGTGACCATGCTAACGGCCTCTGGCTTTTTAAACCCTCAACCTCCGGAAAACAACTCTCCCGATGTCTTAGAGGCCTCTGTTTTTAATAACGGAAAAAGCTTTCCGGCAAATTCCGGCAAAACAGAAATGGAAAACACCGGAAACTATGTGATCCCGTTGGGCTCTACTTTTGGCATCAAGCTTTTTACAGATGGAGTTATTGTTGCCTCCCTCTCCGATATTTATACGGAAAGAGGCCTCGCCTGCCCTGCAGCCCAAGCGGGTCTAAAGCCCGGGGATTACCTGTTAGAAGCCAACGGAGTCCCACTGAAAAACAACGCTGCCCTGGCCAAGGCCATTGGAAAAACCCAGGGCGAGCCCTTGCTTTTGAAGGTGCGCCGGGGAGAAGAGGTTTTTGAGGCTTCGGTGACTCCAGTATATGGAGACGGTGCCTTTAAAACCGGAATGTGGGTCCGGGACAGCGCGGCAGGTATTGGCACTCTTACCTTTTTTGACCCGGAAAACGGTGTCTTCGCCGGGCTGGGACACGGCATCTGCGACATGGATACCAGCGGCGTGATGACGTTGAAAAGCGGAGAACCGGCAGAAATCACTCTTTGCGGTATTAAAAAGGGAACGGAAAATGAACCCGGGCAGCTGAAAGGGTATTTTTCTTCCGAGGAATCTTTGGGGACCCTACTGGCCAATAACGATACCGGCGTTTACGGCACCTTTCTCCAAGAGCCTACCGGTACGCCGGTAGAGGTTCTTCCCAAGGAAGCGGTAGAAAAAGGGCCGGTACAGGTTATTGCCAGCATAGATGAATCCGGACCCCAGCCGTATGAGGCGGAGATTGTAAAAACAAGTGCTCTGGAACAGCATACAAAAAATTTGATATTGAAAATTACCGATCCCCGGCTCTTAGAGGCTACCGGCGGTATTGTGCAGGGCATGTCGGGCGCGCCCATTTTACAGGACGGTAAGCTCTGTGGTGCGGTAACCCATGTGTTTACGGAGGATCCAACCTCAGGTTACGGTATTTTCGCTCAGACCATGTTGGAACAATGCCGGCAGATCGGGCAGCAGGAAGATGACAAGGCGGCATAACAAGACAAAGGAAGACCCATAGAAAAGGGAAGCCAAGGGGAACCAGAGCATTCCGGCTCTTCTTGGCTTTTTCCCATAATGCCTAAAGGGAACTCCTATCCGCTTTTATTAGAGCTCTTCCCGTAAACAAAAGATAAAAACTTTTCTGCTGCTGGGGAAAGGGGCGGGCTATTGTTCCAGTAAAGCCTGATCTCTATGGCTTCGCGCTCCATTTTCAGCGGGATCAGCCGCACCGCTTCCAACTCCCGATAAGAAGGGTACCATCCGGAAGGAATGAACCCGTATAGCTCCCCCTGGGCCAAAAGCAGCCGCTTATACATGGGACTGTTGGTTGTGATCACACTGCGCGGAATAAAATGACTTTCCAAGCAAAGTCGATAAGCGTCTTCCAGGTTCCCGTGGCTATCCCGCAAAAAACAGAAATCTTTGGTTTGCAGCCGTTCTACCGGCAATTCCGAACAAGAAGGCCAATCGAAATTTTTTGGCACAACGGCAAACCAGTTTTTCTTTCCCAGCAAAAACGATTCCATTTTGCAAGGGAAGCTGTGCTGGGATGTGCTCAGCAAAAAATCGAAGGCATTTACGGCAAAGGGCTCGCTTAACGTGCTTTGATATAGGTAAAGCTGTATTTCGGGATAGACCTTGCGGAATTCACAGACCGTTTTGAAAAAAGATTCGTCGTGGTTCTGAAAGGCAATAGAGATTTTCCCGGATCTTTTATTGGCCGGTACAGGAAGCCGGATTTCGGCGATAAGCTGAAGGATCTGCTTTGTGTTTTTCCAAAATTGTCGGCCCTGCTCATTGAGACAAAGCTTTTTCCCTTGCCTGTCAAAAAGCCTATAGCCCAATTCGCCTTCCAGCCGGATCAGAGAACTGCTTAGACTGGGCTGAGAAACGTGCAGCTCTTGGGCCGCCCGCGAAATGTTTTCGTATTTGGCGATCACATCGAAATAGCTGAACTGCAGCAAATCCATAAGTGCGCCCCTTATAACTTGAATGTTATATTATTCTTGAATTTTCGTAGTTTAAAGCCACCTTTATATGGATTATACTATATATACAATAAAAAAACAAGGAGGTGGTTTTATGGCAGAGAGCGAAAAAGGCGGCGGAGAAAAATTGCTGACAGCCCCTTTTATTCTTTTGACCGTTTTATCTTGCATGGTCACGATCTGCCTTCAAATGATGGTCACCGCCATGCCACTGCTGACAGTTCAGTGGGGGTACGACCCGGAGATTTCAGGGATCTCCACCACAGTCTGCACGCTGGCGGCGCTTCTGCTTCGGCCTGTGTCAGTGCGGTTCTCGTTTAAGGTGGGAGAAAAGGGATGCGTATTGGTGGGGGCAGCCCTTTATGCCGTCGTTTTCTTTTCCTGCTTCTTCAACACAGGCCTGCCCGGACTGCTGCTGCTTCGCAGTGTCCAGGGTTTTGGCATGAGCTTGCTCACCACGGCATTAGGCGCAATGGCAACCGCTTGCCTGCCGAAGTCGAGAATGGCCGAAGGCATGGCCTATTTTGGGCTTGGAAATGCCGTGGCGCTTTCGGTGGGGCCCTCTATTGGACTTTTGCTTTCTCAGCGCAGCGGCTTTTTTTCTTTGTTTCTATTTGGCCTAATTCTTTCTCTATTCATCGCATTTTCCCTCTTTTTTCTTCGGCCTCCGGCCCGGCAAAGGCCTTTCCCGGCTCCAACCGCCGTGGAAAAGAAAAGCTTTTTCCGGTTGGCGGCAGAAAGCGGCTCTCTTTTCCCCTCCTTGGCTTCCGCGGTCCTTATTTTTTGCCAAATGTCCCTTTCTACTTATCTGGCCTTTTGGGGAAAAGCCTCCGGCCTGGAAGATGTGAGCATTTTCTTTTCCGTAAATTTGTTCGGTATGATCGTTTCCAGGCTATTCATGGGTTGGCTGCGCCGGTTCAAGGAAGGCAAGATCTGTGCCGTTTCCTCCGCTTTGCTCGCGGCTGCTTACTTCTTGGTCGCTCTCTTCCCCTGCATTCCAGTGCTGTGGGTCTCTGGAATCTTCTATGGCTTTGGCTATGGGATCTTGTACTCCCTGATGAACGCCGCTGCGGTGCAACATAGCAACCGTGAGACTCGCGGAACGGCCAACGCGGTTTTTTTCGGCGCAAAAGATCTGGGAACAGCACTGGGCGCATTTTTATGGGGGTACTTCTCCGGCGCCTTCGGGTACCGGTTTATCTTCCTTTTGGGCGGAACTTTCGCCTTGGCTGGAAGCGTTGGGTTTACTTATTGGAAAATAAACAAACAAAAGAAAGAGGTTGAATTGTATGAACGCGCTTGACGAACTGCTTTCCCGGTATTTCGCGTGCCGGCACTATTGTGACGAATACAAGGCATACTCCCGCGAAAATTATTTTTTCATGTTCCAAACTATTTGGGAGGTATCTTCCACTGTGTTCCAAGCGAATTTGGAAACCGGGAATGTGGTTTACCGCGAAGGGTTGACCGAAGAAAAATGTAAAGAGCTGATACAAAAGCTTCAAACAGCCGAGCAGCGCATGGTGCGGCTACACGACCCAGAAGCGGATAAGATCTACCTTTGGAACGGCAAACAAATGCCCTGGAATGGGTTCACGCCGGAAACCTGGGCAAAGATCAGCCACGACGGCCCGGAGTTCCGGCCACATTTGGTCCCCTTTCTGCAGAACGATGGGAAGTGCCACCCAAGTGTTATCATCATTGGAGGAAATTTCCGGCAAAATGCCTCCGAGGGCTTCCCCATCGCAGAATTTTACCAAAAAAATGGTTACAACGCCTTTGTGCTGAACAACCGCCACGGAATGGGCGCCAAGGTACGGAAAACCCTAAACCGCGCCCTTGACCTACAAAGAGCCATTCGGCTGTTGCGGTGCCGTGGGGAAGAATTTGGGGTACAGGCCAGTGAAATTTTTGTCAACGGCTTTTCTATGGGCAACCGGCCGGCTATTGACTTGATCAACTCCCTGGGAGTTCAAACTGCCCCCGAACGGATAGACCCCGATTACCTGCCGGATGAAATTGACCGGGCCGACGCCCGAATCTGCGCGTTGGTCTCTGTTTATCCGGCAGTGTTCCCCTACGACAACGATAACCGTTACCAAGATTTTCCCCCTTGCTTTTTTGCCCTTGGGAACCGTGATTGGTCCCTTTGGCGGATGCTGCCCTTTATTTCCGACCTTGGGGCAAACGGGGTCAAAACAGAAGTTCACCTTTTCGACGGGGCCGACCACGGCTTTGGGCTGGGTCAAGCCGATGGGCTACCTGAAAATTTAAAACAGTGGCCAGCGCTGCTCCTGAACTGGCTGGATCGTCAGCTGAAGAAAGAACAACCTTAAAATGCCGCGAAATTCGCCTATAGAGAGCAGAACCCCTGCCGGAAACTTCCCGACGGGGGCTCCTTGTTTTTTGGAAGCACAATGTGCTACAATATATTTTGAAAAACAGGGAACCCGGGGCATTGCCGTAAAAAGGAGGGGGCTATACCGTTATGAATCGAGACCTTACCG
>CANSKS010000023.1 GCA_947647615.1 uncultured Neglectibacter sp.
CACCAGTCAGGGCGGCAGGCCTTGGTTTGCACACAATCTCCCAAGGGGAGATTCAGCACCTTGCTCACCAGTCAGGGCGGCAGGCCTTGGTTTGCACACAATCTCCCAAGGGGAGATTCAACGCTTTGCTCACCGGATAGAGCGGCAGGCCTTGGTTTGCACACAATCTCCCCTTTCTCATACTATAGGAAGGAGAAACCCTAAAGGAGGAGATTTCCATGGCCGAAAATGAGAATGTTTCCGGTTACGACTGCCGGGACTATTTCAAAGAAGCAGTGTGCATTGACGCGATGCGGATCTATGATTCCTGCTCCGATAAAGATTGCCTGGAAGATATTCGTGTGATATTTCCCGCTTCCAGACAGCCTTTGGTAGATAGCGCCACCAATGTACGCATTCGGGATGTAAGCGTGATCACGGTGTATTTAGACCTGCAGCCCATCCCTTTTAACAAAGGCTTTTATTCCGTCGATATGACCTTCTTTTTCGATGTGTGCGTCGATCTGTTCGGCGGGCCTACATCCTGCCCGGTGACCATCAGCGGCGTTTCGATCTTCAACAAGAAGGTGATCCTTTACGGCAGCGAGGGAAATGTGAAGATGTTCTCTTCGGACAGCTGCCCGGACGAAAATGACGCTCAGGACTGCAAGGTTCTGCCCAAAGCCACCGTGCAGGTGGCGGAGCCGGTGGCCCTTTCCGCCAGGCTGTGCGACCGTCCCGTTTGTGGGTGTGAGCCCTATTGCCGCATCCCCGACTGCATTTGCCAGCGCTACGGCGACAGCTTCGAATGCGGCCAATGCAAAAACACGGTCTACGCCACCATTGGTTTGTTTATCATTGTACAGATCGTGCGCAACGTGCAGATGTTGATTCCCGCTTACGATTTTTGCATCCCCGAAAAGGAATGTGTCACCTCCAGCGACAACCCCTGTGAGCTGTTCCGCCGCCTGGAATTCCCCACCGAGGAGTTTTTCCCGCCCCGGGCCACCGACCTGGGCGAAAACGGCAGATGCTGCAAATAACCTGCCCCACGGCGAAATGAGAAGGTCCCCTCTCCGCTTTTTCGAAGAGGGGGCCTGTCTTTTGTCTTGACAAGACTTCTGGGTCACACCTGGCAGGCGCATTCCTCGCATTCGGCAATCTCGCCCACAATGGGAGTGGGGTCAATGCCCTGACGGCGGTAATAATCGGATACCGCGGCCTTAATGGCCTGCTCTGCCAGCACCGAGCAATGGACCTTTACCGGCGGCAGCCCGTCCAGGGCTTCCATAACCGCTTTGTTGGTGAGCTTCAGGGCTTCCTCAATGGTTTTGCCCTTAATTAGCTCGGTGGCCATGCTGCTGGTGGCAATGGCTGCGCCGCAGCCAAAGGTCATGAAAGAGACATCCGTAATCACGTTGCCTTCTATTTTCAAATACATACGCATGATATCGCCGCATTTGGGGTTTCCCACTTCTCCTACACCGCTGGGGTCTTTCATTTCGCCCACGTTTCGGGGGTTGGCAAAATGGTCCATTACTTTTTCACTGTATGCCATAACGATCATCCTTCCGCAAATAGAAATAATTTCGGGTAAGTTAAGTTTCCTTTTATTTTTTTAGAAATAGGCGTCGTAAGAAACCTTGCCGCTCTCAATCGCGTCCCACAAGGGGGACATGTTTCGGAGCCGCTCTATAATGGGGGGCAGGGTTTCTATGATATAATCTATATCTTCCATGGTGTTAAAGTCACCCAGGGAGATCCGCAGGGAACCGTGGGCCACCTCGTGAGGCAGGCCAATGGCCAGCAGTACATGGCTTGGGTCTAAAGAGCCGCTGGTGCAGGCGGAGCCGGAGGAAGCGCTGATGCCCTTTAAGTCCAGCATCAACAGCAGCGACTCCCCTTCCACTCCCTGGAAGCAAAAGCTGGCGTTTCCGGGAAGCCGGTGGGTTCTGTCGCCGTTCAGACGGGTACGCTCCAGCTTCAATACCTCTTGAATCAGCTTGTCCCGCATAGCGGAAAGCCGTTCTGTCCGTTCCGCTATGGTGGAGCAGGCCCGTTCCATGGCAGTGGCCAAGCCCACGATTTGGGCCAGGTTTTCTGTGCCGCCCCGGCGGTTTCTTTCCTGAGCGCCTCCATCCATAAAGTTACTTACAGGGACGCCCGCCCGCAGGTACAGGGCTCCCACACCCTTGGGGGCGTGAAGCTTGTGGCCGCTTAAGGAAAGCATGTCAATGTTTTGTTCTTTTACATCTATCGCCACATTGCCCACCGCCTGTACCGCGTCGGTATGGAACAAAATGCCGTGCCTTTTGCAAATGGCGCCGATCTCCGGAATGGGCTGGATGGTGCCAATTTCATTGTTGGCATACATCACGGTGACCAGGCCGGTGTTTTCCGTTATGGCTGCTTCCAGTTCTTCCGGACGGACAATGCCGTTTTCGTGAACCGGCAAATAGGTGACGGAAAAACCTTCCCGTTCCAAGGCTCCACAAGTGTGCAGCACCGCGTGATGCTCAAAGGCCGTGGTGATAATATGATCTTTCCCCTTCTTTTTCATGGCGTGGGCAGCGCCTTTGATGGCCCAGTTGTCGCTTTCCGTGCCGCAGCTGGTGAAATAGATCTCGTTTGGGTTGGCGCCCAAGCACTTTGCCACGGTAGCCCGGGCCTCTTCCAAGGCGGTCCGGGCCTCTCGTCCCAGGGCATAAAGGCTGGAGGGGTTCCCATATACTTCTTGGTAAAAGGGAAGCATGCTTTCCAACACTTCCTTCGACACAGCGGTGGTAGCGGCGTTATCTGCATAGACCTTCCTGCTCATCTAAATTTATCATCCTTTCCGTGAAAACTGCCGGGACGCCGGGAGGACTGCCGGCAGGCAGTTGATTTTGCCATACAAAGTCCATTTTGGACCTTTGCAGGTCTTAATATACACCATTTTGGTATACTTTTCAACAGGTTCTTTTATGTTTGCGAAAAAATTTTTTTGAGCGGCAATAGATTGGAAGAAAAAGGGAATAATCCCGGGTAAAACAGGCAAAACTCTACGTGCAGAAGAATCCCGCTTTCGAAAAGAAAGTTTTCCGGGGCAAATCGAGCCCCCTTTCGCTTTTTGGGAAATCCGGCATGAAATTTGGCGTAAGGTAAATTTTATGGGAGAAAGCGGGGCAAAGGGAAAGCTTGACAGAAAACCGTGTAAACGGTACAATAGGAATAATTACTTTGTTTCGTGCATTTGCGGCACAGCCGCTTTTTGGATATATTTTTTGTACGGTACGGCGGCAGCCGGGAACGGGACTTTCCCATTCGGCTGGCGAAAAGAAGGGTGAGGGCGCCGCGGGTTTTCTCCGAAGGGGCCGCTTCTTTGTATCCCTTTTTCCGGGCAGCTTCCCCGGCCCACAGGCTTGGCGGGCAGCGCTGTGAAACGGTTTTGTTTAGAAAGCCCGGAACTCCGAAAAAATCCCGGGGCAAAAGTTTGTCCCGGGTAAAAAGCTGTGGCGGAAGGCGGCGAAGAGCAGCCGCCCGATAAAGCCGGAGCCGGAACAGGCTCGGCGAAAGAGAAAAAATCGATGCGAAAAATTTGGAAAAGGATTTAGGAGGAAATTTTGTGACAGAAAAGAAAACCGGAAGAATAAGACGTGCGTCGCCTTTGGAGAATGTGGGAAAACAGCTGGACCAGCCTCTCAGCGGCGCGAAGGAGCAGCCGAAAGTAGGAAAGATCGCGGGCCCGAAGAAAAACACGAAAAAGCAGGAGCAGCCAGCCAAGCGCCCGGCAGCCCAGAAACGGGAAGCGGCTCCCAAAAAGGAGACAGCGCCTAAGGGGGAGCGGCGGGGAAGCCGGAGCAGGCAGGCGGAAACAGGAAAAGCTTCGGCCAAAAGTACTGGCCAGCAAAAGGGAAAGCGGGCGGTGTTGGGCAGCGCCCCCATTGCCGCGGCCCAACAGGCCCAGGTCCTGAGCGTCCCGGAAAAGGAGCCTCCCCTGGCGCGGCAGCCTGCGAAGCGGGGCAGGGGCCGGCAGAAAAAGGGGACGAAACCGGCAATTCGGGCCTATTTTTTAGGGGGCCTCAACGAGATTGGAAAGAACTTCACCCTGTATGAATGCCAAGACGATATGATTATTGTAGACTGCGGCCTGGCCTTTCCCGACGAGGAGATGCTGGGAATAGACAGCGTGATCCCGGACTTTTCTTTTGTGGAAAAGAACTATGACAAAATCCGGGGCGTTGTGATTACCCACGGCCACGAGGATCATATTGGCGCGGTGCCCTACTTGCTGAAAAAGATAAATGTGCCGGTTTACGGTACAGCCCTCACCATAGGGCTTATTGAAGGGAAATTAAAAGAGCACAACCTTACCAATACCGCCCGCTTACAGGTAACCCCGGCAGGTTCTCGCTTAAAATTTGGCTGTATGGAGGTGGAATTGATCCATGTGAACCACTCCATTGCCGACGCGGTGGCCCTGGCTATTCACAGCCCGGCGGGAATTGTGGTGCATACCGGTGACTTTAAAATAGACTGTACCCCGGAAGAGGGCGGCATGATCGACCTGGCCCGTTTCGCGGAGCTGGGAAAGGAAGGTGTGCTGGCTCTGCTGGCCGATTCCACCAACGCCGAACGCCCGGGTTACACCCAAACGGAGCAAACCGTAAACAATTCTTTAGATTCCCTGTTTGCCAGGGCCGAGGGCAAGCGCATTATTGTAGCTACCTTTGCCTCCAGCATCAGCCGGGTGCAGATGATTATTAACTGCGCGGTGAAATATGGCCGCAAGGTGGCCCTTTCCGGGCGCAGCATGGTAAACGTGATGGGAATTGCCAGCGAGCTGGGGTATTTGGAAATCCCCGATGGGGTATTGGTAGATTTAAGCCTGATCAACCGTTATGAGGCAGGCCAGCTGGTATTGATTACCACCGGGAGCCAGGGAGAGCCCATGTCGGCCTTAACCCGTATGGCTTTTTCCGACCACCGGCAGGTGGCCATCACCCCCAATGACTTTATCATCATTTCCGCCCGCCCCATTCCCGGAAACGAAAAAACCGTGGGCGCGGTGGTGGATGAGCTTTTGAAGCAGGGATGTACGGTGATTTACGAATCCATGTATGAGGTTCATGTTTCGGGCCATGCCTGCCAGGAAGAGCTGAAGCTCATCCAGGGGCTCACAAAACCGAAGTACTTCATACCGGTCCATGGGGAGCAAAAACACCTGCAAAAGCACGCGGGACTGGCCATGGCCATGGGGATCCCCAGGGAAAACATTTTCATCGGGGAAATAGGCAATGTGCTGGAGCTTCAGGAAGATTCCATGAAGCAGCTTGCCGACGTACCGGCAGGCAGTGTTATGGTAGACGGTTTGGGTGTGGGCGATGTGGGCAGCATTGTGCTGCGGGATCGGAAACACCTGGCAGAGGACGGCCTCATTGTGGTGGTGTGTTCCATTGAAGGCCAAAGCGGCCACGTGGTTTCGGGGCCCGATATTGTTTCCCGGGGCTTTGTTTATGTGCGGGAATCAGAAGCCCTTATGGACGAAGCCCGAAAACTGGTGTATAATGTGTTGGAGGAGTGCGCAAGGAGCCGCATGCGGGATTGGGGCACCATGAAGCAGAATATGAAAGAAGAGCTTTCCCGGTTTTTGTACCAGCGCACCAAGCGCAACCCCATGATTCTGCCTGTGATCATGGAGGTTTGATCGCCCTTGAAATTTGAGAGGTGAGGTGAGGAAAAATGCGGCGCAGGAAGGTCTGGGTGATTTCTCCGCTGTTTTACCTGATGGCTGTGGTCATGCTGGGCATGGCCCTGGTCACCTACCGCTATAACAAGATCGCTTTCGCGGTGGAGCTCACCTTATCCGGCTTGGCGATTTTAGCGGTGTCAGCTTCCGACCTGCTGTTTCGAAGGAATATCACCACCGCGGTGAAAAATGCGAAAAAGGTACTCACGGCGGAAGAGGAACACTCTTTAGAAGAATTTGCATTACCGGTGGCGGTGGTGGCCCCGGCGGGAGATATCGTTTGGGCAAACCGGGCCTTTGTGGAATCTTTGGCTGGTGGCAGGGAGTATGCCGGAGAAAATGTGCTCAAATATATCTACCCGAAAACCTTCCGCCAGGTGATGGGGGAACAGGGGGCTTCGGTCTCCCACGGGGAACGGGAGTACACGGTGTACGGAGCTCAGGCGGAAAAGGGGTATATCCTTTATTTCGTAGATGATACCTATTTTAAAACGGTGAGCAAAGAGTACCGGGAAAAAAGGCCGGTGGTGTGCCTTGCGGCCTTTGACAACCGGGAAGAGCTGGCTCGGGACAGCGTGAGCGGCGAAGAATCCCGCATGACTGGTGAAGTGGATGCCGTGCTGTACAAATGGGCGGTGGAATATATGGGGGGAATTATCCGCAAGCTTGCCAACAACCGCTACCTCATTCTCACCGACGAATCCCACGTGGAAGAGGCCAAGCAAAAACGGTTCCAGGTGCTGGATGACGTACGGGAAATCAAAAGCGGAAATCACATGGCCGCCACGGTTTCTATTGGCGTAGGCCGGGGGGCAGAAAGCCTGCGGGAAAGCGAACAATGGGCCAGGCAAGCTCTGGACATGGCTCTGGGCCGGGGCGGCGACCAGGTGGCGGTGAAACAGAAGGGCGATACATACGAGTTTTTCGGCGGCCTTTCCAAGGGCGTGGAAAAGCGCGACAAGGTGCGCACCCGTGTGATCGCCAACACCCTTTCCGAACACATTGCCGCCAGTGACCGGGTGTTTGTGATGGGCCATATGAATTCCGACCTGGACAGCGTGGGTGCCGCCATAGGCATGTGGGCGGTGGTGCAGAAGGGCCTGGAAAAAGAAGCCCATATTGTCATAGACAGGGCCCGCAGCCTGGCAGGCGCCCTCCTGAACAGCGTGGAGGATAACTATGGCGATGCAGGGATCTTCCTGAACCCGGCGGAAGCTATGCAGAGTATTACCGAACGCTCCCTGCTCATTGTGGTAGATACCCACTCCGTGAACTTTGTGGAAAGCAAGGAGCTTTTGAACCGGGCCGCCCGTACGGTGGTCATCGACCACCACCGCATGATGGTCACCCATATTAAAAACGCGCTGATCTTTTATCATGAGCCCTATGCCAGTTCTGCCTCCGAGATGGTCACAGAGTTGGCTCAATATATGAAATCCTCCGCCATCGACCCCATTGACGCTCAGGCGCTTTTGGCAGGCATTATGCTGGACACGAAAAATTTCGTGTTGAAAACCGGCGTGCGTACCTTTGAGGCCTCTGCGTTTTTAAGAAGGCGGGGAGCAGATACGGTGGCGGTAAAAAAGCTCTTCTCAAATACGTTAGAAACCTATAAGCAAAGGTCCCAGCTGGTTTCCGGAGCAGAGATCTACAAGGGCTGCGCCATCGCCACCTCCAGTTGGGAATTTGAGGATGTGCGCATTGCCGCTGCTCAGGCTGCCGACGAGCTGCTTTCTATTCAAGGGGTAAAGGCTTCTTTTGTGTTGTACCGCACCGGCAGCGATGTGAATTTTTCTGCCAGGAGCCTGGGAGATGTAAACGTACAGGTGATTTTAGAGGAGTTTGGCGGCGGCGGCCATTTTACCATGGCCGGAGCCCAAATTAAGAATGTAAGCGTCAGCGAGGCCCGGCAGCGTTTGATCCGCGCCCTGGACAGCAAGCTGCTGGAAATGACGGCCCAAGGCTGAGGGTCCGGGCTGTTCCCCTCCTGGGGAGAACCAGAAAATGTTTTACAGGTACAAAATTATTAGTAAAGGAAAGTGACAGCACATGAAGGTCGTATTGCTGCAAGACGTAAAATCTATTGGAAAAAAGGGGGAACTGGTGAATGTTTCCGACGGCTACGGAAGGAATTTCCTGCTTCCCAAAAAGCTTGCGAAGGAAGCCAATGCCCAAGCCATGAACGAGCTGAAAAACGCCGAGGCTGCCAAGCAGTATAAAATTAAAACCGAAACCGAACAGGCCCAGAAGAATGCCGAGGCCTTGAGCGGAAAAACGGTAAAGATTTATGCCAAGGCCGGCCAGGCCGGGAAAATCTTCGGCTCTGTCACCGCCAAGGAAATTGCCGAAGAAACAGCGAAGCAATTCGGGGTGGAGGTAGACAAGCGGAAGATCGCCCTGGACGCCGACATCAAGGCCTTTGGTACCTACCCCTTTGAGGTGAAATTTTACGGGGGTATCACCGCTGCCATGAACGTGGCGGTGTGCGAGAAGTCGGAAAAATAAAAGCTTTGCTGGCGAAAGAAAAGGAGGCCTTCACAGGCGTGGATTACCAGGGGGATTCTTATTTGAATACACAGGCTGTGCCGGGTATGGCCATGCCCTTTAGCCTGGAAGCGGAGCAATCGGTGCTGGGCGCCATTTTGCTGGAGCCTTCCTGCCTTTCCGTGGTGGCGGAAATTCTGCCCAGAGCGGAATATTTTTACGCGGCCAACAACCGGCTGATCTATGGCGTCATGCTGGAAATGTTTGCCTTGGGCAAGCCGGTGGACCTGGTCACTGTATTGGAAGCCCTAAAGGAGACAGAAGCCTTCGAGGAGGCCACGGGGAAGATCTACCTTACCCAGCTGGCCCAAATGGTGCCTTCTATTTCCAATGTGGATGCATACGCCGAAATTGTCCGGGATAAATACGATATGCGTACCTTGATGCAGACAGCCCGGGAGATCCTCTCCGACGCCTCGGAAGGCACAGCGGAGGCTTCGATGCTGCTGGATGCAGCCGAACAGCGCATTTTCGATATTCGCCAGGGCAAAAATATGAAGGGCCTCCAGCCGGTGCGGGAAGTGCTGCTGGAAACCTTTGACAAGCTGAACAAGCTCAATTCCCCCGACAAGGAAAAATACCGGGGGCTGCCTACAGGCATTGGGGAGTTGGACGCCACCATCACCGGGCTGAACCGTTCCGACCTTATTGTGCTGGCAGCCAGGCCCGGCGTGGGAAAAACCAGCTTTGGCCTGAACATTGCCCAGCATGTAGCCTCGGGAGGCAGAAAGCGGCGCGCGGCCTTTTTTTCTTTGGAAATGGGGAAGGAGCAGCTGGCCTCCCGGCTGCTTTCTGCCACCGCCCATGTGGAAGGCAACCGGCTGCGTACCGGGGACTTGGATGACGACGAGTGGACACGGCTGGTAGAGGCCGGGGACATCCTTTCCAAAACAGACCTGTACCTGGACGATACCCCGGGCATCACTGTGCCGGAGATCAAGGCCAAGGTTCGCAGGCTTGGGGGGGTGGAGCTTTTGATCATAGACTACCTGCAGCTCATGTCCAGCGCCAAGCGCATTGACAACCGGGTGCAGGAGGTTTCCGAAATTACCCGCAGTTTGAAGATCATGGCCAAGGAGTTGAACATTCCTGTGCTTGCCCTTTCCCAGCTCCGGCGGCCTACGGAAAAGGCCAAGGAGCACCGGCCGGGTCTTTCCGAGCTGCGGGATTCCGGCTCTATTGAACAGGATGCCGATATTGTCATTTTCCTGCACCGGGAGGCTTACAATGTCACCAGCGAGGGGGGCGCCCTCAGCGACGAAATAGACCAGAACGCCGCGGAGATTATTGTGGCAAAAAACCGTCACGGGGCTACGAAGAGCATTCCGGTACACTGGCAGGGCGAATATATGCGTTTTACCTCCCGGGAGGTGATCCACCATGAGTGAGCCCTGGCCAAAGCCCCCTTTGGGAGCGGATTTTTCTTTCCTGCCCCCAAGGGGTATTTTGGTGGTAGGCTTTTCCGGCGGCGCCGATTCCACCGCCCTGGCCCATTGCCTTGCAGGCAGGGTCCGGCCGGAAAGGCTGCTGCTTGCCCATATTAACCATGGCCTTCGGGGGCAGGAGGCGGAAAGGGACGAAGCCTTTGCTCGGGAATTTGCCCGGCAGCAGGGGCTTCGCTTTGCCCTGTTACGGGCCGATGTGGCAAAGCTGGCTAAGGAACGCCGCCAGGGACTGGAGGAATGCGGCAGGCAGGTGCGCTACGGCTTTTGGGAACGTCTTTTGGCGGAAGCGGGGGGAGAAGGAGCCATTCTCACTGCCCACAATGCCGACGATAACGCCGAAACCATGCTCTTAAATTTTGCCAGGGGCACTTCTCTTTCCGGAATTTGCGGGATCCCTGCCCGCAGAGGGAAGGTGCTGCGGCCCTTTTTAGGGGTGAGCCGGGCGGCGATAGAGGACTACTGCCGGGAAAACGGGCTCCACTATGTGACCGACAGCACCAACCTCACAGAGGAATTCCGCAGAAACCAGGCGCGCCACAAGCTGCTGCCGGTGCTCAAGGAATGGAATCCCCGTTTTTTGGAAGCGGCATCCCGAACTTCCGAAACACTGCGGGAGACCCAAGCGTTTTTAGAGCAGGAGGCCCAAAAGCTTTTGGAAAGGGCAAAGGCTTCGGGAGGCCTGTGGGTTTCCCCTTTAAAGGAGGCCCATCCGGCTTTGCGGAGGGAAGCCCTGCGCCTTTGGCTGTTGGAGCAGGGCAGCCCGCAAGTCCAGTACCTGCACTTACAGGAGCTGATGGCATTGCTGGAAACCGGGGGGCGAAGGAGCCTGCCCGGCGGAGGATTGGCCGAATGCGCCCAAGGAATGCTCTCCTTGGGGAAGCAGGAAAAGCCAAAGGGCTTCCGGCTTCCGGCAGCCCTGGGAAAAACTCCGTTGCCCAACGGAAAGGTCTTACTTTTGGAGGAAAAAACAAGGGAAGCTTTGGAAAAAGAACAAAATTTTCATAATTTGTTATTTAAAAATTCTTTTGATTATGATACAATCAAAGGTACTTTCCTGGTGAGAACCAGGGAACCGGGCGACCGGTTTCTTCCTGTGGGCAGGCAGGGAAGCAGAAGCCTGAAGCAATTGTTTCAGGAGCAGAAGATCCCTGCTTCGAAACGGGGGGAAATGGTCCTTTTGGTATGCGGGAAAGAGGAAGAACTGGTTTTTTGCGAGGGCTTTGGGGTTTCCCGCAAGTTCCGAGTAACAGAAAAAACCACCCGTGCCGTGACAGCTCAGGTGACGGGACCTCTCGAGAAAATGGAAAGGGACGGGTGTGAGGATGAGGCAGTATTCGGAAATGCTCCAAGATATTGAGGAAGTGCTGTTTACCGAGCGGCAAATCGCCGTCATGGTGGAACGGATTGGCAAAGAGATCACGGCAGATTACCGGGGAAAGAACCTGCTTTTAGTCAGCGTGCTCAAGGGCTCTGTGGTCTTTATGGCAGATCTGATGCGGGCTATTGAAATTCCCGCCCGTATCGATTTTATGGCTACCTCCAGCTACGGTTCGGGGACCAAAACCTCCGGCGTGGTGAAAATTTTGAAAGACTTGGATATCAACCTGGAGGGCTACGATATTGTGCTGGTGGAAGATATCTTAGACAGCGGCAAAACCTTGAGCTACCTGATAGAGCTTATACAGGCCAGAAACCCCAGCAGCGTGAGAATATGCACGCTGTTCGATAAGCCGGAACGCCGGGAGGTAGAGGTTCAGGCCACCTATGCGGGGGCTGTCATTCCCGATGCCTTTATTGTGGGGTATGGCCTGGATTACGATGAGAAATACCGCAATTTGCCTTTTGTGGGGGTATTAAAGCCCGAAATTTACCAATAAATAAAAAGGCGAAAGCGGAGATTTAGGGGGACAAATTTTTGGACGGAAACAAGAAAAAAATTCGCAACCTGCTGCTTTATTTGGGCATTCCCGTGGTGGTGCTTTTCATCATCATTTTTCTGTTTAATCGGGCGCCCCGGCAGGAAACCTACAAGTATTCCGACATTCTGAACTACTTTTCCGAAGGGAAAGTCACGGCCTACCAGCTGAACCTGGGCACCGGGGAAATGGCTCTTACCCTGGAAGAGGAAACCGAAGAAGGTCACAAAAAATGGGTGATCGCCTATTCACTGCCCAGTGTAGACCTTTTTTACCGCCATGTCCAGGCCGATATCAACGCCTATAACGAGGCTCATCCCGACGCCAAAATGGAGCAGGACATTATACGCCCCATGGAGACCAGTTGGTTTATCAGCCTGCTGCCTACGCTGATCCTGTTCGGCGGCCTCATCATCTTCTGGGTGATCATGATGCGGCGGCTTGGCAGCTCTCTGGGCGGCGATAAGCAAATGAACTTTGGCAAGGCCAAGGTCAAACAAATCGGCGACGAAAAGCGCAAAACTACCTTTGCCGACGTGGCAGGGGCCGACGAGGAAAAGGAAGAGCTGCGGGAGATTGTAGAATTTTTGAAGAATCCTGCCAAGTTTAACAGCCTTGGCGCCCGCATCCCCAAAGGCGTGCTTTTGGTGGGCCCTCCCGGTACCGGTAAAACCCTGCTCGCCAAAGCGGTAGCCGGGGAGGCAGGGGTACCTTTCTTCTCTATCTCCGGTTCCGATTTTGTGGAGATGTTCGTGGGCGTGGGCGCTTCCCGTGTCCGGGATCTGTTCGAAAAGGCCAAGAAGAACCATCCCTGTATTATTTTTATCGACGAAATTGACGCCGTAGGCCGCCAAAGAGGCGCCGGCCTGGGCGGTGGCCACGATGAACGGGAGCAAACCTTGAACCAGCTGCTGGTGGAAATGGATGGCTTTGGCGCCAATGAGGGCGTCATCATGATCGCCGCCACCAACCGTCCCGATATTTTAGACCCGGCCCTTATGCGTCCCGGACGGTTTGACCGTCAAGTGATGGTGGGCCATCCGGATATTAAAGGCAGGGAAGAAATTCTGCGGGTACATGCCAGGGGCAAGCCCTTGGCTCCCGACGTGGAGCTTTCCACTATCGCCAAATCCACCGCGGGCTTTACCGGGGCCGATTTGGAAAACCTGCTCAACGAGGCGGCCCTGCTGGCGGCCCGCCGGAATCACCGGGCTATCACCATGCAGGAGATCGAGGAAGCCACCATTAAAGTGGTGGTGGGTACCGAAAAGAAAAGCCGGGTGATGAGCGAAAAGGAAAAGAAGCTCACCGCTTATCACGAGGCCGGCCATGCTTTGGCCACCTATTATTGCAATACCCAAGATCCGGTCCACCAGATCTCCATTATCCCCAGGGGTATGGCGGGGGGCTACACCATGCACCTGCCCACGGAGGACCGTTCTTATAAGAGCCGGAACGAAATGAAGGAAGAGCTCATCGTGCTGCTGGGCGGCCGCGTGGCGGAGGCCCTGGTGCTGGACGATATTTCCACCGGCGCTTCCAACGACATTGAGCGGGCTACCAAGATCGCCCGGGCCATGGTGACGAAGTACGGTATGAGCGAAAAGCTTGGGCCTATCACTTACGGTTCCGACGATTCCAACCCCTTCCTTGGGAAGGAGATGGGGCATATCAGCAATTATTCGGAGCAGACTGCTTCCGAAATCGACGAAGAAATTCAGCAGATCATTTCTACAGCCTACACCAAAACGGAACAGATCCTCAAAGACCATATCGAGGAGCTCCACCGCTTGGCCGGGGTGCTGTACGAGAAGGAAAAGCTGGATGGTTCGGAGTTCCAGCAGGTGATGGATGGCCTTCTGCTGCCCGGCGCCATGGAGGGCCAGGCTGCTTTGAAGGAAACGGCAGACAGCATAAAAATGCCGGAGCCGCCCCAAATTTCTTCGGAGGCTCCCACAGAAGAACAGTCCTCCGAAGAAGGCAGGACTACAGAATAGCAAAGCCAAAGGGAATGGTTACATTCCCTTTCTTGCTGTTTCATAGGGCGGTTTTTCATTACGGCCTTGCCCTTGCCGCCCTGTATTTGGATTTACGATTTTTTGATATGGAGTGAACTTATGCCGAAAAAGCAAGCTTATGGAAACGAGAGCATCACCAGTTTAAAGGGAGCCGATCGCGTCCGGCTGCGCCCTGCGGTGATTTTTGGCTCCGATGGCATCGACGGCTGCCAGCATTCTATTTTTGAGATCCTTTCCAATTCCATTGACGAAGCCCGCCAGGGCTTTGGCCGGGAGATCACGATCACCCGGTTTTTAGACCATTCTGTCCAGGTAGAGGACCATGGCCGGGGAATTCCGGTAGATTATAACCCCAAGGAAGAGCGGTATAACTGGGAGCTGGTCTTCTGCGAGCTCTACGCCGGCGGCAAATACAATAACGATTCCGGCGAGAACTACGAATATTCCTTGGGCCTCAACGGCCTGGGCCTTTGCTCCACCCAATACGCTTCGGAATATATGGATGTGGACATCCGCCGGGATGGCTTCCGCTATTCCCTGCATTTTGAGCATGGGGAAAACATGGACGGCCTGAAAAAGGAGCCCTACGCCAAAAAGGATACCGGCTCCCTCATCAGGTGGAAGCCGGATTTGCAGGTGTTTACCGATATTGCCGTGAGCTTAGATTATTACCTGGACATTTTAAAGCGGCAGGCCGTTGTAAACGCGGGCATTGTGCTGCGGCTTGTGAACGAGGTGGAGCCCGGAAAGTTCGAAACCACCGATTTCTGCTATGAAAACGGTATTTTAGACCACGCCAGGGAGCTGGCTGGAGAGGACGCCCTCACTCAAGTACAGTTTTGGCAAAGTGAGAAAAAGGTCCGGGACAGGGCGGACATGCCCCTTTACAACACCAAAATCAATGTAGCCGCCGCCTTTTCCAACCGGGAGCATGTGGCGGAATATTACCACAATTCCAGCTGGCTGGAACACGGCGGAGCCCCGGATAAGGCTGTGCGCAACGCCTTTGTGTACCAGATCGACGCCTGGTTAAAGCAGAACGGCAAGTACAATAAAAGCGAAAGCAAAATCACCTTCCAGGACGTGGAGGATTGCCTGATCGTGGTGATCTCTTCCTTTTCCACCCAAACCTCTTACGAAAACCAGACCAAAAAAGCCATCACCAATAAGGGAATTCAGGAGGCCATGGTGGAAATGCTCCGCCATAACCTGGAGGTCTATTTTATCGAAAACCCCATGGATGCGGAAAAAATCGCCAACCAGGTGCTGGTGAATAAGCGCAGCCGGGAAGACGCGGAAAAAACCCGCTTGAATTTGAAAACGAAGCTTACCGGGAAAATGGATATCACCGGCCGGGTAGCCAAGTTTGTAGACTGCCGCAGCAAAGACGTGAACGAGCGGGAACTGTTTATTGTGGAGGGCGATTCCGCCCTGGGCTCTGTAAAGCAGGCCAGAGATTCCAACTTCCAGGCGGTGATGCCCATTCGCGGTAAAATTCTGAACTGCCTAAAGGCAGATTACGACAAGATTTTTAAAAGCGAGATCATCACCGACCTGATCAAGGTGCTGGGATGCGGGGTACAGGTGAAGAGCAAGGCCAATAAGAACCTGGGTACCTTCGATCTCAGCGCCCTGCGCTGGAGCAAGGTGATCTTCTGCACCGATGCCGACGTAGACGGCTTCCAAATCCGCACGCTGCTGCTCACCATGGTTTACCGCCTCACCCCCGCCCTGATCGAGGCGGGAAAGGTGTTCATTGTGGAATCGCCCCTTTACGAAATCACCGCCAAGGACGAAACCTATTTTGCCTATGATGAGAAAGAAAAGGCAGAATTTTTAAAGAAGCTGGAAGGTCAAAAATATACCATTCAGCGTTCCAAGGGCCTGGGGGAAAACGAGCCCGATATGATGAGCCTCACCACCATGAACCCCAAAACCAGGCGGCTCATCAAGGTGCTGCCCGGGGACGCGGAATACGCCTCCTATATGTTCGACATCATGGAGGGGGACAACCTTACCGGCCGTAAGGAATATATTGCCGAACACGGCGCAGAGTATACCGGCGAGCTGGACGTGAGCTGAGGCCACGCTCTTGGGCTGGAATAGTGATGATTTGGAGGAAAATCCATGGCAAAACGTGAAAAGAAGTCCGGCAGTGTACCTAGAGCTCGGGGCTATATTGCCGGGGCGGGCACTGTGGTAGAGCAGGAGGTAGGGGATACCCTTCGGAAAAATTTTATGCCCTACGCCATGAGCGTGATCCTGTCCCGGGCTATTCCCGAAATTGACGGCTTCAAGCCTTCTCACCGGAAGCTCCTTTATACCATGTATAAAATGGGCCTGCTCACTTCCGGACGCACCAAAAGCGCCAATATTGTGGGCCAGACCATGAAGCTGAACCCCCATGGCGATGCCGCCATTTACGATACCATGGTGCGGCTTTCTCGAGGCTACGAGGCTCTTCTGCACCCTTATGTGGATTCCAAAGGAAATTTCGGAAAGTTCTATTCCCGGGATATGGCCTGGGCCGCTTCCCGGTATACCGAGGCCAAGCTGGACGAGCTGTGCAAGGAGCTCTTTAAAGATATCGACAAAGATACGGTAGACTTTGTAGACAACTACGACAATACCATGCAGGAGCCCACCTTGCTGCCGGCTTCCTTCCCCACAGTGCTGGTAAACGCCAACACCGGTATCGCCGTGGGTATGGCCAGCAATATTTGCCCCTTTAACCTGGCAGAGGTGTGCCGCACAGCCATTGCTCTGATGCGGGATCCCAATGCTAACCTGTTCGATACCCTGCAGGCGCCGGATTTCCCCGGCGGCGGCCACATCGTTTTCGACAAGGGGCAAATGGAGGCTATTTACCAAACCGGCCGGGGCAGCTTCCGAGTGCGCAGCCGGTATACCTACGACAAGGCTGCCGGCTGCGTGGATATCACTCAAATCCCGCCCTCCACTTCGGTGGAGGCCATTGTGGAAAAGGTGATAGACCTGGTAAAGCAGAACCGCCTGCGGGAAGTGGCGGATATTCGGGACGAAACAGACCTGGATGGCCTAAAAATTACGATTGACTTAAAACGGGGAACCGACCCGGAAAAGCTGATGCAAAAGCTCTTTAAGCTTACTCCCCTGGAAGACAGCTTTGCCTGTAACTTCAATGTGTTGGTGGGAGGCGTGCCCAGGGTGTTGGGCGTGCGGGAGCTTTTGGAGGAATGGACGGCCTTCCGCGTGGAATGTGTACGCCGCCGCACCTATTTTGACCTGACGAAGAAGAAAGAAAAGCTTCACCTGCTGTTGGGTTTGCAAGCCATTTTGTTGGATATCGACAAGGCGGTGCGCATTGTGCGGGAAACCGAGGAAGAAGCCGAGGTGGTGCCCAACCTCATGATCGGCTTCGGCATCGACGAAACCCAGGCGGAATATGTGGCCGAAATCCGCCTGCGCCACTTGAACCGGGAATATATTTTAAAGCGCACCCAAGAGGTAGACAGCCTGAATCGGGAGATCGCGGAGCTTGAGGGGCTGGTAAGCTCCAAGTCAAAGATCAAAACGGTGATCATCCGCGAGCTGGAAGAGGTGGCCAAAAAATACGGCAAGCCCCGCCGCTCCATGATCCTGTACGCCGGGGAAATAGAAGAGGCCGAAATCCAGGAAGAAATTCCCGATTACCCGGTGAACCTGTTCTTTACCAGGGAAGGGTACTTTAAGAAGATCACCCCCCAGTCCCTGCGCATGAGCGGAGAGCAAAAGCTGAAGGAAGGGGACGAAATCACCCAGCAGCTGGAGGCCTCCAACAATACGGACCTGCTGTTTTTCTCCGACAAATGCCAGGTCTATAAGCTAAAGGGCTCCGATTTTGAAGATACCAAGGCCAGTGTGCTGGGCGACTACATTCCGGCCAAAGCCCAGATGGACGAAGGGGAACGGGCGGTGTACCTGGCCCCCACCAAGGAATATGAGGGCTTCCTGCTGTTCTTTTTTGAAAATGGCAAGGCCGCCAAGGTGGAAATGGGCGCCTACCAAACCAAGCAAAACCGCCGGAAGCTGTTAAACGCTTACAGCGATAAATCGCCCCTGGCAGCGGTGCTCTATTTGAAGGAAGACGGCGAAGTGTTGGTCACTGCTTCCTCCGGGCGGATGCTGCTGTTTCATACCGGCCTCATTTTGCCCAAGACCACAAAAAATACCCAGGGCGTTCAGGTGATGAACGTGAAAAAGGGCCAGCGGCTTATGAACGCGGTGGTTTACGAAGAGGGCATGCTGCAAAAGCCGGAACGGTATAAAAAGAAGCTTCCCGCCCTGGGTGCTCTGCCAGGCGAGGAAGAGACAGCCGGGGAACAGCTCACAATGTAAAGGAAGTCCGGTATGGATGGCTTTTCAGGCTCCTCCCTGAGGGAACTGGCAGCCAGGGGCTGACTGAGGGAGTTCCTAGCAAGGGGACGGGGGCAAGCTGCCGTTCTCCTGTGCAAAGCGGGGCCCGGGGCGGCAGCCCCAAAAAGGTAATTTTAAAAACGCAGTTTTTAAATTCCCTCGCGCAACGACGGGGCCAAGGAGAGCGAGATTTGGAGCCGCTTCCCGCAATAAAATTTGCCGCAAGGCAAATTTCGTGCAAAACCGGCGAGTTTTAGGGACAGCATTCTTCTCCAAAAACCCTTGTAAAGTTCGCAGAAAAACCGTATACTATAGGAGAAGGAAGTAAGCTTTCGGAAGGGAGGCTGTGCCCAATGCCAATTAAGAACTTTCAGGACTTAACACTGGCCGACGATTTCATGTTCGGGGAAGTTATGAGGCTCCCCCAAAACGTAAAGCCCTTCTTAGAGGCCCTGTTGAATATAAAAATAGCCTCCATTAACGTCATCGATAAACAAAAAGATCTGGACGACACTTACGATGCCCACGGGATCCGTTTAGACGTTTACCTGGAAGACGAAAACCACACCAAGTACGATGTGGAAATGCAGAGAACCCTGCGGCGTTACCTGGAAAAACGGGTCCGCTATTACCAAAGCGGCATAGACCGCCGAACCCTGGAGGCCGGGGAAGATTACGAAGAGCTAAAGGACAGCTATGTGATCTTCGTCTGTACCAGCGACTATTTTGGAAAAGGCCTTGCGGTGTATGAAAAGGAAAGCCATGTGAAGGACGCCCCGGAGGTTCCCTTTGAAGACGGCTCCCATGCCTTGATCTTAAATGCCGACTTCACAAAGGGCAACGCCAACCGGGAGGTTCTGGAATTCCTGAAATACATTCGGGCAGGCTATGAAGGCAGGGACTACGACGTTTCGGGGTCCCAGTATTTAAAGCAGATAGATTATACCATAGAAGATTTGAAAAAACGAAACGAAGAGGAGGTAAAATACATGACCATAGCCATGAAGATGCGAGATGTGCGCAAGGAAGGCATAGAAGAAGGCCTGCTTGCGGGTTTGGCAAAAGGCCGCCAAGAGGGTCTGGCCAAGGGCCGTCAAGAGGGCCGTCAAGAGGGCCGTCAAGAGGGCCGTCAAGAGGGCCGTCAAGAGGGCCAAATAAACGAACAGCTGAAAATTGTGAAGCGCATGTACGCCCGGGGACGCTCCCTGGAAGAGATCAGCGATATGGTAGGCCTCCCCTTGGAAAAGGTGAGGCAGCTGGCGGAGCAGGAATAAAGAGCTCTTTATGGAAGAGGCTGAGAATAGGGGAAGGAATCATCAGAAGGTTCCTTCCTTTTTGCTTATCATTTAAGCTTGTTTGTGGCTGTCGCTTTGCCGAGAAGCAGGGCCCAGGCGGCCTACTTTTCCCCGGCTTATTCGTTACGCAAAGAAGTTTCCTTCGGCGCTTAAAGCATTGGAATTTCTTGAGTCCAAGGCCTTCGCGTTTTTTGGTTTCTATTGGGCATGCTTCAAAAGCAGGCCGGTGAGGCCTGTGCCGGCCAAAAAGAGCAGGGCCACCCAAAGCCACAGGAAGGTGATGGGAAAAGCTCCGGCAGTGAGGCCTATGGCGGCGCTGCTGAGAAAGCCCCCCAGCTGCAGGGAAAGCCCCTGGCCGCTGAGCAGGGTGGCGCGCACGGCGGAAGGGGAAGCCCGGTTTACGGCGACGCCCCGGGCTGTGTCGGAAATGCCCAGGAAGAAATACAGGAGCAGGTAACCTGCCCCAAACCACAGGGCGCTCCCGGCAAAGCTCAGCAAAACCAGGGAAAGGCCTGCGCACAGGCTTCCCAACAGGAACAAGGCCTGAACCTTGCCGGGGAAAAGGGTCCTTATCCTGTTGGGAACGGTGGGAAAGGGCTTCTCCAGGGCTTTTCCCGCCAAAAACGACCCGCCGATAGAAGCGCCAAAATAGCCAAAGTTCAACACGCCCAGCAGCCAGGTAAGGCTTTTGGTGTTCAACAGCTGGGTAAACCGGGGCTGCCAATAGGTTTCCAAAGGGAGCAGCAGCGCGCCGGTAAGAGCGGAGGCGGCCAGCAAAATGGGCAGCTGTCTTTGGGCTTTGCAGGCGTTCCAAAGGCGAGCGCTCTGCTCCCGAAAGGTAGGAGCTTTGCCGGAGGAATCAAGGGGAATCTCTCTGGTGAAAAGGGCTGCACTCCCCAAAGCTGCCAAAGTGAGGACCAGAGAACCGGCCAAAGCCAGAGAAACGCCTCCGGCCCAGTGAAGCACCCCGCCCAGCAAAGCCCCAAAAGCGGCACCTGCCGTGGTAAAAATATCTCTTTGAACGGAAAGCCTTCTTAGTCCGGTTTCTCCTTGTTCCTGCAAACCGGCGTCCAGAACCAGGGCGTCCAGGCTGCCGCTGGCCAAGGCCCGTGCTGTGCCGTAAAGGGCCAGGACTCCGTAGACGACCAAAGTGCCGCCGCCGAAAAAGAGGGAGAGCAGGGCGCAGAGGTAAACCCCTTGAGCAGCGAGGAAAACCCTTTTGCGGCCGAAAAGATCGGACAGCATACCGCTGGGAGCCTCCAAAATAAGGGAAACAGCAGAATGGATGGCCATGCCCACCGGCAGAGTTCCAAGGCTCAGACCCTTTTCCAATAGCAGTAAGCTCATCACCGGGGCCAGAACTCCCCGAGCCGTCCACTCCACTGTGAGCACTGCCAGTCCAATTTTAGAGGGAGCCGGTTTCTTCATGGTTTTCTGCCTCCCACTTTGCGTTATAGGCCACTGCGGCATATTCATAAGGGCAAGCGCCCGGCGTGGGAGTGGAGCGGGCGTCCAAGAAATCCAGAATTTGCGTCATCAGCTGGCCCGCCTCCTGTGGCGTCAGATAAATCACGCCGGTGAGGGCGTCGCCGTGCTGGGGAAGGTGTGTCACCCCTTGGGCCTCTAAGTCCTTCAAGGCCGAAAAGAAACGCTCGGTGATTTGTTCCACATGGTTTTTCACCAGCACTTCCTGAATTTCCCGGGCGGCAGGCTCTGTCTCTCCCATACAGACGCTGGCCGGTACCCGTTTATAAAATTTGGCGGTGAAGCCATGAATTTTTTGGGTATGGGAAAAGGCCGCGACGCCAATCGCTTCCAGGGCGGAAAGGTGGTGGCCTGCGCTGGAAGGGGAAATGTGAAGCCTGTCGGCAAGCTGTTTCGCGGTGAGCCCTTGGGGGCAAATCTCCAGCTCCCGCAGAATCTTCTGGCGTAAGGGGTGCATATAGGCCCGAAGCTCCTTTTCTGTATGCAGGTAAATCCGCAGCTTTCCGTCTTCTACAACCTTTTTCATATGGTATTCTCCAATCATAACAAAAACTGGTATGTTGTGACTGATTATATCATAACAACTTTTGTTATGTCAAGCTGTTTTTCACGTTAGGGTTGGAAGGCCGACACATAGCCCTGCACAGGGAAACACCTGTGCAGGGCTGCTGAATATCATGGTACAGAGAAAATAAAAGTACGGTATTTTTTTGTAGTACATTGCTTTTTCTATGCTGCGGCGATATACTACCGGCAGGGGGTTTTGGAAATAAGAAAAACAGAAACAGCAGTTCGGCGCTGCAAGACTATGTCAACACTCCAAAAAATACTGGGCGGTAAATGGAAACTGGAAATTCTCTACTATATAGCCTTTCATGACATTCATAGATTTGGCGCTCTGCGCCGCCAGCTTGAAGAAATAACAGAGTCTTCCTTGACAAAACAGCTTCGGGAATTAGAAGCCGATGGATTTTTAATTCGGCATGACTATAAGGAGATTCCGCCAAGAGTGGAATACACGCTGTCTGAATTGGGAATGAGCTTTATTGACGTTATCTGCTATATGAAAGAATGGGGAGAACGCAATCTGCCAAATTGCACAGACTGAGCTCTACCCTGCCGTTGAGCTGTAGATAGTGCCGGAACGGGAATATCTGGCCTATTATCATTCCACCCAGAAGCGCAGGAACAAGACGGCGCAGCCTTCCCCTTTGCTTTTTGATGGATTTTCTTCAAAAAAAGGATTGAGAAATTTTAAAAAAGCTTCTATAATAAATCATATGGAATTTGTGAGGAGAGGAGAATGTTTATGATAGGGATCCAAGCGGTAGGAAGCTACCCGGTATCGCGGGCCTATGCCTACGCGATGCAGAAGCGGGGAGCCGTACCTCAAAGTCAGCCCTCTGTGCCGGTAGAGCCGGTAGCTCCGGTAAAGCCTGCCGGCAGGACGGAGTCACAGCAGGATGCCCCGAAACTGACACCCCTGTCCTTTGCCAGGGAAGGGGTAGACCCGGTGGAAATGGCGGTCCGGGGCCGCATTCAATATGTGGAGCCCAGCTCCCAAGGGCAAGCGTTATTGCCCCTCCAAGGGGAAAAGCAAGAGGAACAGGCCATAGCCCTTCCCGGAGCGAAGCAGGGAACGGAAAAGGCTGTAACTCTTCCCGGAGAGGAAGAAGAGGCGAAATCCCCCCAAGAGACTATGGAAGAGGGCGAATGCCAAACCTGCAAACACCGGAAATACCAGGATGGCTCCAACGACCCGGGTGTTTCTTTTAAGACGCCCGCTCACATTGCCCCGGAGCAGGCAGCCGCCACGGTCAGAGGCCACGAAATGGAGCATGTAGTTCGGGAACAGGCATCGGCCCGGCGGGAAGGGCGCCAGGTCGTGCAGCAGACTGTGACGATGCATACCGCCATTTGTCCGGAATGCGGCGATGTCTATGTTTCCGGCGGTACCACCCGTACCGTTACCAGGGCAAATAGCCAGGCGGAGATGTTCCAGCAGCAGCCCGAAAAGTCCATTTCCCCTGTGTTTGAGGCGGTGGCTTAATTCCGCTTTCCCACATCTCTGAATAGCTAAGCTGGCAGAAACAGGCCTTTTTCGCCTGCTTCTGCCTTTGTTTTTGGCAGCAAACAGCCGGCTCCTAGGCTGTTTGGGGTGTTTTACGCCTTTCGGGGCAAAGACAGTTGACGGGGGGCGGGTAGGCTGATATAATCAAAAATAATGGAAAAAAGGGAAGAGCTTTCGGCTTTGTGCAAGGAAGAAGAAAGCTCAGGAGGGCCTTTTTCCCAATTCCTGTTTTGCTTTCCAAGGGGCAAAACCAGGATAAAAGGAAGGGAAGAGTTGTATGGAGTTAAAAAAGGACGCCAAGTATGCCATTGTGGTGCCCACCAGCATGGGGGTGAGGCTCACGCCCAAAGACCGTCAGCCGGTACAGCTGAGTCACGAATATTCTATGTATGCCACCAGTGCCGAAAGCAATGTGCTGAATGTGGCTGCCTCTTTGGGCATGAACACCAAGGTGCTCACCAATTTTGTCAAGGACAGCCCCATCGCCGCCTTTATCAAGGCGGAGTTAAGGGCCAGGGGCATTGGCTACGAAGGGCCCGAGCTTCCCCAAGAGGGCCCCTGGGGCTGCCGCCACCAGTTCAACATTGCCGATAACGGCTATGGGCTGCGGGGCCCTGTGGTCACAAATGACCGGGCGGGAGAAGCAGGCCGCCTGCTTCGGGTGGAGGATTATGACCTGGGCCGCATCTTCGGGGAAGAAGGGGTGCAAATTTTGCACCTTTCCGGTCTCATCGCCGCCCTGTCTCCGGGAACCGGCCAGTTCTGTTTGGCTTTGGCCCGAGCTGCCAAAAAATACGGCACGGTGATCTCCTTCGATTTAAACTATAGAGCTTCCTTCTGGAAAGGCCGGGAAGAGGAGCTTCGGGCTGTATTTTCCGAAATCGCCTCTGCTGCCGATATCCTTATTGGCAATGAGGAGGATTTCCAGCTGGCCTTGGGAATCCAGGGCCCCGAGGCGGGAGGAAAAGACCTCTCCGCAAAAATAGAGGGCTTCCAGGGGATGATCCAACGGGTGAAGGAGGCCTACCCCCAGGCTCAGGTGTTTGCCACCACCCTGCGCCAGGTTGTTTCCGCCAACAGCCATATGTGGGGCGCCATTTTGCTGGCCGGAGAAGTTTGGCATGTGGAAGAGCCTCGGGAAATTTCTGTACTGGACCGCATCGGCGGCGGCGACAGCTTTGTGGGCGGCCTGCTTTACGGCATTTTGAAGGGTTGGGAACCGGAAAAGTGGCTGCAGTTCGGCTGGGCCACCGGCGCGCTGGCCACCACCATGCTGCAGGATTACTGTACCCCCAGTGGGGAAGACCAGGTTTGGAGCGTCTATGCCGGGAACGCCCGAGTAAAGCGCTGAAGCCCGCGAAGCAGACTTTTGCCAACAAAAAGCAAGAATAGAAGGAATCAATAACAAAAAGAGCGGCGGCACGCTAAGGGATCACCCCGGCAGGGCAGGCGCCGCGGTGGAGGAAACGATGGAAAAAGCAAATATCGGCCTCATTGGCCTGGCGGTCATGGGGGAAAATTTAGTGATCAATATGGAATCCAAGGGCTTTTCGGTGGCGGTGTATAACCGTACGCAGGAAAGGGTGACAAGGTTTCTGGAGGGCCGGGCCAAGGGGAAAAACATTGTGGGCGCCTCTTCCCTGGAGGACCTGGTGGAAAAGCTGGAAAAGCCCCGGAAGGTCATGCTGATGATCAAGGCAGGGAATCCGGTAGATGAAATGATCGAAAGGCTTCTGCCCCTGCTGGAGGAGGGAGATGTGATCATCGACGGCGGGAATTCCCATTTTCCCGACACCATACGCCGTACAGCTTATGTAGAAGAGCATGGGAAGCTTTACATTGGCACCGGTGTTTCCGGCGGGGAAGAAGGAGCGCTGAAGGGCCCCTCCATGATGCCCGGCGGCTCTCCAGAGGCTTGGCCCCTGGTAAAGCCCATCCTTCAAAGCATCTGCGCCAAGGTGGAAACCGGCGAGCCCTGCTGCGATTGGGTGGGGGAAAACGGCGCGGGCCATTTTGTGAAGATGGTACATAACGGCATTGAGTACGGCGACATGCAGCTCATTTGCGAATGCTACCATTTAATGCGGGACCTGTTGGGCATGAGCGCCCAAGAGATGCATGAGGTGTTCGCCGGCTGGAACCAAGGCGAGCTGGACAGCTACCTGATCGATATTACCAAGGACATCCTGGCCTTTCCCGATGTCGACGGCAAACCTATGGTAGATAAAATTTTAGATACCGCCGGTCAAAAGGGCACCGGGAAATGGACGGGCATTGCCGCCCTGGACGAGGGTGTTCCCCTTACCCTCATCAGCGAAGCGGTGTTCGCAAGGTGCCTTTCCGCCATGAAGGAGGAACGGGTGGAGGCTTCGAAGGAGTTCCCCAAGGAAAAGCCGGTGTTTTCCGGCGATAAAGAGGCTTTTTTGAAAGATCTGGAAAAGACCCTCTACGCTTCCAAAATCGTCTCTTATGCCCAGGGGTACGCCCTGATGAGCGCTGCAGCCAAAACCTATGGCTGGAACCTGAATTATGGAGGCATCGCTTTGATGTGGCGGGGAGGCTGCATTATTCGCAGCGTGTTCCTTGGAAAGATCAAGGAAGCCTACGAAAAGGAGCCCGGCCTGAAAAACCTGCTGCTGGATCCCTTTTTCCGGGATACGGTAAAGGGCTGCCTGGAAAGCTGGCGCCGGGTGATTGCCGCGGCGGTGCTTCAAGGTGTCCCCACCCCGGCTATGTCGGCCGCTTTGAACTATTTCGACGGCTACACCAGTGAATTCCTGCCGGCAAACCTGCTGCAGGCCCAGCGGGACTACTTTGGCGCCCACACCTATGAGCGCCTGGACGCCCCCAGGGGGGAATTTTTCCACACCAATTGGACCGGTCACGGCGGCGATACCGCTGCCACCACCTATGACGTGTGAGAGCGGGAGAGGAAAACTCTATCGACCCAATTGACGCATTTATCTAAATTCAATTTTAGTATCGCAGAGAAGGGAAGTTGCCAATAGTTATGAAAAGAATTGCCAGTTTTTCTGTAAATCACGATTTTTTGGAAAAGGGAATGTATGTTTCCCGCACCGACGGAGATGTCATCACCTATGACATCCGCATGAAGAAGCCCAACGGCGGCGATTATTTAAGCGATAAGGAAATGCACACCTTTGAGCACCTGTTCGCCACCTATGTGAGGAATTCGGAGTTTTCCGGCGAGATCGTTTATGTGGGTCCCATGGGCTGCCGTACCGGGTTCTATTTCCTCACCCGCGATAGCCTTTCCCGGGCCCAAAGCCTGAAGCTGGTGCAGGAAACCATGGAATTTGTGCTGGGCTTTTCCGGGGAGATCCCCGGCAGCAAGCGGCAGGAATGCGGCAATTATTTGGAGCACGATTTGCCGGGCGCCAAGGCCGTGGCCGCCGACATGCAAAAGGTGCTGGCTGCCTGGAGCCCGGAAAAAATGGACTACGCCCAGCAGGATTTTTCCCAGGGAGCTGTGTGACGGCCTTTAAAGGAGATGAAATGCAATTTCTATTGAGAAAAGAAACACGGACACCATAAGGCTCCGGCAAGTTAAACTGGTGTTTGCGGCCCTTTACTTTTTCTTCATGCTGGTCAGGGCTGTTTTCGGCCCCTTTATTACCCTCTACTTAGAGGAAAAGGGCTTGTCTGCCGAGCAGATTGGAATGGTTACCGGCATGAATTCCTTTATCCTCATTGTATCGCAGCCGATTTGGGGGATTGTGTCCGATAAATTAGGCTCGAACAAAAAAGCCTTAATGCTCTGCACCATATCTCAGGCGGTGTTTGCCCTTTCCCTGCTGCTGGTAAATGAGGTGTTCCTCATTGCCATCGCCTTCATGCTTTACACCTCGGTCTCTTCTTCCGACGGCCCCTTAATGGATACCTGGGCGCTGACCAGTTTAAAGGCCGCCGGGGACCCTAACGGAATGGGCCGGGCCAAGATGTGGGGATGTATTGGGTATTCCATCAGCAGTGTGGTGGCGGGAATGTTTATCAGCCGTTATTCTACCAGTGCCATTATACCGGTGTTTTCCGGTTTGCTGGTGGGGCTGGCATTGGCTCTGGCCTTTGTAAAGGACGGGGGCTCCCCAACAAAAGCCGCTACTTTAAAAGAAATGCAGCTTGGCAGAGTGCTAAAGGATAAGCGCTTTGTGGTATTTTTGGCTTATGTGTTCGTCATGCAGCTGGCCCACCGGGGAAACTTTACCTTTTTCCCCCTTTTGATCAGGCAGCTGGGTGGCGATACCGCGCTGGTAGGCTATGCCAGTGCCCTGATGTTCCTTTCGGAAGCCGTGGTTATGTTTTTGTCGAAAAAGCTGTTGAAGAGGCTCAGGCCCGAAAGCCTGGTGATGCTGTCTTCCCTTGCTTTTGCCTTCTGGCATCTGCTGCTCAGCTTTAGCCGGACGCCGGTTCAAGTAGTGCTGGCTTGCCTGATGGACGGCCCCTCCTTCGCCCTTTTCACCATAGGGACCTTGTATTATATGGATTCCATTGCCCCTCCGGAGATTCGCACCACCTACCAAACGGTGGCCTATGCCATCTATTTCGGGCTGAGCGGCATTGTGGGCAATATGGCCTGCGGTTGGGTCATAGAGCACCTGGGCTACCGGCCCATGTATTGGACAGGCATCGCGGTGACCCTGGGAGCTACGGCAGTGTTCTATGGTTACCGAAGGTTTATGAACTCTAAAAAACCGCAGGTTTCTGTTTAAGGCCGGGTTTTAAACCCAGTTTAAAGAAAGGCAAGTGAATAGGAAATGAAAAATGTTGTAATCTCCGGCGCCGACCGGAATATCGGCCTGGAGCTGGTAAAACAGTTTTTGGAGCGGGGCTGGCACGTGTTCGCCGGCAGGTTTTTGATGGAGCTCCCCCTTTTGGACGAGCTGAAAGAAAAATACCCCCAGGCTCTCTCCATTGTGCCGCTGGATGTTTCCAAAGAGGAGTCGGTACAAGCCGCGGCGGATCTGGTGGCCAAAGAGGTAAACTGCGTAGACATGCTGGTCCACAATGCCGCCGGCTTTGGGCAGCAGACCCCGGAGGGCCAGGAGATCGATTTTTCCGCCTTCCTCACCCCCTATAACATCAACGCCCTGGGGGCCATGCGGCTTGTACACAGCTTTTTGCCTCTCATGGAAAAGGGCATGAGGCGGCTGTGCTTTATCTCTTCCGAAGCGGGGGTGGTTTCGGTGGCCCACCGCACCGAAATTTCCAGCTACTGCATGTCGAAGACTGCGCTGAATATGGCCCTGCGGCTCATGTTTAACCAGCTGCAGCCCATGGGCTACACCTTTAGGCTGTTCCACCCGGGCTGGGTCCGTTCTGCGCGGATCGAGCGGCCGGGCGACAAGGTTCCAAGCTTCGAGGTAGACGGCAAGCTGGTAGGTAAGTTCTGGCCCTGGGAGGCTGCCGCCGCTGCTGTGCCCCAATTTCTGGAAGACAGGGAATGGGAAGACAGGCTGGTGCTCATCGATAACGAAGGCGCCGCTTGGCCCTTTTAAGTGGAGAGAGGAGGATTTTCCCATGAGCAAAGTTGTGATGATAGCCGGCGCCGGCGACCCGGTGGGCGCAAGGCTGGTAAAAGATTTTTTAAAGGCAGGTTATAAGGTGATAGCGGGCCGCCTGAAGGGGCAGCAGGCCGGTTTCCCGGAAGGGGTACAAACGGTGGAGCTGGACCCGTTGAGCCAGGATTCGGCCAAGGCGGCGGCAAAGGCCGTCCGGGAACAGGTGGAAGCCATTGACCTGCTGGTGGTGAATTACGATTGCTGCGTAGAGCCGGACCCAAAAACCATTTTGGAGCAGCCCGATTTCCAAGGGCTGAAGGCCGCCTACGATTACAATTCCCTGGGCCCCCTGCGGGCCGTACAGGCCTTTTTGCCCTTGCTGGAAAAAGGGGAGGGCAAGCGGATTTGTGCTGTGACCTCTGTGGAAAGCAGCAACAACGCTGCCCGGGGCATTTGCGATTATCCCGGCCACATTTCCAAGGCCCCCCTGAACATGGCCATGAACCAGCTGTTCAACGGCTTACGTCCCAAAGGGTACACATTCCGCATGTATTGTAAAGAGACGGATGCCGCTCCGGAACAGGCCGGGGCCTTCGCCGTGGAATACTTTACCCGGAACCGCAGCAACGAACCGGAATCTTATAAGCATTCCGATGAGAACCGTTTGGTGCTGAGAGACCACATGGGCATTGAAATCCCCTGGTGATGGCCTTTTTCTTGCGCTGCTGTAAAACCAGAAAAGCCAGAGCATGTTTCGGCATACGCGAAACATGCTCTGGCTGCTTTTAATTGCTGGGAAAGCTTCTGAAAAAGATCAGATTGTGGTCGGGGTCTAAAAAGCTCATGTTTTTCGCGCCCCATGGCTGTATCGCAGGCGGGGAAACAATGGGAACGCCCAGCGTTTTCAGCCGCTCAAACTCAGCGTCTACATCGGCCACTGTAAACGCCAGGCAAATGTTTTGCTGGTTGCCCGTTCGCTGTGCGCCATCGTTATGAATTGCCAGTGTGGTTTCTTCCGAAATAAGAAGTTGGTGAACCTCGTCGTTACTGCCGTTTTCTATATGAAACAGCTGCTTATAAAAATTTGCTAACCGAACTACATTGGTTGTCAGAAGGCAAACCTCTCCAATTTTCATAAAAACTCCTTACCAGCAAGCAATATAAAAATGTGTTTTTGTACCTGGCAATATTTTCCCGCGAAGGCTTAGCCCTTCATGCCAAACATCTTCTCTTTTAAATCTAAGTAATAAAGGTAATCTTCCGGTTTTACATTTGGAGGGCAGCGGTGATCACAGAAGGGAATATAGCCGCCCCGTTCCACCAGGGGCGCCAGCGATTCCATATAGGCTTTAATGGCCTCTTTGCCTTCGCCCAGCTGGATCTTGTCAAATCCTCCCATAATCCGCAGGTCCTTCCCATATTCTGCCAGCAGCTCGGCAGGGTGGGCGCAGCCGTTTACCTCAAAGGGGAACAGGCAGTTCACGCCGCCCTCTATAAAATAGGGCAGAATGGGCCTAACGTCGCCGTCGCAGTCGATATACCAAATATCAATGCCGTGGGCGCGGAGCTTTTTGCTGATGCGCTGGTAACGGGGCATCACCACATTCTTGAAAAAGTCTACCGTGACAATGGGCCCGTTTTTAAAGCAGATATCTTCCCAGCCGGAAGCGTAATCGAAATCGATGTGAGGCAAAACCTGGTCCAGGGTATGTTCCACCAGTTGGCAGCAGGTTTCTACCATGTCTTCCACCATGTCGGGATGATCGTAACAGGCATAGGCCAGGCCTTCGAAGGTGAGCATGTCCCGAATTTTACCGATCATAGAGCCGCAGTCGATGCCCAAAGGGTAATCTCGGTCTGCCGGGTGCTGCTTTTTCAGGGCCTCTATGTCCAGCTTTCGGGCGGGATCGTCCAGGCGGAAGCGTTCCTCCTTGCAGCGCTTCCAGTCTTCCGGGGTGACAATGGTGGGAGAAATGTAGTGGGGAATGGTATCGTGGCCATCCTTGGGCACCTCGGCGGTAAGGCCGTCCCCGTTCCGCTTGATATAAGAGGTTTCGGTTTCCCCAACAATCTCTTCCGGAAAGGCGGGGTGCATCCAGTTTGCGCCCCATACCCCCTCAATGCGGTCAAAGCTGAAGAACCGGTTGGCCTCTTGCTCGTTGGTGATGCCGTTTTCCGTAAAAATATCCCAAGTTTCGTAATTTTCCTGCCAATAGCCAAATTCCATGTTAAAGCAGCGGTCCACAGGCAGGTAATGCATTTGATTATAAAAGCGCTGGCGGTCGGTCATGGCGCTTTTCCATTTTGGCCGGTTGGGTATGGTTGCCATGAATATTCTCCTTTTTGGTTTTACTGGTCGGTGGGCGGCATTTCTTCCTGCCTGGGATACTTCTTATAACCTGGATGACGGCCTGTCACCCGGTAAAAGCCCCGCAGATCGATGAGCTTTTGAATGTTTTCCCGGCTGATATCGTAGCTGCCTCCCAAGATAATGGCGTTGATGGTGATCTTTGCCCAAAGTTCCAGGCTTTCCATGCGGTAAAAGGCGGTGAGCACGTCGCTGCCCACGGCCAGAGCGCCATGGTTTTCCAGGAGCATCACATCGTGTTCTTCCAAATAAGGCTCAATGGCGTCGGGCACCTCGCTGGTGCTGGGGGTGCCGTAGGGAGTGAGAGGCACGCTGCCCAAAACAGCGACATCCTCGATCATGTTATACATGTCCATACTGCGGTGGGCTACTGCGAAACCGGTAGCTCCCGGCGGGTGGGCGTGAAGCACGCTGGCTACGTCGGGCCGTTTTTCATAGCAGCGCAGGTGCATTTTGATCTCGCTGGAAGGGCGGAACCCCTGGGCTGCCTCCAGCACTTTTCCATCCTTGTCAAGGCGGATAAGCTTTTCCGGTGTGATAAAGCTTTTGCTTATGCCGGTGGGGGTAGCCAAAAAGGTGCCATCCTCCAGCCTGGCGCTGACGTTGCCGTCGTTGGCGGCTACCCAGCCCAACTGCCACATTTTGTGACACACGTCGCAGATCTGTTCCTTTACCGTTTGCAGGTCCATTTCCATGATTATGGTTCCTTTCCCAAGGGACGCGCTAAAAAAAGCCGCTTCCCCTTTTCCTGTATTTGTTTTTCCCGTGATTTTCCGTTCCAAACCGCAAAGAAGGGGAAACCTGTAAGGCAAAAGCTGTTCCGGAACTCCCCTTCCGGGCAGGTGTTTGAAAGGTCTTGGAAGGCGGCATACCCGCCCAGGGAGGAACATCCTTTCTTGCTTATCATATCGGAACCCAGCGGAAATAGCAAGCGAAAATTTGTGTTTTCGGCCAAAGTCTGAAGAAACTTCTACGATTTCCCTTCTGCGGCACGACAAATTTGAATCTCCATTTTGTAGGTGAAATTTAAAAAATACAGGTACGGCTATTGTTATACCGCGTTTAAACGGACTGTAATGGTTGTGCCCTCACCTGGAACACTATGGAGTTCTACTTCACCGCTATGCAGCCGAACGGCGTGCTTTACAATGGAAAGGCCCAGCCCGGTACCGCCAACTTCTTTGGAGCGGCTTTTATCCACCCGGTAAAAACGTTCAAAAATACGCTCCTGTTCGTCGGTGGGAATGCCGATGCCTGTATCCCGGACGGAAAGAAGAATGGTATTGCTCTTTTTCTCGATATGAATAGCCACTTTGCCGCCTTCCCGGTTATACTTAATGGCATTGTCGCAAAGATTATAGACAATGCTGTATAGGAGCTGCGGAATGCCGTATAAATTGTAATGCTCTCCCCACAGACTAACCGTTACGTTTGCCGCTTTTGCTTCTGCCTCCAAGGTGTCAACAGCTTTTTCTGCCAATTCGTACAGGTCCACCTGTGTCCGTTGCATATCGGCCGCGCCCTCATCTAAACGGGAAAGGCTGATAGTATCATCCACAAGCCGCACCATGCGCTGCGCCTCCGCATATATTTTCCCGGCAAAGGGGATAATATCTTTGCTTTTTACCAGGCCGTTTTTTAAAAGCTCCGCATAGCCGGAGATGGAGTGGAGAGGTGTTTTTAGTTCATGAGATACATTTGCGGTAAATTCCCGGCGCATTTGCTCTGCCTTTTCCCGTTCTGTCACGTCAAAAAAGCAAAGGGCGGCGCCAACTACTTTTTCTTCAGAAAAAATGGGGCTGGCGCTAATCTGATACCGGCCTGTTTCAAGGGATACGACCTGCACCTCGCTGTTGCCCTGCAGCGTCTGAGACAAAATGTCCTGTAAATCCAGGTTCCTGCTGACGGTTACGATATCCGTGCCTATCGGATCTTGCCCGGCTCCCAACAGCTCCATGGCGGCGGGGTTGATGCTGATAATTTTCCCCTGCTCATTGAGCAGCAGCATACCCTCGCTCATACTGCCAGTAATCGTGTCCAGTTCGGTTTGCTTTTGTTCCAGCTTTCTCTTTTGCTCCTGCAGCTGTTGCTGTTGACTGTCGATCCGGCGTAGGAAAGGCGCGAGTTCATCGTAGCCTCTGTTTGACAAGGGATGCTCCAGGTCCATTTCATTGAGGGGGTGCACAATGCTTTTTGAAAGGCGAACCGCCAGGATAACGGACAAAATAACGGCCAGGAGAAAGACAACACAAATGGGCTGCGCCATACTGAGTACCAGCGTAAGAATAGAGCTTTGTGCAAGGGACAGGCGCAAAACCGTTCCGTTCTTCAGCCGTTGCGCCACATACAAGGAGCGTTCTGTCAACGTGGCGGAATACCGCCTGCTTTCCCCATAACCCGTAGCGAGGGCTTCCCGGATTTCCTCCCGCTCCCAATGATTTTCCATATCTGCACTGTGTACGTCGCTGTCAAACAGCACGGTTCCATCCGCGGAAATCCATGTGATACGGCAATCCTGCATTTTCAGGTCCTGGAAATAAGCACTCCCCTCGTGGGTTACGCCCTGTGCCGCAAGCTCTAGCTGCATTCTCAGCTGCCTTTGCTGGATATTGGAAAAGTAGCCGTACAGCACACCCATAATGAGCACTACAGAGGAAAGAAACACCGCCATGGCAACAAAAAAGATGGAGCGGCAAATTCGTTTTGTCATAATTGCCCCTCCATGCGGTAGCCGATGCCGCGTACGGTTGAGATCAGGCTGCCGTATTTGCCCAATTTCGTGCGCAGCGTCCCAATATGCACGTCTACCGTCCGGGTTTCACCGGTGTAATTTATCCCCCATACAATTTCAAGCAGCTGGTCGCGGGAAAACACTCTGCCAATGTTCTCCATAAAGGTGAAAAGCAGTTTATATTCTTTCAAGGTCAGGTCTACGCGCTGGCCATCTATTTGGACGATGCAGGACCGTGGCTCCAATTCCAAGCCTTCAAACCGCAACGGCCTTTGCTCTTCCCGGTTGGTGCTGCGGCGCAGGACCGCCTTTACCCGCGACACCATTTCCATCATACCGAAGGGCTTCACAAGATAGTCATCTGCGCCCAAATCCAGACCTGCCACCTTGTCATATTCCGTGCCCTTGGCGGTTGCCAGAATAACGGGAATCTCTTTGGTGGCAATTTGAGAACGCAGGCCTTTCAAAATGGAAATACCGTCCTCACCGGGCAGCATAATATCCAGCAGGACCAGCGCCGGTTGCTGCTGCTTCATAGCCGCCCGGAACGCTATGCTGTCCGAAAAACCGGCAGCTTCAAAACCGGCGGCATTCAGAGCGTAGACCATGAGATCCCGGATGCTGTTGTCATCCTCTACACAAAAAATCATATTATCACCTTATTGTTCATGCCCATATGGCCATGGCCAAAGTTCCAACGACCATTATTATCAGTCCGCAAAGAGATTTGCGGCTCAATTTTTCTTTCAAGACTACATAGGAGAAAATCACAGTCACAAGAATACTCAGCTTGTCAATAGGGACAACCACACTGACAACTCCGTTTAGAATGGCATAATAGTAACACAGCCAGGAAGCGCCGGTGCTGAGGCCGGACAGGGCGATGAACAGCAGCTCCTTCCTGTCAATGGTTTTCACCAGCCCTTGCTTGCCCTTCAAAAATACGATTAGCCATGCCATTACCAGCACCGCGCCGGTGCGGATCGCAGTTCCGAGATTCGATTCCACTCCCTCGATGCCAACCTTTGCCAAAATGGAAGTCAAGGCCGCGAATATGGCGGAAAGAACCGCATAGAACATCCAGCTTTTGCGGGTTTTCCCACCCTCTGAAGCTTTGCGTTCAATCATCAGAAAAATGCCAATGGCCAAAAGCATGGTACCAATTAATTTGACCGCTAAGTGCTGTGTCTCCCCAAACAGCAGAATTGCCAGCAATACCGATAAAACCGTGCTGGATTTATCGATGGGGACCACCTTGTTTACATCCCCTAAGGAGAGCGCCTTAAAGTAACAAATCCAAGATGCGCCGGTGGCCAAGCCGGACAGGACCAAGAAGACAAGAGACTTTGCGCCGATATCCACGATAGTTCCCACCGAACCGAGGAGGAATACCATGATCCAGGCAAATAACAGTACAACCACGGTACGCAGTGCCGTTGCGACGTCGGAATCTGTCTTTTTAATACCGCATTTTGCGAGAATCGCGGTTAATCCCCCGAGTATTGCGGAACAAATCGCCATAATCAGCCACATAGTCTCATATTCCTCTTTCCCCGGTAATGGAAAATACCACCCATTTTGCAATATTCACCGCATGGTCCCCGATGCGCTCAAAATACTTTGTGATCATCAAAAGGTCCATGGTCTGCTCCCCGTCCGTTTCCGGCAGGCTGAATTGTTCCATCAGCAGTTTCCGGATCCGGTCAAAACAGGCGTCTACCACATCGTCGGCAGCAATGACCGCCTCTGCCATGGAGACATCCTTTTTTACAAACGCGTCAATGCTTTCGGCCACCATGTGAATGACAGCCACAGCCATGTCATGTACCTCCTGTATGTCGCCGTGTATTTCCATATCCGCCGTCTCCAGGATTTCGGCAATGTCCGCAGATTGATGCCCAATGCGTTCCATATCGGTCACCATTTTCAGCGCGGAGGATATGGTCCGTAAATCCTTTGCCACCGGTTGCTGCTGCAAAAGCAGCTTCAAGCACAAAGATTCTATTTCCCGCTCCTTCTCATCCATACGGTCCGCAAGGGAAAAGATAGAACTTGTCAGCGAGAGATCTCTTCCGGTTACGGCCTTTGCCGACATTGCGATGGCGTTTTCACACTGCGCCCCCATCAGAATCATTTCTTTGTTCAGCAATTCCAACTGAGCGTCAAATTTTGACCGCATCATCCAAACCTCCCTGTAATATAATCCTCTGTGCGCTTGTCCCGGGGCATAGAAAACAGCTTTTCTGTTTCTCCCACTTCTACAAGTTCCCCCAAGAGGAAAAATGCCGTTTTGTCAGAGATTCGGACTGCCTGCTGCATGTTGTGCGTTACGACAACAATAGTATAACTTTTTTTCAGTTCCAAAGCAAGCTCTTCAATCTTTCCTGTAGAGATGGGGTCAAGGGCGCTGGTGGGTTCGTCCATGAGAAGCACCTCCGGCGCTACGGCAAGAGCGCGGGCGATACAAAGCCGTTGCTGCTGTCCTCCCGAGAGGCCTAAGGCAGACTTTTTGAGCCGGTCTTTCACTTCTTCCCAAATAGCCGCATCCCGCAAAGAGCGCTCCACAATTTCATCCAGCATCGCCTTGGAACGGGTGCCATGAGTTCTGGGTCCAAAAGCGATGTTGTCATAGATGCTCATAGGGAAAGGGTTCGGCTTTTGAAAAACCATGCCCACCCGTTTGCGGAGAAGGCTGGTATCTTTGCTTCCATAAATATCTTCTCCGTCTAACAGAATTTTTCCCTTGACAGAGCAACCTTCCACTAAATCATTCATACGGTTCAAGGTTTTCAAAAGGGTGGACTTGCCACAGCCGGACGGGCCAATAAACGCAGTGATTTCCTTTGCCTGAACCTGCAGGTCAATGCCTTTTAAGGCCTGAAATTTTCCGTAAAACAAATCTAAATTTTCCACCGAAATCTTATTCATCCTGTTTTTTCGCCTCCCAATTTCTTTGCGGCAAGGCTGGACAGCCCATTGAGAATGATCACCAAAACCAGCAGTACAACCGCGGTGGCATGGGTCTGCTCCAGGTATATCCCATTGCTGGAAAGGGCATACATGTGGACGGACAACGTCCGCCCGGAGGAAAATAGACTCGTGGCCGTTTCCGCTACGGTTCCCGCCGTAAAAATCAGCGCCGCCGATTCTCCCACGATGCGCCCAATGCCAAGGATTACCCCGGAGAGAATTCCGGGAATCGCGCTTGGCAGCACAACGCGGAACACAGTGCGCAGCTTTCCGGCCCCCAAGCCAAAGCTGCCCTCCCGGTAGCTGTCGGGTACGCTCCGCAGCGCTTCCTCGGTAGTGCGCAGGATAAGCGGCAAAATCATAATGCTCAAGGTCAGGGCGCCGGAGAGCAGAGACAGCCCCAGCCCCAGAAACTTCACAAAAAACAGTGACCCAAACAACCCGTAAACAATAGAAGGGACACCGGAAAGCGTCTCGGCGGTCATGGCAACAAGTCCTACCAGCTTGTTGCCCCGCTTTGCATATTCTGTGAGATATATCGCCGCGCCAATCCCTGCGGGAACAGCAAACAGCAGGGAGAGCACAGTCATAAACAGCGTGTTGATAAGCGCGGGGAGCAGGGATACATTTTCCGTTGTATAAGAGAGGCTGAACAGCTCCGGACGCAAGTACGGTATGCCTTGGATTAATATGTAACCAATAATAAACAGCAGCGCCAGCATGGTGGCACATGCTGCAAACCATACGGCCAAACGCAGGAATACAGATTTTAAATCGCGCCGGTAATCCCGAAGCTGCCGCGGTATGGCTTCGCCCATTCAGTGTTCCCTCCTTTTGAACAGTGACAGAGAAATATTAATAATCAAAATAAGCACAAACAGCACCACTGCGGTGCCGATCAGCGCCTCACGGTGCAGGTCGGCAGAATAGCCCATTTCCAACACGATGTTTGTTGTGAGTGTCCGAACACCTTCAAGAATGCTGTCCGGTATCACAGGCTGATTGCCTGCCACCATTTTCACCGCCATGGTTTCTCCCACAGCTCTTCCCAGTCCAAGGACAACGCCGGCGAAAATGCCCGGTTTTGCTGCGGGCAAAACTGCGTGAAACACACTTCGTTCGTGAGAGGCTCCCAACGCCAGCGCCCCTTCATAGTAGCTTTGGGGGACAGCGCGGATAGAGGCTTCCGATACACTGACGATGGTTGGTAAAATCATCAATCCCAACAAAACGGAGGCGGCCAAAACGCTCTGGCCGCGTCCGCCAAAAGTATCTCGTATAAACGGGACCAGCACCACCAGGCCAAAAAAGCCATAGACCACGGAGGGGATTCCAGCCATTAAGTTAACAGCCGCTTTGATAGGGCCATACAGGCGCTTCGGACAAAACCACGCCATAAACGTCGCAGTCAAAATTCCTGTTGGCACACCTATGAGCAGCGCCCCTACCGTTACATACAGGGAACCGATTATCATTGGCAGAATCCCGTACAATTCGTTGGACGGTTTCCATCTCGTGCCGAGGAGAAAATCGAAGAGACCGATTTTTCCAATAGCGGGGACGCCGCTGGCAAGCAGGAATATGCAGATCAAGATCACCGCTGCAATGGAAACACAGGCGGTCATGAAAAACAGAAGTCCCATCAGATTTTCTTTGATATGCTTCATAGTCGTTCTCCTTAACAGGAAGAATAGGCGGCGAAGCTCCGCCGCCCGGTTTCCTTATTTCAGTGCGTCGTCCCAGGTTGTGACATCTCCTGTGAAAATCGCCTGGACCTGCTGGCTTGTAAGGTTGGCCACAGGGTTGTCGTGATTGACGATGACCGCGATGCCGTCCATAGCGATAGCGGTGGAGGTAAGGCCTTTTTCCTTTTCGGAATCCTTCAGTTCGCGAGAGGCCATGCCGATGTCGCAGGTGCCGTCAATAGTATCCGACATTCCCGTGGAGGAATCGCTTTGCTGGATTTCAATGGTCACATCGGGGTTTTTCAGCACATAAGCCTCTTTGAGTTTTTCCATGAGCGGGGTGACCGAGCTGGAACCGGCCACCACAATTTTGCCGGAGGCAGCTCCATTCGTGTAGGGCGTCGCGCTGGACACGGAAATGTAGCCGTTTTCTTCCACGATTGCTTGCCCTTCCGCACTCATAATAAAGTCGAGAAAATCCTGTGCCGCCTCGCTCAACCCGTCCTTTGTAGCAATGTGAAAGGGCCGTGCGATTTTGTAGGTGCCGTTTTTGATGTTCTCCACCGTGGCGTCCACACCATCGATTTGGACGGCTTTTACCGTGCTGTTCATGGTACCCAGCGAGGTATATCCAATGGCGTATTTATCCCCCGCGACCGTCGTCATCATCACAGAGGTAGAGTCGGTGACCGCCGCTGTGTCAGTGGTAGCATCTATTTTTTCACCGGCTTCATCTTTCTGTTCAATGCCAAACAGCTCCACAAAAGCCCCTCGTGTGCCCGAACCCTCCTCGCGGGTGATAACGCCAATCTCGCCGGATTTCTCAAAGCCCGCTTCTCCGCCCTGGCTTTTGTTCCCGCAGCCGGTCAATACCGGGAGGGCCAGCAGTCCAATAAAGCTGAGGGCCATAAACTTCCTAAAAATTTTCATCTTACCTCGCTCCTTTGCTCTTTCTGTTTTTATTTTAAATTGCGCTCAAATAATATCTCTCCAATATCAAATCCAATATCGCGCCTTTGTAAAGTTTGGGTAAAACCAAAGGGGGAAACGATAAACTGGGGCGATTGCAGCTTGCGTTGAGAGGGCAGCTTCGCAAACGTAGCATGGAAATTCCTGGACGAAATAAAAGAAGGCCCGTCCATCTAAAAAACGACGGACGGGCCCTCCTAGGTTCATCCCCTGGCTGGGGCTCTTTTACGTATGGAGATTTGACGATTACTCTGTGTGCGAAGATCCCTTTAGCGTTAATTCTGCATCGCTGTCATACCTGTTTTCCTTTTCCCACCTTGCGGTTATGGCAGGTTCTCCTTTTGTTTCAAAAAAGCGGGCTAAACCAGCGATAGGAAGTTCATACAAATCCGCTGGCGCAACGTCAAAGTATGTTAATTCCCCTTTCCCGTTAGGATCCCAGTCATAGTAGTCCCTGAGCTTAAACTGGATATCCGCTCACCGGCTGTAGCAAAATAGCCACGGAACGAAAGAGCAGCTGTATTCGGAAAGCAAGAAAGCCAAAGGCTGCTATTCCCAAAAAGACAATTAAAGTATTCCGCCAAAGAAAATTCGAATAGGGAAAAATTCATGGAGCCTCCTCTCTCGCCTTTTTCCAAAACCCCCATTCCCGCCAAAGGAAGAAAAGCACGGAGGCCGCCAAAAGGCCGTAGAAGACAAAGGAAATCCAACTGGCTCCGCAGCCCAGCTGAAGCCAATGAAAGGCAAGCCGAGGCCTTGGTCCATAGGTAATGGCCCTGGAATAGAGCATCAGGAAAAAGAAAAGGTTCCCCTCACACAGCAAAAAAGGCAAAAGGTCTTTTTGCCGCCTTTTCCAAAGGGAAAAGCAGGCCCCGTCGGTAAGCAGTACCAGAAAAAAAGTAAACCACACTTTGGAGTAGCAGGATGTCAGCTGAAAAGCGAAAATCAAGAAGGCGGGCACCACCGCCGCAAGCAGGAAGGGCGGCAGCGGCTCCCCGGGAGACCTGCACAGGAAAAAGCTGGCCGCGGCACACAGGGCGGCAAGGTAAAACAAGATGAATATGCTATTGGACCTGAACTCGTAGAACAGGAAAAACAGCGCCAAAGCTGCTTCCAAGGCAAAAAAGGGAAGCCCTTGCTTCTTCTTGGTCTTCCAAAGGTAAATACCAGCGAAGACCGCCAAAAAAAGAGCGTTTGCCCCTGACCCGTCAAAAAGGAAAACCCCGAGGAGATCCCCTGGGTAAAGGCCAGAAAAAATTCTCGCACAACTAGAACAATAATTCTCTATATACATGCTATTTTCTCTCGGGCCCTCACGAATAACTTCCGCCATTCGGGCATAAGCCTCCGGGTTTAAATAGAGCCTTGCCAAAATCACGCCGGAAATTTGCAGCAGGAACAAGAGGCCCATGACAACCGCCAACGCTGTTTTTCTTTTTTTGCTCATTGCAACCAGATCTCCTTTCCAATTTCCAAAAAGGCCGCCGCGAAGCATACCCTTTCGTGACGGCCCTATGGTAACAGGAAATTGCATCATATTTGCAACGGAGCGTTTACAAAAATACACCAAGCGGGCAGGAAAACCACATGATATTGTCTTTATAGTGAGCTATTTATTCAGTTGAACCTAGTAAAGGAAAGGTTCCGCTTCCCCAAAATAACACTATGCCGCTTCCCAACTGGCTGCCTCAGATTCGTCAAAGGCAACATGAAAAGAGCAATACCCCAGGTTACTCACGCGGATGCGGTAAAGGCCTTCCTCGGCGAAGGTTTCTTTGGGCACCCAATAGCCTACCGAGTCTTTTTTCCCAGCCTCTAACGGAATATCCATAAAGGGGTAACCCGGCGGCTCATAAACCATATACCAGTTATCTTTGTAGAAAAATTCCACAGCATAATCTTTCCCATAGCCTGTGTCTCTGCCACTGCTATTTTCTATAGCAACTGCAACACCCTGTCCGTGCTCGTCGTTTGGGTCAAGAGGAATGCTCACTTCCAACAGGGTAAGTTTCACCAGCTCATTCTCTTTGATTTCTGTTACTTCCTTCCACATAGGAAACTGGTTTTCTATGGCGAAAAAACGCTGGAAAAAGACAAATGCTGCACCTGCCAGAACCAGCCCTACAAGCGTAACGACGACACAGACAATCCATTTCTTTTTTCCACTTTCTTGCAAAAAATCTCCTCCCTATCAAAAATTACAATGTAACAAATGGATTTGGCGGTCAGATCAACCGCCAGATCCACTTATATGCGGATCATATTTGTAATAAGTCTGTATGTCATCGGGAATTTCAGTAGCACCTGCGGGAACAGCGGCGGAGCAGAAAAGCAACAAACTAAGCAGCGAGGCCGCTGCCCTCAGCAAAACCTTGCTTTTTTTATTTTAGAGACTTCCTTTCTTGAAGAACTATTTTTCCAAAAAATTTGCTTTTGAAACTATCCTTCCAGGTCCATCGAGATGTCCAATTCACAATATCCCAGCCCATCGATAAAAATGCGGTACAGCCCCTGTTTGGTAAGAAGCCCCGTGGGCACCGAAAAGCTCAACTCTGCCGAACCGGGACCAAGGGTTTGCGCCGCCAGCATAACTTCTTCCGGCTGGTAAATCATATACCAAGCCCCTTCATAGAGATAATCAATATGATATCTCATACTGTAGCCAACCTGGTTTGTACCGGTGTTTTCTACAGTAAGAAGAACTTGGTCTACCGTCTGGTTTCCACTAGGAACATCGAAATCAATACCAACGAATTCCATTTCAATGTTCTCAAAACCTGGTTCTCTTGGCTCTTCCGGGGCTTCTTCCCACATAGGGAACCTGTGTTCTATTCCCGAGTGATTATAAATTAGGAAAAAGAGAAGTGTTGCGACCGATATTAGCGCTATGCCTATTACGCCCCACCATATCGCAGCAGGTATTTGCTTTTTTTCTTTCATCTTAAAGAACCCTTCCTTTCCATTTTTGCCAACTCTTCTCTTTCTACAAGAGGTTGCAACTTAAACGAGCAGCCCTGTTCAAGAAATTTGAAGACAAAAATAGAGATTCCTACTTTACAAGTAACGCTATCCCCAACCACCCAACTTTTCAAAAAAAGCTTGCAAAAAGAAAGGGCGGCCGGGTATAATAACTCTATTCCATATAAACCAGATTGCCGAACTTTGTTCGGCAGGCTCCCCAGCCTTCCGGTTTTATATGGATATTTTTTGTCCGAAACAGGCTTATTTTTCACATAGGCAGTACCGGTTACCAGCCCCATTATTATAATGTATGAAATCCACCATTTTGTCAATAGAAAATCCCTCTTTTGTAAGGAATTTTTATGGAACTACAATACAGCTTTGCTTCTTTTCCATTTAAAAAACAGTGGACGTCCTGCCAAAGCTATGGTAGAATGAAGGCAAGGAAGTG